>NZ_LGUG01000013.1:328-360954 GCF_001274715.1 Aneurinibacillus migulanus | reverse complement strand
ATATAATGCTTGTTGCTAATCTCTTTTAATCGCTCGATATCTATCGCGCCCAATGCACGTTTCTCCTCCTCTTCATTTGCCTTAACAATATCGATCAATGTTTTATCAGCCGGTACCGCATTCTCTTCTAAATATAACGCATTAGATAGCATGACAAGCGCTTCCGCACGCGTCGAGTATTTCGTCACTTTCGTGGGTAATTTTTATATACTCGCACACATTCGAGTGTTACTGTTCAGTTTTCAAGGAACTTGTTTTTGCGTTGCGCCGTGTTTCAGCGGCGACTTTTATAATATATCACACACTCAATAAAAGAACAAGAGTTTTTTTCGTTTTTTTCTTTTTCATAAAAACATACGTCCTTTATGTTTTGAGCATGTAACATCATATCATGACCACAAATTAAATTCAACGCTAGAATATCATCCATACACCAAGCTAATTATTAAATCTTAATGAAAACAAAATCATGTAAAACGAGCCGTTAATGCACAAAAAAGACGGTACTATTACCGTCTCTTTGCTTGCTACTTGCCGTCAAAAATGATAACCGTTTTTAAATTCTATGATCTAGAATGATCTTTTATGCTTCGTTACTTCTTATCGTCCTGATGCAATGTTGGCTCAACTTTCCCTACCTTCTGATTAACATAACGGGCTGCAACAAATAAAAAGTCCGATAATCGGTTTAAGTAACGAATAACCGTCGGATTGACTTCCAAATGCTCTGCGACAGCAATCGCTTTACGCTCCGCCCTTCTGGCAACTGTCCGGGCAAAATGCATTCCCGCTCCGGCAGGGCATCCGCCCGGCAACACAAAATTCTTCAGGGCTGGAAGCTCCGCATCCCACTTATCGATCATCTTTTCCAGCAGCTCTACATCTGACGCTTCGATTTTCCAGCCCACTTCTTTGCCTGCGGGGGTTGCCAGTTCAGCTCCAATATGAAACAACTTCGTCTGTACAATATGGCATACGGAGAAAAGTTCTTGCCATTCCTCTCCTTGTGGCACATGAGACAGCGCAAGCCCGATTGCCGAATTAGCCTCATCACACGTTCCATATGCCTCGACCCTTGGATCATACTTTGGTACACGCATACCGTAGACCAGACTGGTTTCTCCTTTATCACCGGACTTCGTGTAAATCTTCATCATTTATTCCCTCCCGCCATACTTTCTACTTTCGCAAGCTTTCTGATGCTTCAATATCCCTGGCGCAAGTCAATCACGTTTATCATGCCTTTTGTTTCCCCTTCATTATATGCGGCAAGATTATGGTGAAAAATCTCCAATGCACGTTCCATATATAATGGGGAACGACCTGATATATGCGGTGTTATCAGGCAGTTTTCCAGTTGCCAAAACGGTGACGAAGCAGGAAGTGGCTCTTCGGAAAACACATCCAGAACCGCCATCTTTAACTTTTTGCTTCTCAAATGTTCCAGCAGTGCTTGCTCATCAACAATTGCGCCTCTGGCAATGTTAATTAATACAGCATTTTCTTTCATAACCCTGAGCTCTTTCTGGCCAATCATGCCACGGGTTTCTTCCGTCAATGGTACAATAACGACAACATAATCACAGCGCGGAAGTACAGAAAGTAGCTCCTGCTGCGAATACATCTCATCACATCCAGACTTCACTTTCCCACTCCGACTTACGCCAAGCACCTTCATGCCAAATACTTGCGCACGAAGCGCAATCTCTTCCCCTATGGCTCCTACACCGATAATTCCAAGCGTCTTACCATACAACTCTTCTACACGGATGCTTCGTTCCCATTCATTATTACATTGCTTCTCATACAACTCATTCATTTTACGTGCAACTTGAAGCATGACACCAAACGTATACTCAGCCATAGGAATCTTATGAATTCCACTTGCATTTGTCACCAATATACCGCGCTCAGCTAACAAGGACATAGGCATCATATCCATCCCTGCGCTTAGCACCTGAATCCAACGAAGATTTTGCATATCCTGCATGTTATCGGGCGTCAAATCTTCCCCGTATGTAACCAATACATGTGTATCTTTCACATCTGTCTCGGCTTCACTCATCTGATCATAGAAATAAAAATCATGATGTGGATATGCCTTTTCTAATTTCTCTTGATGACGTTTGCTCATTTTGGCTGTCGAGACAATTTTCATTTCAACAGTGCCTCCCCTCTGCTCCGCATAATATATAATGATCCAATCCATGCAAGGAGGATATGGGAATGTCAACACTTCTTGATGTACTGCCCACTTTATAACTTCTTAGCAATCACAATAAGCTCAGTACTTTTAGAATCAAATGCTTTTTTAGAGAAATCACCGAAACGTTCCACTATGCCGAATCCTGCTAATCTCAGTAGATGATGTAACTCTGAGGGAAATATGTAACGAATATGCAACGGTAATACTACACGCTGCACGACCACGCCGTCCCGATCCGTACGTTCATACTGTCGAATAATCTCAGCAACCTGCCGAAAATGGTCATACCTCGTATAATCCCATACTACAAGTCGATCTTCACTACCTGGAATCATATAGATTCCCCTTGTTGAACTTTTCTCGTCCTGCTCATACAAATCTTGAATTGTAGGGACGAATACATTCAATGCAAGTAGCCCACCCTCAGTCAAATGCTTACGAACTTGCCGCAAAGCCGTCATTTGCTCCTTTACCGAAAGCAAGTGCAGAAAGGAACGGTACGGAATCATAGCTAGCGGAAACGTACGTCCTAATTCAAACGTACGCATATCATCATGAATAAATGTTATTTTATCGTTCACCTGTGCCATATCTGCTTTAGCGCGTGCCTTCTCCAGCATCTTCTCTGAAGCGTCAACACCTACTACCTCGACTCCCTTAAGCGCCATTGGAATCGAAATACGGCCGGTACCGCACCCCAAGTCAAGTACTGTTCCTTTTGCTTCTAGCCCCAAATCCGTATAAAACTCAACATCACGGTCTAAACCATTGGAAACGATGTCATAATAATCGGTCCAATCGTAATGAGCTATGCTCATTAAATGCCTCTCACCTTTCCGTCCAGGACAATTGCCTGTTGCTTACTGCAAATTCTCAGAAATATACTGCAACGCTTCGTCTACATGACCATCTACTTTTACTTTCCGGTATTCTTTTGCCAGCCGGCCTTCTTTATCAATAATGAATGTAGAACGCTCAATCCCCATATACTCTTTGCCAAAGTTTTTCTTCAGCTTATAGACATCATACAACTTGGATACTTCAACTTCCGTATCGCTTAACAGCAGGAAAGGAAGATTATATTTCTTAATGAATTTATCGTGAGAGGTTAAATCGTCTGTACTTATACCTAGAATCACCGTATCTTTACCAGTAAACTCTTCCACTTTGTCCCGAAAATCGCAAGACTCCTTCGTGCAGCCCGGCGTGTTATCTTTCGGATAAAAATATAACACTACATTCTTGCCTCGAAAATCACTCAACGACACATTCTCTCCATTGCTTGCCGGAAGTGTAAAGTTTGGTGCATCTTGTCCAACCACTATATTTGCCATTATGTATTCCCCCATTTCTGCGTTATTTAACTCTTCTTCATCTTATCAATTTTCATCCAATAAAACAAAATAAAGGAGCGAGTCCTTTATTTAAGAACCAGCTCCCCGATAATTCTTCACACCATAATTCCATACCATAATGCCTAACACAAAAAATACAACACCGACTACAGGAGTCAACAAAGTATACATATAATATTCTTCACGTGAAAGGAAATAGGCCGCAGGATAAATACCTACAAAAGCAAACGGCAAAATCCATGTCAACAGAAAACGAATAACCTTGTTATAAATATTAACAGGATAACGGCCATAGTTCTGAATATTCCATATCATTGGTGAAATGCCCGTCTTTGAATCTGAGAAAAATCCAATCGCCGCAATCGCCGTATAAACACCTCCATACACAAGCACGCCCGAGAGGACAAGAAAGACGAATACAAGCGGATCATACCAGGAAAGCGAAAGCCCCATATGAAATCCTGCATATACCATAATAACGATACCTGTTACCGCACCAGCTAATGACTGGGGGTCCATCGTTTCGAGCATTACCTGGAACAAATTATGTGCAGGCCGTGTCAATACCCGGTCCATCTCTCCTTTAATGATATATTTCTCCTGAAATTCCCACAGATTAAAAAACGTAGAGAATACCGCATATGGCACAAGAAAAAAACCATAAATAAAAATAATTTCGTCACGTGTCCATCCCTTTAGAAGTGATGTATGCTGAAAAACAACCAAAATGAAAACTAGATTTGTAACCTGAAATGCAAAATCCGAAACAATTCCATTTATAAAGTCCATCCGATAGGCAAGTCGCATTTTAAAATACTGTTTAAGGTAATCACCGAAAAGCGAAAGATAAAACACAAAATTCCTCCTTGCTTTATTCCATCCGTATACCGGGCAGATTATCTCCTCTTTATAATGTTATGCGTTCCGTCTATCAAGTCAATATGGTAACAATCAAGAAAAGAGATAAATACATCTAAAACGAAAAACGAGGCGACTGTTCGCCTCGTTTTGTTCGTTATTGAATTTCCAGTGCAGAAAGCATTTTTGAGGTAAACAAAAGCGGTATATCGGACGTATACACTTTCCATTCACCGGTTACAGAATCTTTTTTAAGCATAACTACACCCTTAACCGTTTGTGTATTGTCCAGGTGTTTTCCGCCTTCTTTGCTTGTGCTCAAATGATACGTAACTCCGTCCACCTCTACAACAGCAATCCGATTCCATTTGCCAATGACAGTAGCTTTCAGATCGCCTTCATGAGTAATCTCAATTGTGTACCCTTCTTCTTTCATCTTTTTTAGCACAGCTGCCGTCAAATCACTGGTCGCTTTATGATATCCGATATAATGCTTGTTGCTAATCTCTTTTAATCGCTCGATATCTATCGCGCCCAATGCACGTTTCTCCTCCTCTTCATTTGCCTTAACAATATCGATCAATGTTTTATCAGCCGGTACCGCATTCTCTTCTAAATATAACGCATTAGATAGCATGACAAGCGCTTCCGCACGCGTCGAGTATTCAAACGGTTTAAAATATCCTCCCGGATAACCGTTAATAATTTTCACCGAACTTGCCTTACTTACTTCGCGTGCAGCCCAGTATGAATCTTTTATATCTTTGAATTGCTTTCCATTCATTTCGTCAAAATCGATCGTGTATGCAAATGCTCGCGTGATTAATGCTGCAATCTCGCCCCGGGTGATTTTATCATTCGGGCCAAACGACTTCTCCGTTACACCTTTAACAATCCCAAGCGAACTTGCAATATTGACCGCCTCGGAATACCATTGGTTCGGCTCGATGTCAGAAAATACACGCGGGTCCTGATCGGGATTTTTCTTTAAGCCGAGCGCACCAACTAGCAAAGACACGAATTCAGCACGCGTAATTTGCTTATTCGGCCTAACTGAGACTGTTCCGTCTTTTTCGATGTACCCTTTTATGATATCAGCATGAACCAAATTATATGCTTCATCTCTCGCCCAGTGTCGCTCCATATCTCCAGGTAAGTAGCTATTTACCGTCGTTATTTCTTTCAACTTGCCGGAAGGCTCGTCCGCCCATACTTGTCCGGGCAAAACACTGAGAGTTCCCAATGCAGCAACAAGCGTGACTTTACTTGCGAAATGTGTAGTATATCGTTTCACGATAAGGTCCCATTCCTTTCTTCACAGTTCATACATTCCATTTTTTCGTAATTATGGTAGATATTTTTTCTTATATTTTGTTTTGCCAATATGTACATAGAAAGATTTGTTGAATAACAAGATAGCGACTTTTTATTCTATAGGTTATTTTAAAGTAATTTCATTCATTGGAACTATAGTCATATTTTAGTGTTAAAGCGTTTCTTTACCTGCTTCCTAGTATCTTTTAACCAGTATTTTTTAAAGGAAAAAGACTATAAAAAAAAAGCTTCTTTTAACGATAAGGAAGACGCTTTTGCTGAAATCTCTTCTATAAGAAGCTAACTGCTCTTCAGTAACGGCAGATACATTATGGGTGCCAAATGTAGCGATCCCTGCCATTTCTGAAATAAGACTAACCTCTTTGACAACCCGTTCTACACCTGAAGAAAACTCTTGCACCGCAAAAGATGCTATCTACAAACTATCTCCTAGACACTACCAAATGAATATGTTATCATTTGGTGAATTTTACTTAGAGGGGGTGTAGGTACGTGTTCGGATCTGTTCAAACATGGTTTATTGTAGAAACTTCCAATATAACACATGATTTTTCACTCCAAGGGGGAAGTCTGCCCTTTTTTGCCTCTACAATAAAAAAAGAACAGTTTCATTTATGGCGTACCATGCATCTATAAAGCCAATCAGCAAACATTAGAATCACGATAAGGATGCCACAGGTATATTGCCTGTGGTTTTTTGTGCTTTTTTCAAGTCAAAATAAAAAATAAGCGAGGTAGCAACAATGTCGATAAAAAAATACACAGAAGCAAACAGAGAAGCCTGGAACGAGGTAACACCAATTCATCAAAAAGCCAGAAACATTAATGTAAAGAAACAATTCAAAGAAAAGGGATTCTCGCTTCTAGACAAAGTTATTACAGAAAAGTTCAAGGAAATAAATATACACGGTAAAACAGTTGCACAGCTTTGCTGCAATAATGGGATAGAACTTCTTTCAATTATAAATTTAGGAGCAAAAAGCGGCACAGGCTTTGATATCTCGGATTATGCCATACAAGAAGCGAACGAATTGGCCATTGTTTCTAATCTGCCATGTACTTTCATTCGCACCGATGTTTATGACATTGGCAAAGAGCATACAGAGCAATATGACTTAGTATATATTTCGATTGGCGCTTTGACCTGGCTCCCGGATTTGCAGCGCTTTTTTACAATCGTGTCAGGCTTATTAAAAAAAGAGGGTACTCTCGTTATTTACGAAATGCATCCGTTCTTAAATATGTTCGCTGTAGAGGGAGAAACAGAGTTTGAAGAACCATTGAAAGTGGCTTTCTCTTATTACAAAAACGATCCATGGGTTAGTTATAAAGGGATCGACTACATTGGCGGAACCGCCTATAAATCAAAACCTAATTATAGCTTTAGCCATACACTATCGAATCTCTTGAATTCTATAATGCAGAGCGGTATTCATATCAAGGAATTCAATGAGTACGATCACGACATTTCCTGCATATTCGGACATTTGGAAAAGGAGAACAAACTTCCGCTAAGTTATATTTTAGTGGGCAAAAAATAACATCATAGAACACTTTTGATTCTTTTGCTCATTTTTTCCCCGTAATCGAACCGTTCAGGCAAACGACTCGTTATCTTAAGTGAAATAAATGCAAAATACTATGCGAGGAGAATGCCTGTATGAAAAAATTTACATCAGCAAGTTTTTTGATGGCACTAATCATGTCACTGTTCGCCGCGACTTCTTTCGCCGCTGCCGTTCCAGACTTTCAAACGCTTGGATTTCCAAAGGTAGTTGCTGAGCAGACGATCAATGCCGGGGAAGCTGCTAAAATTACATACGAGCATGTGGAGCTCAAGATTCCGGAAGGTACATTTACAAATGAAGTAAAATTCCAAGTGTTAGAAGGGAATCTGGAGGATTTTCAGGCAAAAGCACCTAAAGGCGAAACAGTACTAAAAACTTTCGCCTTTAAAGTTACCGATTTGACAACCAATGAACGAGTTGGAAAATTTAATAAGCCTGTTCTGTTTAGTTATACATCACCTGATATTAACTCCAGCAGTAAATATTACAATATAAAAACAGACGGCACATTTGCTTTAAACAATGTTCTTCCTGAAATTCATGGCAAAACCTTGACTCATCCAAATCCAGGGGCTCCAGTAGGTTGGGCGGTCACTTCATCGTCATCCACCGTTAAAAAAACCGTTGAAGAAAAAGGCTTTGACGACAATATTACCAACAACTCCCTTGCTATAAGCCCTGATGAAAAGCTTGCAGTTGTCTCAGATAGCCGTGAAAAATCAATCCGCGTCTTTGACCTCGTCAAAGGCACTTTACGCAAAGAAATCGATGGCTTCATCACGCCGAGAAACACCGTGTTCATTAATGATGGCTCTGAGTTTGTTGTTTCAGACAGCACGCTAGGCACTCTACGTTTCTATGATGTGAACAATCTGACCTTAAAGGATGAAATCGTGGTCGGTCCAGGTGCATTCGGAACTGCTATCAGCCCTGATAAGGAAACGCTGTACGTCAACAATCAAGCACACAGTTCGGTGACAATCGTCGATCTTGAGAGACGTAAGCCGACTGAGGTTATTACCGGATTCGCTCAACCACGTCAGGGAATCGTCATATCTCATGATGGACGCTATGTATTCGTTACGAATTTCAAGGGAGATAAAGTATCAGTTATCGATACCGAAACAAAAAGTATTGTGCGTGAGATTACCGGATTTTCTATGATTCGTGCTATCTCCGTAGCAGCCGATGGTCGTACTTTATATGCTGCAAACAGTGGTCGCGACAGCATTTCTGTAGTGAATATCTCTAAAGGTGAAATCACTAATGAGATAAAAGTAGGACGAGAACCCTATGGTGCAGCCCTATCTCCTGATGGCAAACTACTTTTCGCTAGTAGCAAGCTGGACAATCGTATTGATGTAATTAATACTCTCGATAACCGCGTGATTGAAACTATTAAGGGCTTTACAGAGCCTAGGCAAGCGATCATCTTTAGCCACGATGGAAGTCGTGCCTATGTCCTTAATCGCGATCTCTCGCTATCGCGCGTAGATGTAAAGGCCGGTATGATTACCGATACCTTCCGTGCAAATAAATAACCTTAATTATTTTCATTTTCATAACAAAGCGAAAGCCGACTTCCTATAAGTTAAGGAAATCGGCTTTCACTTCGTTAGGTTGGTTCCTATTTTTCTGTTACCATTGGTAGCTTAATGATAAACTGTGTACCGTTTCCCTTCCTGCTTCTAACCTCAACTTCACCGTTCATTTTTTCAATGAGTCGATAACTAACCAGTAATCCTATACCCGTTCCTTTTGTTTTTGTTGAGTAAAAAAGGGTACCAAGACGTTTTACTTCTTCTTCTGTCATCCCAACACCTTGATCGTTCACACAAATTTCTGCTATTCCATTCGTTTCCCTTAGATTCACTTCTAACTCTCCTCCTCTCGGCATAGCTTCAATACCGTTTTTCATAATATTAATGAGGATTTGGTTAAATTTATCAGGGTCTGTTTCTATATAAGGGCAATCAGCAATAAATAATTTCATGTGAACATTTTGTAGTGTGGCATAAGAAGACATTAAGCTGGTTACATATCGGATTTGCTCAGCAACTGAAAATCTTTCTACTTTCTCCAATTTGGGCTTAGCAAAGGATAAAAAGTCTGTAATAATTTCCTGTGTTCTGTCTATTTCTTTTATTACTAGCCCTATGTAAGGCTTAACTTCCTCTGGAATTTTCCTGTTTTCATCAAACAATTGCATGAAGCCTCTTACAACAGTTAAAGGATTTCTGATTTCATGGGCGACAGATGCAACCAGTTCACTCATTACATTTAATTTATCTGACTGACGCAATTGATGTTGGATTAATGCTTTTTCTTTTAACCCTTCTATTAAATAAACGGTAACCCACATGGTAAATGTCTGAATAGTAGTATACCCAGCAAAAAAAAGTGAAAATCCCTTATCAATTTGTATGTCTGACCAAGCCATTTTCATATACGTTACAGTAGCAATTAGAATGGATGTACCAAGGGCTATAATTGCTGCAAGAAACACCCTATAGCGTGTAGAACAGCTTTGATAACGGGGTGTGATCGCGATTAAACATGGAACCAGAAAAGAACAAACAATCAATGGTACAAAAAATCCCCCACCACCCAGGTAATAACGATAGCCTAAAAAAACAACCGTAACAAAAATTCCTGACCTGTACCCTCCATACAAAAATGATATAAGTAAAGGAACAGTCCTTAAATCCAATAAATATCCATTAGAGATTGGAAAAGTGAAAATCATACACAATACAATAGATACCGTCGACAATAACCCATATGCAAATCTAGATTTTCTTTTATCTTCTAGTAAATCATTTTCGCCCCAGTATAAATGATAAAGTAAAATCGGAAATAAAATTAAAAAAACCTGTAATAAAATCTGATTAATTCCATCAATTACATTCATATGATCATTCGCTTGTCTTCCTGATTTTTAGCATTGTATTAACGTTTTTATGAAACTCATAAGAACTCTTACTTTCAACTGCTTCCCATCCCCTCATTACTATCCATTCTTTAATCTCATCTATCCGATCGTATCTTTTACCATTCATATCCGTTATAGGGAAAATGCGTACTTCTTCTTTTGTTACTCTAAGTAGTTCATCTATCGTTTGAATATGAAAATAATAATCTATATTATCAGCGTACATAAATAACAAGTGAGCAGACAGCGTAATATCAAAAAAGCCATCTTCAAAAGGTAAAACTGGTAATACAACCGGAAAATATCTACTTTTATTCGTCTCCTCCATATCTTTTATACACTGACTCAAAGCCGTTACTCTTTTATTTTTCAATTCAACTATGTTTTCAAAGTAGTCCCAGCGGTAATTATCTTTAACTTGTTCAATTTTTGGAATGATATATTCGATATCCTGCAATCCTTTTTCTTTAAGAGCCTCAACTGAATGATAATATGCAAGATCAGCTGCGACAGATCTAATGCCACGTTGATTTGCTATCGCAGTAAATGAACATGCCCCACCAGGACAATCAAGCACGCTCTTTCCAATTAATTGTTCCTCTTTCAAATCAAAAATTAATAAATATTCCTCCCACGTTCTTCCAAGAAAGACCACTCGATTAAGCTCTAACTTTTTTGTGTTATAGACTTGTCCAGCCATCATTCTGCTCCTTATTAAACCATTGACCATTCCAAATATATACAAAATTCGACAAGAATAGCCGGTAATCCTTCTTGAAGAAAGAAACTTTTGCAAGCAATTTCATATTTTTAAAAGTCGGAAGGTGAATAAGTTTATGGAACAAATAGCTGTTCAAAAAATAAAAACCCCTTCCTTAGAGCAAAGAAGAGGTTAAAGGAAATGATTTAATTAGCTATACTATATCTTATTCCCTTAATGAGAAAAAGTGCTAACAAAAGAAAGAATCTGAGGAACGAATCAGAAAACTAATTTAGAGCAAACACACCTCGATACGTCTAAGCCTTCACTAAAACTCCATTTACCACCATCCATACTACATTGAACGTATATACAAGTTCGACATAAACAAGCACCTACTAGACACCTTCAGAAATTCTGCAAGAAAAAAGAGAGAAACCCTTGTATACCAAGTGTTTTCTCTCTCCTAAAAATCAGCTACCCTTATCCTCCCTGAATCACGACACTCTTACGGGCTCGCCACCACATAAGCCATATTGGCAATAGCAATACGATTACCCATACGAATTGAATAAGCAGTGCCGTGTGGACCTTCTCTCCCACCATTCCTCCTGTAAAAATCATACCCGGCAAGTAACTAATCGCCTGAAAGGGTAAATATTTCAGTATCTCCTGAGCCCATTCGGGATAAAAGCTGATCGGCAGGATTAATCCTGAAAACAAATCAACAATCACTCGTTTCGCTCTCATAATCCCTTCATTATTATAAAAAAAGAACGTTAATAAGCCTGTAATCAGGTTAATCTGCGTATTAACGACAAAACTAATCATCAGGCTGAGCAAATACCAACTCCAGGTTACACCACTGTCCGGATAATAAATCGGAAAGATAAAGCTGACGATTAGCATGCCCGGTACAGAAAAGAATAGCAATCGAAAAATTCCTTCGCCGAATCCCTGCATAAGCTTAACTGTTACATAGTTATATGGCCGTATCATCTCAATGGCGACTTTTCCCTGTTTAATATCCATCGCCATCTCTTGGTCAATATTATTAAAATAAAATGCACGGGCCATCCAACTAATGGCCACGTACGTAACCATCTGCTGTGCAGTTAATCCGCCCATGCTGGGCTGCCCGCCATAAATCGCATTCCACAAAAAATAATACGCCCCGATATTAATGCTATAGACAACAATGCCGCTGTAATAGTTCACACGATACGCGAGCATTGTCAAAAAGCGGATGCGGATAATTTCCGCGTACATGCTAAACATGCGTAATCCCCTCTTGATAGATGTTACGTACAATCTCTTCTGTACTCACTGCTTCAATAGAAATATCCTTCACTTCATAATGAGAAATAATGCGAGATAATAAATCTGATACAGCGGCATCCTCTTCCCCAAATACTGCCCGGAATCGCACTTCGTTTTCCTTTTGCCATATGACGGGCAACGTACCAGTCAGGCGTTCCAAGTCCTCTAGCTCAGCAGGTCTCGTGAACTCAATCATAACCCTCTTTTCATTTCCCCATGTGGTGCGCAACTCATTCAGCCCGCCATCATAAATAATATTACCATTATCAAGCATAACGACGCGTGACGACAGCGCTTCAATATCCGACAAATCGTGTGTGGTTAACAGGATCGTTGTACCATATTTCTGGTTAATCTCTTTCAAAAACTCGCGAATTTTCAATTTGACCAGCACATCAAGACCAATCGTGGGCTCGTCGAGAAACAATAATGGCGGATTGTGAATAAGCGCAGCTGCCAGCTCACAGCGCATTCGCTGTCCAAGGCTAAGCTTGCGTACCGGTTTATTCAGCAACTCTCCGATTTCGAGCACCTCAATTACGTGGCCCATGTGGCTTTTATAGTCTTCATCCGAGAGCCGATATACTTTTTTCAAAAGCGTAAACGATTCCTGAACCGCAATGTCCCACCAAAGCTGGCTTCGCTGACCAAATACAACGCCAATCGTACGCACGAATTTTTCTCGTTCACGGTGCGGGTCCATGCCATTTACGCGAAGATAACCCGACGTAGGCATAAGAATGCCGGTGAGCATTTTAATGGTAGTCGACTTGCCTGCTCCATTCTCGCCTATATAGCCGACGATTTCACCAGGAGCAATTTCAAGATCGATTCCGTTAACAGCACGCATCGTTCGATACTGTCGATTGAATAAATCACGAAACGCACCGGTAAGTCCCGGACGGCTAATATGTGACTTAAATTCTTTTGTAAGTCCTTTCGCTTCAATTCGTAGCATCTTACCTTCCCTCCGTTTTTGTTCCACTAGCTATCATACATCTTTTGCAATTAGTTTTCATTACTTTCGTATAGGAAACCCCTACTGCCATAAGCAGGGGGAATCCTCTGTCGTGTGAATGTTCCAACATCCCCTGCGGAACCTCCTTCTCCTTGTAATCACTTTTACTAAACAGTAAAATTTTAATGTAGTAAGAGGTTATCTATTTCAAAAGAGTAAGCGCAATTGATATAGGAGGAATGAATCTTGAATTTCACACGTTCTGAAGAACTGTATACGGAAGCATTAGATGTTATCGTCGGAGGGGTAAACAGTCCATCCCGCGCATTTAAAGCGGTAGGTGGCGGCGCACCCGTCACTATGGCAAAAGCGGAAGGTGCCTATTTCTGGGATGTGGATGGCAACAAATACATAGACTATCTGGCAGCGTATGGACCGATTATTACCGGACATGCGCATCCTCACATCACCGAAGCTATCATCAACGCAGCGAAAAACGGCGTATTATACGGTACGCCAACACCATGGGAAACAGTATTCGCCCGCAAAATTCGCGAAGCGATCCCTTCCATGGAAAAAATCCGCTTTAATAACTCCGGCACGGAAGCCGTTATGAGTACCATCCGTGTCGCACGCGCTTATACAGGCCGGAACAAAATCATGAAGTTCGCCGGTTGCTACCACGGCCACTCTGACCTTGTCCTTGTTGCCGCAGGCTCAGGCCCTTCCACTCTCGGAATTCCGGACAGCGCAGGTATCCCGCAATCAATCGCCGACGAGGTCATCACTGTACCGTACAACGATATCGACGCATTCGCTCAGGCAATGGAAAAATGGGGGGATCAAGTAGCCGGTGTACTGGTGGAACCGATTGTAGGTAACTTCGGTATTGTTGCGCCGGAAGAAGGTTTTCTGGAAGAAGTCAACCGCATTACCCACGAGGCCGGAGCATTGGTTATTTATGATGAAGTCATTACAGGCTTCCGTTTTACATACGGTGGAGCCCAAAACCTCCTCGGTATCGAACCGGATTTGACAGCACTCGGCAAAATCATAGGCGGAGGTCTTCCAATCGGCGCATATGGCGGACGCAAGAGCATTATGGAGAAAGTAGCGCCTCTCGGACCAGCATATCAAGCCGGAACACATGCTGGAAATCCATTATCCATGCAAGCGGGTATCGCATGCCTGGAAGTACTGGAACAGCCAGGGGTTTATGAAGAAATGCATAGATTGGGCAAATTGCTTGGCGACGGGCTTAAGCAAGCAGCAGATGAAGCAGGCGTTCCTGTTACCATTAATCGTGTAGTCGGTGCATTAGCCATGTACTTTACCGATCAGCCGGTAAAAAACTATGATGACGCTAATACTGCCGACAGCGAACAATTCGCTCGCTTCTTCCGCGCTATTTTGGAAGAAGGGGTATGTCTTGCTCCTTCCAAATATGAAGCCTGGTTCATTACTACAGCTCATACAGAGGAAGATGTTATTTACACCATTGAAGCAGCAAGAAAATCATTTATTAAAATGCATAAAAACTAATAAATATACAACTTATTTTCGCATAGAGGGTGCAATTCATTATTGCACCCTCTTTTATATAAGCAAATGTTAACAGATTTCAATATGTTTGTCACCTAATATAACATCTATGGAAGTTCTACCTTATTTTTATAAAATCACAGAAAATGCACATTAGCATCCGAACATTATATTAAAAAATAATAAAATCATTCGTTTTAACGTTATTAACTTATATATTCTAAATTGTTACAATTGTTTATCCTTAGTAAATAAAAACGCTTTCATCTGAATAATTAATCATTTTTTATTGTAGGGAAAAGCGATTCATGATATTCTATACTTACTTTTCCGACAGTTCTGTTTTGTTTTTCTTATCGAACTGTTCACAGAATGAACATCATATGTTCATTTTCGTACGGAAACCCGGCCTATACAAAGAGAACGGCCATCGCTTTTCGTGTGAGAGACTACCGTCTATTAGGAGGTGAAGGTCAGTCCAGCTGACCGAGACAATGAAGAGAGCAGATTTCAGTAATTTCCGCAATCACCTGGCAGAAGAACACGATAGCTGTGGCATTATAGCCATCATCGAGAAAAACGGAAAGCCCCATCGTGATAACATATCTAAAATTATCGATGGTCTAGTGAAAATGGAGCACCGTTCTGGCTTCATTGATGGCGAAGGCGATGGATGCGGTATCCTAAGCGACATTCCACGCGATCTTTGGACCAAGAAGCTAGCAGATGCTGGGAAGCCAGCTGAATTGGCGCATTCCCCTTCTTTCGCTGTCGCGCACATTTTCATTCCAACTCGAGGGCAAGAAGTCGAAAGTGTCATGAAAGACATCCGACACATGTTCTCACAGGTAGAGCTTTCCATCGAGCTAGAGCAGAAAAATGCGGTTAACAGCGAAGTCCTTGGCAAGAATGGCCGAGCAGATGAACCTGTATTCTGGCAGCTCGCTTGTAAGTATGACGGAACAGATGTCATTGAAAATGTTTTGTTTGAGCTTTTGATCGCTATCGAGAAGAAGCATCATGTTCATGTCGCCTCTCTGAGCAATCACTCGGCTTCATATAAGGTCATGGGAGCCGCGAACATTCTTCCTGAGTATTTTCAGGACATCCAGGAAGAGGCATTCGCTTCATCCGCTACAATCGGACACAACCGCTATTCCACTAACACGCTGTCTAATTTCTTCCGCGTGCAGCCTTTTACGATTATCGGGCATAACGGGGAGATTAATACTATCCGCAAGCTAGAAGACGAAGGCGACATGCTCAATGTCGACTTAGTGGATGGCGGAAGCGATTCCCAGAATATGAACAGGTCAATCGAAACACTTATCCACCGCTATGGCATGTCCCTATTCGAAGCATTAGAGATGGTCTTCCCTCCGATTATTAATGAGATGAAAAACCTGCGACCTGAATTGCAGGACTTATATGTATACTACCGTCAAACATGGGGCCACTATGCACAGGGGCCAGCAGGTATCGTTTCTCGCTATGCCAATGAGTGCATATTTAGCGTGGACGCACTTGGCCTGCGTCCAGTATGGATGGTTGAAAGCGAAACCTCGCTATATTTCTCCTCTGAACAAGGCGTAATACCGGTATATGAGATGGTAAGCGAACCGAAAGCACTCGCCCCCGGTGAAAAGGTAGGAGTGCAGTTAAGGCCCGGGCAGCCAATAACCATTATTCTGCATCATGAATTGCAAAATCTTGTATTAGAACGCTCCAGCAACCGAGCCGATTTCACTGGCTTCCGAAGCCAACTTCACTTCACGGAAATAAATGCTGCACAAACTCCATACGAAGATGTCGAAGCGTTGAACAATCAGCAATATGCCGCGTATGGTTGGGAACGCGAGCACATACAGTTAGCTGAGCAAATGTCCGTCAACGGCGCCGAACCGATCCGTTCTCTTGGACATGATGCTCCGTTGGCCGCTATTGCAGACGCACGACAAAATATTGCCGATTTTATTAAAGAGAGCGTTGCGGTTGTCACCAATCCAGCGATTGACCGAGAACGCGAGATGGAACACTTCTCTACCCGTGTCGTATTAGGTGGCCGTCCGGAGCTCTTCCCGCAATCGGGCCATCTGACTCCATCGCTCGAACTCCCGTCTCCACTGCTGGTAGAAGGCAAAAGTTTGCAAGATGTAGTCAGCAAATTGAATACTGTATCACTTGAGCAGTTAATGGAGCATTTTGGCTCGGACGCACATGTTCTACCCGTATATTTTACAGATGAAGAATCGCTGCCTGCTGCGCTTAATCGCATTGCACAAAGTACGGTTGATGCTGTAACCAATGGCGCACGTATCCTTCTATTTGATGACAGTTCAGTTCATCAGGAGAGTCGATACTGGATCGATCCACACCTGATTATTTCCAAAGTAGACCGCGCACTAAAAAGGGCAGGAACAAGAGGGAACGGCAATCTGCGGCGCCAGACAAGTATTGTTATCCGCTCCGGTTCGATCCGTAATCTGCATGATTTAGCCATTGCTTTTGGATTGGGCGCAGATGCAGTAGCACCATATCTATTATTTGCGACTGCTTTCTCCAAGGAAGGAGTATCTTCCGTGGAAAACCTGTTCGGTGCACTAAATAAAGGGCTCGAGAAAGTCATCTCCACCATTGGTATCCATGAACTCCGTGGGTATGCAAGGCTCTTCTCCTCCATCGGTCTACGAGAAGAAGTAGCTGAAGTACTCGATATCGTCAATTTCTGCGGCAGTAACAAGGCCGGTACGTCATTTACCGATCTCGAAGCAGATAGCAAGAAACGGTATGAAGAATTTACCGATGAGAAGGCCCGTCCAGCAAAAATCTTCCATATGTGGCCGCGCATCTGGAAATCTATTGGCGAAGTGGCTTCAGGAAGCTTATCCTATGCCGATTTTGCACAAAAACTACTAGAACAAGAGCAGCAAAATCCGCTGTCCATTCGTCATTTAACAGACTTCGATACAACCAAAGCGGATAAAACACTCGCACCGGAGCAAGTAGATATCTCCATCGGCGAGCATAGTCTACCGTTTATGATTTCATCCATGTCATTCGGCTCACAGAATGAGATTGCATTCCGCGCTTATGCCGAAGCGGCAGATCAACTAAATATGCTGAGCTTTAATGGCGAGGGCGGCGAGATTAAGGATATGCTCGGCAAATATCCGAGAACGCGTGGACAGCAAATTGCTTCCGGTCGCTTCGGAGTCAATGTGGAATTAGCGAATTCATCGAACTTACTTGAGATTAAAATCGGTCAGGGTGCTAAGCCGGGTGAAGGCGGTCACTTGCCCGGCAAGAAAGTAACAGCGAAAGTCGCAGCAGCACGGAATGCTACGCTCGGTTCCGATTTGATTTCTCCATCGAATAACCATGATATTTATTCAATTGAGGATTTGGCTCAAATTATTACTGAATTAAAAACAGCTAATAGCGAAGCAAAAGTGTGTGTCAAAGTACCGATTGTACCGAATATTGGTACCATCGCCGTCGGTATTGCCAAGGCAGGCGCAGACTTCATTACCTTGAGTGGATTTGACGGCGGAACAGGGGCAGCGCGTGTTCATGCACTACAACATGTCGGCCTTCCAGTTGAGATTGGCGTAAAAGCAGCGCATACTGCCCTTATCGAAGCTGGGCTCCGTGATAAAGTAGAACTATGGGCTGATGGCGGAGTTAAGAGCGGGCATGACGTAGTAAAAATGATCCTTCTCGGCGCCAACCGGATCGGCTTCGGTACGCTTGCTATGCTGGCGGTCGGCTGTACAACTTGCCGCGGTTGCCACCTGGATACCTGTCATGTAGGTATCGCAACACAAATCGAATCGGTCGAGGAAGCAAAAGAACATGGTCTCCGCCGCTTCGTTCCTCGCGTATTTGATATTGCAGTAGACAATCTCAAGCGTCTATTCACCCAGCTAGGTGAGGAAGTAAAACGCATTAGCGGCGAGCTTGGATTTGAACGTATGCAGGATGCAGTGGGGCGCTCCGACTTGCTTGTACAGGTACGCGGACAAGAACAAATGGATTTGGCATCTCTTCTGACAAGCGCACCGTTCCCGCTGGCCGAACCCATTCACGTTGAATCGAAGGTGCTTGTAGCTGTGGGGGCTGAAGGATATGAAGCTAACGATAATTATTCTTCACCGCATACACCGATTCACGAGACGTTCACCAATGTGCTTGGCGATCAGCGTGTACTGGGTAGCCGTTACTCAGGCGCACGTGTTAAACCTCATCTGGACGGTAGCTACGTTAAACTGCCAGAAGTCTCGCTGACATTCAAAAATGGCTGTGTACCCGGCAACGGACTTGCGGCTTTCAATGCAGAAGGCGTATCCATTCGTGTACACGGTGGCGCGCAGGATGGTGTCGGAAAAACCGGTTTCGGGGGACGTGTAACAATTATGAAGTCTCCAAATGCGCACCGGGAGTTCATTAACGGATCCGTGGGTAAAAGCTTCTGCTACGGTGCTCAGAAGGGTCTATATATCGTACAGGGTAATGCGGATGCGCGTGCCTGTATCCGTTTGTCAGGAGCTGACGTTATTATCGGGGGCGAATTGCAGCAACCGATAAACGATACATTGGGCGGTATCGGTGCACGTGCTAATATTAAAGGCTTTGCCTTTGAATATATGACGAATGGCCGTGCTCTTGTACTAGGCGATCCGGGTCCATGGATTTGTTCCGGCATGACCGGAGGGACCATATATTTACGCCTCCAACCGGAAATGGGACTTGACGAGGAAGCCATGAAACGACGGATTGCCAAAGCAGCAAAGGTTACGCTTGGGCCACTAAACAACAAGGGAAAAGAAGACATCGCTTACCTGCTCGGTGAATATATCACTGAACTCGAAGCAAGTGGTCAACCTGAAAAAGCTCTTCATATTCAGGAGCTGCTGGCTAATGCCGAACAGCACTTCATAATGGTATCGCCAATGAAGGAACAGGCAGATCCATCTATCGCCACAGAATAATTTTTCGCGTATAATTTTCACCTGCAGCTCCCAAATTTGCAGAGTGATTACCATCTATATCAGCAGCCGTCTTCCTCCCAGAGACGGCTGCTTTATTATTGTTGCTTTTTCTGGGAACCGTGGTATTATACAGTAAGCAATAGTACTGTTTGGAGGAATTATGCGCGTTGGAGCACGTATTTTAAAGACAGGGATCGCCCTTATTCTAGCGTTGCTTGTCTGTCACTGGTTTAATCTTCAGCCGCCGCTTTTTGCGGCAATTGCTGCGACACTGAGCATCCAGCCTACAGTGTACCGTACGCTTAAGCATCTGCGAGAACAGATGGAAGCCAACTTTATCGGTGCCGCCCTGGGTGTAACAGCAACGTATTTTCTCGGTGCCGATCCGATAATCGTCGGTATAGTCGTTATGCTAGTAATCATGATTAATCTTCGTCTTAAATTGGAGAACAGCCTTGTCTTGAGCTTAGTCACGGTTATCGCCGTTATGGAGACGTCAACCGGCAATTATTTATACTTTGCAGGGAACCGTTTCCTGCTAACCGTTATCGGGGTATTCTCGGCCGCATTAGTTAATGCCTTATTTATCCCGCCACGTTATGAGCAAAAGCTATTTGACGAGATTTCGAAAACCGGAGAGAAATTCTCTGTGCTTATGCGTACGCTTATCCATAATGAAATGGAAGAGAAAGTCTTCCGTGAAGAGAAAGAAAAAATCAAATCTAACTTCAAGACAATCGAACAATTATATGATTTGTATACAGAAGAGATAACAAAGCTACGCAAAGTCACTTACTCTAGCCAGAAAAAGCTAGTGCTTTTTAAGCAGATGATTTCCGTGCTATATAAAGAAATGGATATGCTGCGTACCTTTGAGCGCCATATCTATTCTTCATTCAAGCCCGGACACTATCTTTTCCCGCTAATTCAAAGCCAACTGGAAGCCTTAACGGAATACCATAAAAATATTTTACTGACCTATAACGGGATTCTGAAAACAAGGGATGATTGGCACCTTCCGGAGGAAATCTTGCAAGAGAACAACCGGCTATTACATGAGTTCTTAACGTTGTATCCTGAAGTAAAAAATACACCGCAGGAAGAAGATGATGGACAATGGCGTCACCTCTTCCCAGTCGTAGCAGAAATTCTTGAATACGCCAATCAGCTTGAACGCTTAAGCAAACTGGTGCATACATTTCATACTCATCAAGGTGAAGATGAATAAAACCTATTGACATACTGTCAATTCCAAACTATCATTAAACACAGACAATTTTATTTCTTCTTATCGCGAGAAGGCTGAGGGACTGGCCCGATGAAGCCCGGCAACCTGCTTTTACCGTATACGACGGAAAGAAAGGTGCTAATTCCTGCAGAATGGTTATTTCATTCTGAAAGATAAGATCGTGAAGTTCCTGTTTGTGAACGTACCGCTCTCTTTCTTTCAGAAAGGGAGCTTTTTTGTTTTCCAGGAAAGGATGAAGAGACAATGAGTGAATTTATTACTGTCAGTTATCTAACCACAGCAAAAGATTTATATAAAAAAGCCGAGAGCATCGCCGTAGGTATGACCGTCGGTAGTTGGACCGACCTACCGCTCGCCCGGCAGGAAATGCTGGCCCCGTATCTGGGCAAAGTCGGTAACGTAACTATTACCGAAGAAAAAGACGGCCTTCAACAGGGCATCATCTCAATCCAGTACCCTGTCGGAAATATCACACCAGATATTCCTTCACTACTCACTACGGTATTCGGCAAGCTATCCATGGATGGAAAAATCAAGCTGGTGGACATTGACGTCCCTCCCTCCCTTCTTGCACAGTTTCCCGGACCGAAGTTTGGTATTGCCGGCATCAGAGAACGACTCGGGGTTCATGATCGACCGCTGCTAATGAGTATCTTTAAGTCCTGTCTTGGACTTCCGCTGGATGAATTGGAAGCTCAATTTGCGGCGCAGGTGGAAGGCGGCGTAGATTTAGTAAAAGACGATGAAATTTTCTTCGTAGACGATAAAGCTCCGTTGGCAGAACGACTCGGTGCTTATAACCGTATCATCGAAGCATCTGGCCGACCTGTACTATACGCAGCCAACTTGACCGGCCCAGTACATCAACTGGTCGACAAAGCAAAATACGCAATTGACCAAGGAGCTACTTGCCTGCTGCTGAATGTCCTGCCATACGGTTTCGATATTCTACACCGGCTGGCTGCCGATCCCGATATCAATGTACCATTGATGGCGCATCCAGCAATGGCAGGGGCTTTCTACGCAGCGGATGAATATGGCATTTCCTCTCCGCTTTTGCTCGGCAAGCTGATGCGCCTGGCGGGTGCAGATATGATTTTGTATCCATCACCGTACGGCTCAGTAGCTTTGAACCATACAGAAGCACTGACGGTTGCCGAGCATGCCCGTGTATCTAACGGCGCACACAAGCCGGCTTTTCCAGTGCCGTCTGCCGGGATTCATCCAGGATTGGTCACCCAGCTGTATCAAGACTTCGGCACAGATGTTATTGTAAATGCCGGCGGCGGAGTACACGGTCATCCGAACGGTGCTGCCGACGGCGCACGGGCATTCCGTGCCGCCATTGATGCGGTGGTAAAGGGCCAAACGCTTACCAAAGGCGCACAAACAAGCAAGCCTCTGGCTCTGGCGCTTGAGAAATGGGGCGGTGCATAATATGAGTAAACAAATCGTTATCTTTTGTGACTTCGATGGCACGATTACCGAAAAAGACAATATCATTGACATCATGCGTACGTTCGTACCTGAAGAACAATGGAAACCGATTGTAGATGATATTTTCGCCAAAAAAACAAGCCTGCGTACAGGCGTATATGCCTTGTTTCAGCTTATACCAAGCATACGCCGGAAAGAAGTCACCGACTTTGTATTGAATCGGGCCCGTATTCGTGAAGGGTTCGGCGATTTTGTCAACTACTGCCACGAACAGAATATTCAATTACTTGTAACAAGCAATGGTATTGATTTTTTCATCCATCCGATTCTTGCGCCATACGCAGAGAAAATCAATAGGATTTACTGCAACCAAAGCGACTTTTCCGGAGAGAATGTTGAGATTATTTATCCTCGTCCGTGTGATGAGCATTGTGATGTAGACTGCGGAATGTGTAAAACAACTATTATCCGCGGTTACGATAGCAACCGTTATTTCAAAATCGTTATCGGTGATAGCATCACCGACCTTGAAGGTGCAAAAATCGCCGATGCAGTCATCGCCCGTGACTATCTCGCAGATACATGTGAAGAACTTGGTATTGACTATCAGGCTTTTGCGAATTTCCATGATTGCATTGAAGCATTAGCTACTTTTATCACTCGAACGGAGGTAACCCAATGAGCGCATACACTCATGAAGTCCGTCAACAAGTCTTTCAACAACTAGATCAGGTGAAATTAGCGTTTGCAGCCAGGGATTGGTTCCCTGGCACAAGCGGTAACCTGTCTATTAAAATCAGTTCCAAGCCTTTGCTTGTTGCAGTAACGGCAAGCGGCAAGGACAAAACCGTTTGCACGCCTTACGACTATCTGGTAGTAGACGAGAACAGCAATCCATACGAGGCAACATCGCTGAAACCTTCGGCAGAAACACAAATTCATACAGCCATCTACCGTAACATTCCGGAAACAGGAGCCGTGTTTCACGTTCATACCATTCCGAATAATATAGTATCCGAATTATACAGCAATCAGGGTTATGTAACATTGCGCAATCAAGAACTTATCAAAGGTCTCGGCATCTGGGAAGAAAACGCGGAAATCCGGATACCCATTGTCGAGAATTTCGCCGATATTCCCCGACTGGCGCTAGCGGTTGAGAAAGTACTAGACCCTCGTATCCCTGGCGTATTAATCCGTAATCATGGTATTTATGCATGGGGCCGTAACAACTTTGAAGCAAAGCGCCATCTTGAAGCATTTGAATTCCTGTTTGGATATCACCTGCAATGGCTGCAAGTTCAACAATTTGCCGGACATATTGCAGGACAGCAACAAACACTCACATATCGAGCTGCAGGACAGCTATAATTACCATAAATATAGAACGAATATTCGAAAGAGAGGGAAAATAAAATGGCTTACATTACTTTTTTGGATACAAAAAAACAAATTGTGAAAGGAAACGAGGTAAAAGATTTCTTAAATAGTCAAGATGTTATATATGAAAAATGGGGTGTTGAACGACTTGAGGGCAATCTAAAAGAAAACTATTCTCTGTCTGATGCAGAAAAACAGCAAATCATCGACTCCTTCCGTACCGAAATCGACGAACTAAGCGCACGCCGCGGTTATGAGACTGAAGATATTATCGTATTGTCCGATGCTACGCCAAATCTCGATGCATTGCTCGATAAATTCAAGGAAGAGCATCATCATACGGATGATGAAGTTCGCTTCTGCGTAGACGGACATGGCATCTTCACTTTAAAAGGAAACGACGGACGCTATTTCGATGTCGTAATGGAGCCGGGTGATCTGATTTCTGTACCTGCCTATACCCGTCACTGGTTCACATTGTGCGAAGATCGCAAAATCAAATGCATTCGTATCTTTGTGACACCAGCTGGATGGGAAGCAATTTACGAAGAGAACACAGCCTCCGCAAATTAATCAATATACAGCATCTTATCTACTACCACAAGACCATGTTGATTCACCAAGTCAGATATAAAAAAGGAACAGTGCTTCAAATACTGTTCCTTTTTATCCTACATACTAATAGTTCCGCCAGCATTTTCGCGGCGGTTTTAACTTCATCTATTAAGTTCGGTTTCCGTCAATTCTGTGTCATCCAAATTTTGTACAGTAAACAGCTTATAGTATGCCCCATGCCTATTCATCAGCTCATGATGTGTACCTTCTTCTTTAATCCGGCCATCTTCAATTAGCACGATTTTATCCGCATGCGTAATGGTGGAAAGACGATGCGCGACGATAAATGTCGTCCGATTATGCGCGAGTCGCTCAAGCGACTGCTGAATTAAATGCTCAGATTCTAAATCAAGCGCCGATGTTGCCTCATCAAGTATCAGAATGCTGGGATTTTTCAGGAATACGCGAGCAATGGCAATCCGCTGTTTCTGTCCACCAGATAGTTTTACTCCCCGCTCTCCGATTTCCGTATCATAGCCATTTGTCAATTCCATAATGAAATCGTGGGCATTGGCCGCTTTTGCCGCTTCGATTACTTCTTCCTGACTCGCTTCCGGGTTTCCCATAAGGATATTTTCTCTAATGGAATCACTAAACAGAATATTATCCTGAAGTACCATCCCAATCTGACTACGCAAGCTTCTCATCGTTACATCACGCACATCGTACCCATCAATACAGATGCTACCCTCGCGTACATCATAGAAGCGCGGGATTAGACTGATTAAAGAAGATTTCCCACCGCCACTAGCCCCGACGAGCGCCACTGTTTTACCTGGTTCGACAGTAAGTGTAATTCCTTTCAATACATCTTCTCCCTCGGTGAGATAACGGAAATGCACCCCTTCGAATGTGACACGACCTGCGATCGGCGGCAATTCGTGTGCACCCGGCTTGTCGTTAACATCGTATTTCTCATCCATAAACTCGAATACACGATCCATCGAGGCGAACGCCTGCGTAAGCGTAGTAGATGAATTGACCAGACGACGCAGAGGTGCATACAACCGATCTAGGTATGCATAGAATGCGACCAGCGAACCAACCGACAAGCTTCCCTGGATAACCTGATAACCGGCCACCGCAATCACCAACAGTGGTGCCACATCCGTAATCGTATTAACCGCGGCGAATGTTTTAGCGTTCCAGCTCGTATGCTCTAGCGCACGTGACAGAAAATTCTTATTACGCTCATCAAACTGTCCTTGTTCGTGTTCTTCAAGCGCAAAGCTTTTGATAACGGGGACACCCTGTACACGCTCATGAAGGTGCGCCTGAAGTGTCGCCAGCGCTTGGGAACGTACCCGTGTCAGATGGCGTAGCCTAGAATAGAAGTATTTCACCGAGAATCCGTATAAAGGGAACATACAGATGGACACAAGCGTCAGCCATCCATCCATCGAAAACATAATACCGAGCGCAATCAAAAGTGTTACCAAATCAAGCCATACATTCATCAATCCAGTGTCTACAAAACTCTTCGTCTGTTCGACATCATTGATGACACGCGAAATAACTTCTCCTGCGCGATGATTATGAAAATAACGAAGCGATAGCCTTTGGATGTGGTCGAAAGCCCGGTTTCGTATATCATACAGTACGGTATTAGACACTGATTGGGCCAGGTACTGCCGCCAATACTCAATAGGCCAGCGTACGACTGTAAACAAAAGAAGAACACCGCCCATCATATACAGCAAGCTTTGTATCTTCTCGTCCGCTGTTGCGTTCGATTCCAACAGAATATCGTCCACCACATACTTCAACAACAACGGCATAATCAACGGAATACCGAACTTGAAAATACCTATAACGATCGTCAGAGCAATCTTCTTCCAATACGGCTTAACAAAGATAAGATATCTCCGTATGCTGCCCAATCGCTCAGCCCCTTTCTATGCCTCTTGCGGCTGAATAAAAAACTCCCTTTCATCACGAAAAGGAGTCTCATGGATTTCGTAAATGCAGATACCGCTCGTACCAACGATCGACAAAACCGGGATGGAAGGGTCCTCTTCTCTCTTGAATCCAGGTGACGACTTCCTGTACTCCCTTATACACCATATCGATTACATCTTGAGGATATTGCATTCGCCGGCTATGCAGCGCGAACTCTTCTTTATCCAGGATGGTATAACTCATATCCGGATAGACCTTCACATCAAGGTCGTAGTCTATGTACGTGACCAAATCATTACGCAAAGAAAACGGCGAGCCGATATTGCAGTAGTAATAAACTCCATCTGTTCGAATCATTGCAATCGTATTAAACCACTGTCCGCGGCCAAACGTACATATCGCTGGTTCGCGCGTTCGCCACTCCCGTCCGTCCGATTCGGTAACTCGGACGTTATCGTTTCCGCCAATGAGAACCGCATCACTCAAATGAAGCATCAGCGTTTTGTCCCATGAGCGGTGAAACGATTGATCATGCTTATAACTTTCGATGCGAAGCGGGGTTCCGGGTGACGTCATCACGCTCTCCTTCCTTCTCATATAATGTATACGAACACTCCTTCACGCTTATTTTCCCCTTTTTAGCGCAAAAGAAGCAAGCGCCTCTTATTCTGTATCCGTATTAGGTGTTAACTTCTTAGATAATGTAATATATTCCTTCACTTCATATCCAAGCAAGCTATAGAAAGGAAGGACCTTCTTATTATCTTGATTTACCATAATAAATACTCTCGTGACGCCTCTTTCTTTAAAACGCTTCTCAAGCGCTTCCACCAGCTTGCGACCGATGCCCATGCCCTGCAGCCCCGGATTAACTGCCAACCGGTAAAAGTAACCGCGTGTTCCATCAATAGTTCCTACGATAACTCCGGCTACTTCTCCCTCATGCTCTGCAATCATAACGAGATCGCTATCCCAGGCCAATTGTTTAGCCAGTGCGTCGAGCGTCTCTGTTTCTGTCTGTTCCAATCCTGTTTCCTGCCAGATGCGTGTGATGTGTACATAATCTCCCAAACGAAACGACCGTATTAACACGCCAACGTCCTCCCTGCTTTTCGTCTACTTTTTATTTTACACTACCCAATGGTAAATGTCGCTATTAATCAGAAAACGAAACGTGCAGAAAAAGAAAAACCTGCCCGAATCAAGCAGGTTTCCAGCATTATTATCAGCCTTTTAGCAATTGTTTCCACTGCTGATACATCGTCTGAACAGCTTTTTCTTTCTCTCCGATAATAACGCTCCGCTCCGAAATAAGTTCTTCTACTCGGAGAATTGCCTGGTCTACAGTGTCAAGGGAAAAAGCATCGATGGTATCTTCCTGAAGAAGGACGGCGCGACGGTCAGTCAAATCCATTTTCATCCACTGGTACGCGGCGAGAATCTGGCGCTCCTGCTGCAGGCTATCGTCCATTTCCGCTTCCCAAGTCAACACTTCTTCAAGAGGATACATAACTGATTGCCCCTTCCTTTTTAGTTTTATCTACTATTTATATTCATTTTTTTCCAAAGTAATCCTTTTTTTATTTTCCTAATTTTGTGTATTTTTTATGACAAGATATATTTGCTCACGTAGCTTAAATGCTGTTTCCCCTCTTTTTGCATATGCGTTTAAAAACCATGTATTGCGGTAAAAGTAAGAAAAGCTTGCAGGCAACGCTTGACACACACCTCGCTCGTTTTTCAAGTAATACAATCGGAGGAAAGGGGGTGAAGGATACATATGTATGTAGGTCGTAAGCTAGACGAATTGAGCGATATGCCGATAGCAGAGTGGGAGATGAAGGAATTGTTATACCATCATGATATGATGAGCGAAATGGCACCTTTCTTAAATACTCAGGGTATAAGCTACCATCATAAAATTATCGAAGAAGTAGAGAAACGAGGCGGCGTACCAAGCGATGAGGGAGCCTGGGATCATAGCTCTCGTATTATCTATGATTGATAATTCAGCAACAATACTCCTGGAAAACCTAATTACTATACTTTTTTATCTGTTTTGTATTGAATTATGCTCTCAGTAAGATATAATTAATTTTGGAAGTATATCCGTGTACAACCATAAAGGAGGAGTTACATTATGGCAAAATTTGAATTACCAGCTCTACCTTATTCTTTCGATGCGCTCGAACCGCACATCGATGCACAAACGATGGAAATCCATCATGACAGACACCATGCAACATACGTAAACAACTTGAACGCAGCACTTGAAGGCCAAGCAGATCTAGCTGGCAAAAGCATTGAAGACTTAATGCGTAACATCAATAGCGTACCGGAAAACATCCGTACAGCCGTACGTAACAACGGCGGTGGTCACTACAACCACAGCCTGTTCTGGGAAATCATGAGCCCTAATGGTGGCGGAGAGCCGACAGGCGATATCGCGGCTGCTATTAATGAAGCATTCGGCAGCTTCGATAAGCTGAAAGAAGAATTTGCAAAAGCAGCTGCTACTCGTTTCGGAAGCGGTTGGGCTTGGGTTATCGTTGAAAACGGCAAACTGGCAATCACCAGCACACCGAACCAAGACAACCCGTTAATGGAAGGTAAAACTCCAGTTCTCGGCCTGGATGTATGGGAGCATGCTTACTACTTGAAATATCAAAACAAGCGCCCGGATTACATCTCCGCTTGGTGGAACACTGTAAACTGGGATGCAGTAAACAAGCGCTTTAACGAAGCGAAGTAATGGACAAATAAACGTCTAGATGAAGCCGGCTTTCCATAGAAAGTCGGCTTTCTTACATTTTTGTTTTTTGCAATCTTCCATTTTGGGAAACGTAAGGGTATAAGATGATAAAAGGAGGCGGATATGCATGAATATCGCAGCAGTTGCTGCCGAGCAGAGGCGGTATATACAACGTGTATTCTCCTGGATGTTTGTTGGATTACTGATGACAGCGGTCGTAGCGTACCTGCTTAGCCGCAACGAGAATGTACTAACTTATTTCAGTGAACACCCTTACGCATTCTTTGGAATTCTCATCGCAGAGCTGATCATGGTATTTTACCTGTCAGCCCGCGTGCACAAGCTATCGGTTACAAGTGCCACGCTGTTATTTTTCATTTATGCAGCGCTGAATGGCATCACTTTTTCTCTTCTGTTCGCTCTGTACACATCAAGCTCTATCGTACTTACCTTTCTTATTACAGCAGGTATGTTTGGCACATTAGCCGTGTACGGTTATGTAACAAAACGGGATTTATCACGAATGGGTTCTATCCTTTTTATGGCGCTGATTGGCCTCATTCTCGCTACACTGGTCAATTTTTTTCTTCATAGCAGCACACTATACTGGATTACTACCTACGTGGGTGTTATCGTATTCTCCGGCTTGACCGCATACGATATGCAAAGAATTAAAGAAGCGAACATCATTGGAAACGAAGGGACAGGCGAGGAAACAAAAGAGGCAATTATCGGTGCGCTTATTCTCTATCTTGATTTCATCAATTTATTCCTCTATCTTTTACGTATTTTCGGCAATCGGGACTAGTACCTCTTCAAAAGAAAAAGAGGAGATGCTACAGGCGCCTCCTCTTTTTTCTACTGTTCTTTTTTTCGCTCATTTCTTTCCCTTGCATAATGCTTCAATTCTTCGAACAAATCATCACTTGAATAGCTCTCCTCATCGAAAAAGACTCCATAAAAGTAGCGGGAGTCCTCCTGGCGTTTCCATACCATACTACCACGCACCGCAAACGGCTGAGCATTAATGCCAAAGTGCAGTTCGATCTGCATACGTTCTTTCTGGAACGGAAGAGCAAGCGGCGTAGACACTTTAGCTCCTCGAAGGCTGATATCATGGATTATAACCACACCCGGCTTGCTGCTCACATATTGTTCCCCGACTTTAACAATATTGAATGTACCCGGAAGTCCTTCCGGAAATTCAAGACGAAAGCCTTCTTTCCGTTTGTACTCCACTCCCACCCTCTCCTTTCTCTCTGCCTTATCTGATTGGCTATAACAAACTCTGCTGGAAGCCTTCACGCAGTGCGTCAACGATTTTCTTATGAGAGACCGAAAATGGATAATTCTCCATCTCATCTATGGTAACCCATAACATTCGGGCTTTCGCTGCTGCCTCTCCTTGTCCTTCTTCCTTTCCTTTATAGCCGCACATATAGGTGTGCAGATTCCACTGTAAATGTGAGAATACGTGACTGTGTTCCATTACTAAGTCCTGTGGTACGCATTTGACACCGAATGTTCTGTACATATACACGCTAATCTTTTCCCTCGCTTCAGCCTCTTCCTGACATTCCGCGTTCGGAAACTCCCACAGATTAGCCAGAAGTCCACTCTCTGGTCGCTTATGAATGAGCCAGCGTCCGTCTTCGCGCCGCACGAGCGCCACTCCTCGCTCTTCCACTCTTCCTTGTTTTGCCTTCTTCTTAACAGGCAACGTTTCCTGTATACCTTGCTCGCGGGCGCGGCAGTGTGAGGCAACCGGACAGGAGCCGCAGCGTGGAGAGCGCGGAATACAAATAAGTGCCCCTAACTCCATTAATGCTTGATTAAAAAATGAAGGATTACGATGTGCGATAATGCGCCGTACAACCGCCTCAAATACTTTTCTCGTGCTTACTTTCGCAATATCTTCTTCGATAAGGAAAATACGTGACAGTACACGCATTACGTTGCCGTCCACCGCAGGCTCCGGCAGACCGTATGCAATGCTTAAAATCGCTCCCGCGGTATAAGGACCTACACCTTTCAGTGCATGTACATCTTCCGGCGTGTCTGGCACAGTGCCACCGTACCTTTCCTTCACCTCTTTTACTGCACTATGCAAATTACGGGCGCGAGAATAGTACCCTAATCCTTCCCAATATTTATAAACCTCCTCCAATTCTGCATCAGCCAACTTTTCGACTGTCGGGAACCGTTCCATAAATCGTTCATAATATGGGATTACAGTATCTACTCTGGTCTGCTGGAGCATAATCTCCGAAACCCAAACCCGGTATGCATCACGGCTCTGCCGCCATGGTAAGTCCCGCTGCTGCCGCTCAAACCAGTACAACAAATCATTTTGAAAGGCTTCAATAGCAAAAGATCCGATGATATCCTGCTGCTCCTGTTGCTTTCTTGCCATGAATTATTCTTCACTCCCGTTCATATCAATTGGTGAGAACGCCCACATATGTAACTTTTCTGTGCCGCCTTGAATGCAATCGTTGATGCTCTGCCAAAACTCTCCTATTGCTGCCTTTTCTTCACATCGTTTCCGTTTTATTTTTCGATAGGCCTCTATTGTCGGAACATGAAACATTTCGACAAACAATCCGGGTTGATCTACGCCTTCGTGTACGATAAAATCATCAACACCGATATGGTTCATGGCTGTCGCTATGTCTTTAACTTTGTGCAGGTACTCGTCCCGCATCTCGGGTTTCACTTTATATTCGGCAAACACCTGAATGCTGTGCATTGCTCATCCCTCACTTTGTTATCGTTTTGTAATAGTTAGGGCAAAACTTTGAACATCTGATAAAAAAAAGCGGATATTATGTAAAATAGCTAAACATTTCACAGGTTTTCCTTTATAATAAATCATATCAACTTGCATTGCACTATTTGCTAATATCGCTGTAAAGCAATGCATTAAAAAAAAGGCTTTTTCAGCCAACTATAGGAATTGGAGGAATTCATTCTTGGATACAGGTACCCACATTGCTATGGGTTTTGGTCTTGCAGGTCTTGCGTATTTGGATCCGGCTGTGTCCGCTCATCCTGAACTCGCCAGTGCCGTACTACTTGGCACACTAATTGGCTCTCAGGCTCCCGACTTTGATACGGTGCTGAAGTTTCGGGGCAATGCTACGTACATCCGTAATCACCGTGGAAGGTCCCACTCCATTCCGGCAATTCTTATCTGGACAGCACTTATCAGCGGAGGAATTTACGCTTTCTTCCCTAGTGTCTCCTACCTGCATTTGCTGTTGTGGACACTGCTCGCTGTAGTCGTCCATGTGTCCATCGACTTGTTTAATTCGTATGGTACACAGGCGGCCCGTCCCTTCTCGAAGCGATGGATTTCGCTTAATGTGATTAACATTTTTGACCCATTTATTATGGGCATTCATATTATCGGCTTTTTATTCTGGGCCGCTGGCTTTGCCCCCGGCCATGTATTTAGTGCTGTCTACGCCGTGATGATAACGTACATCATCCAGCGAGTGATAGTATACAACAAACTGGTCAATATGGTAAAAGCCGATTTGGGAGAAGAAGGCCATTATATTCTGCTTCCAACAATTCGCTGGACACGCTGGGGTATTGTTGCAGAAACTCCGGATGCTTCGTATGTAGGGGAATTACGCAACAAGCATATCATATGGCATGACACCTTCTACAAGAAGGAGCATAATGAAGTCATCGAAAGAGCGCAGCAGGATGAGAAAGTGCAGGCATTCCTTTCTTTCACCCGCTATCCGCATGTATATACGAAAAAGCGGGAGTTTGGACACGAAGTACGCTGGATCGACCTGCGCTACCGTACCAAGACCCATTATGCATTTGTCGCGATTGTCCACCTGGATGAGCAGTTAAACGTAATTGACTCTTATACAGGCTGGGAATACCGCGAGCATAAAATGGAAAGTAAAGTTCTAGTACCGGAACTGGTGCTGGAGAAGTCATAGGTAAATGAAGAAAGCCGAACGATTCAATCGATCGTTCGGCTTTCTTTTATGTGCAAGTAAGCAAAAAAGCTGAGTCCAGTCAATCTGTCCACAGCTTTTATTACAGGGGATATATCCCTTGGCATTATTTCTTCTTCTTGCCCGGTTTCGCGCTTTGCATTCTCCGGCTCATTTGATTCAGTTGCTTCTGGTTCAGATTCATCCCCATCGAGCGTGCGATTTGTTGCAATTGCTTCTCATCCATCTGCATATTAGACATCTGGTTTTTCAGATACCATACACCGATGGCGAAGCCGCCGACCAATCCAAGAATCAGCGTCAGGATTGGGGTAATGTAAGTCCACATAATGCTCGTCCCTTCCACTCTTAATTTTCAGGCAATCACATGATATTTTACTTTGCTTACTTCATCTTGTCAAAGTATTGTTGCCTTTTTACGGAGTGAAGAAATGCTGAGTATAGTACGTTCCGTATACCCCGACGCCTAATTTTTTAAACGCAGGATTAAGCATACTCTTTCTGTGACCGGCACTGTTCATCCAGCCGAATACAGCCTCGATCGGATCGGGATAACCCATAGCAATATTTTCAGCGGCCAGCGTATATTTGATTTTCTGCTCCGCCATCAAATCAAATGGTGATTTGCCGCTATAGGTCGTATGTGAGAAATACTTATGATCATTCATATCTTTACTATGCTTATAAGCGGAAGCAGCCGCCTGATCGCTCCATGTAAGTGCTGGCGCCTTTTTCTTGGCTCGCTCAACATTGGTAAGCCATAGCACCTGCTTAGCAGCATTTTGATTGACGGTTGCTGCCTGTGTTGGATAGGAAGGAATGTTCGGTTTTCTTACGTATTGGTACGTATAGCTAAAATACTTCTTATGAACGATCTCATTCGGATTAACGATGCGCAGTCCCAGCAATTTCTTATTATCAAGCGTATCGTAATAGGCGATAACCGCCTGTGCACCGGACTTATATAGTACTTTTTCCGAACCGTCGTTCTGGAAAATGAATGTTGCGCCAAACAGCTCCCATTGCGGTTTTGCTGTATATTTCAGCTTTTTCTCCACTTCACTGCGTATCATGCCAACTTTGGCCCCTTCATACTGTGCTGTAGGATCGCTTGAAAACAGTTCGATAACTTGTCCATCGCGGAATCCAACCCACTGTTTGTCATACACCCACCATGTAGTCTGATTTGCCCCCGTATAGGAAACCTTGGCGGTGCCAAGCTTATTCTTTACAGTATCCGAGCGATCGCCAATACTGACTTTAAAGTTATCGATTACGCTGCCCGTTTTAGTGGGAGGTGGCGATTGTCTCGCGCTTAGATTCGGTTTTTGGCCAAGCCAAACAGAGCGTGTTTTATGATCATATCCTACCTGTTTGCCAAGCTTTTCTCCTATATAACGTAACGGGACATAAGTCGTTCCTTCATATGTAATGGACTTTGGAACAGAAGTACCGTTGTTTTTATACGTTTTCGAATCGCTTGTATCCTTTTTCCCGTCGAAATAATATGTAACAGGATAAAAATAGGCCGAGATGGTCTCCTTAAAGTCATCGGCTTTACCCGCTCCAGTCCACATCCCTATCGTAAACGCAGCGGACAACGCCAGCGCCAAAGATGCAAGTTTGCCTGCTGTTTTCACATGGCAACAACTCCTTGAAGTTTGAATTGAGAAAAAAAGCGCCCCTAACCGTGTCTTTAGGTCAGTGAACGCTTCTTCTCAATAAATGGTACCATCCGGCTTTTTTATTGTCTATACTCCAATGAACGCAAATTTGTCTATATTATGCACGTTGATAGTCCCTTGCAAAATCAACTGCTGCTTTTTGTGCTCTTTCTTCGGCAGCAGCAAAGATTTCTTCAGCTTTATCCGGTGCCGCAGCAATACCTTCCACAAAAATATGTTCATAATCATTAATGCCGATAAAGGCCATAATGCTGCGCAGATATTTATCTGTAAATTCGAAGGCTGTTGCCGGACCTTCGGAATAAACGCCGCCACGTCCCTGAATATGCATCACACGTTTGCCTGACAGCAGTCCCATTGGACCTTGTTCAGTATATTTAAATGTTTTACCGGCAATGACAATATTGTCAATATATGCTTTCAGCATCGGCGGGTAGCTTAGATTCCACATCGGAGTTACAAAAACAATTTTATCTGCGGATATGAACTGATCAAGTAGTTCTGTCATACGTCCAAGAACGCGTGACTCTTCCTCATTCAGATTTTCGTTTTGTGCGACTTTACCCCATGCGCCAAGAACAAGAGCGTCAATGAGTGGAATATCTTCCTTGTACAGATCTAAATGCTCAATCGTATCATTCGGGCTGTGTTGTTTGTATTCTTTCAGAAAGCTTTCACCAAGTCTCAGGCTGAACGATAACTCTACTGGTTTCGGGTTTACAGTTACATACAGAACTTTTGCCATTATAATCTCTCCTTACTATTTGCTGATTCACTTTCAACTAAACAAATTATACTTTATTATTTTTAGTAAGTAAAGTATTTTTTTGCGAAACCTCTCCCTAAATCGTCTAACCTGTACCCCGTTATAGTTTACCCGTTTTGTTAAAAGACAAATTAACTACATTTCACACCCATTGATTATCCATAGATGGATACTAAGGTGTTGATTGTTCAGAGAGGAAAAGACCACCACAACGGGACACAAACAAGGCCTTTCGTCTCCCTTCCCGAGCGCATGCCCCGGCCAGGCGAAAGAGGACAGCAACTGTCTCCCTCTTCGCGTCTACCCAGATGTTTTGCTGTCCCGTCTGGCTAAGGCAAAAAGCGGCCCTCTATGGCTTCCATGCGGGAGACGAACCGACGCCCGTTTGGGGCACGGTGTGGTGGCTATCTACTCTAGATCGTACTGAATAATCAACACCCTTGGTTACATTTATCTTCTCTGGAGCACCCGGATTTCACGCCAGCGACCGAAGCGATAATAAGCCCCCGCAAATAGCGCACTAATAATGAAGCTTGCCCCCATACCATATGCGATTCCCTGATCCCCTATCCATTCGGAGAACAAAGCAGTCAGCGGATAACGCAGCACCCAGAAAGAGATGAAGTTCAGTATCAAAATCTGCATCATCCCTCCGGCTCCCCGAATAATGCCATTCAATACAAAGTTAATGCCAAGAAATGGGTAAAAGAAGCAAACTGTAGTAAGGTACATCGTACCGAAAGCAATTGAGTTCGGATTATCGACGAACAAACTGAGCAGCCAGGGCGCTGATATATACACCAGCACCGCAATCGCAAGCGATAAACCAACAATGAGCGTGATGCCGCTGCGTGCAATGCCGCTAACCCTCTCCCATTTACCAGCCCCAATATTTTGGCCGGCCATGCTGTTAATTGCAGAACCAAGCGTAACAATCGGCAGCATAATCAAGTTATCCATACGCTGTGAAGCTCCGAAACCGGCAACTACATCTTCACCGAATGTATTAACGACACTCATGATAGCCATCATTCCGCCTGAGATTACCATCATCTGCAATCCAGCTGGAATCCCTAGCCTGAAAATCGTTATCGCATACATCTTTGAGGGAATATGCGGACGCATGAATGGAATTTTCCCCTTCCGCTGCGTATATATCAGCGCATATATAAAGGAGAAGCCCTGGGACAGAACCGTCGCAACCGCCGCACCGACTACACCCATATCGAAATAAGCGATAAACAGCGGATCAAGTACAGCGTTTAGGATGACAGCTATAAATACAAAGCGAATTGGGGTTCGACTATCTCCAAGTGCCCTCAGCACCGTTCCAATGAAGTTATAGCCGAACAGGAATACAATCCCTATAAAATTCACCTGAAGATACTGTGTAGCCAGTTCGTGAATAGCCGCAGGTGTTTGAATCAGCGTTAAAATATACGGCGATAGAAAATAGCCTACAATACCGATACCTACAGATAGCAAAGCAAATACGACTACAAATGCATTCAGCGATTCCTTCATTCCGTCTTCATCGCGCGCTCCTCTGCGCTGTGCGAGAATCGTCAGCGTTGCCCCATTCATCCCGATGATAAAAGAAAGCATCGTAAATACAATGGTCGCTGATACCGATACAGAAGCTAGGGCATCAGAACCAAGCAAGTTACCTACCCATAGACTATCGATGAACTGGTATGACGTTTGAAGCACATTGGTCAAAAAAATAGGTAAGGAAAAGGCGATCATCTGTCGCATAATATTTCCTTCCGTAAAATCAACATTTCGTGAGGCCATGGATTCCCTTCTCTCTCCCTTCAGGTATCCATCATATCATTAATATTGTTTTATAAGGAGGTCTCCAATGCGCTACATCATACTGGTAAAATACAGGCTATGAATCGTATCCAGCTTATACACCATATAAAAAGCACGGTTCCTGTGAACCGTGCTTTCTTAATAAGAAGGGTCATAAGCATAAGGCCAATGATTAACAAAGACGTGGATCTTCAAGCAAACGCTGCAATTCTTCCTTATGACGCGTCTCATCTGCAATCATGTCCTCGAGCTGTACCTTCAGTGCAATCTCGCCTACAGCATCCGCTTGTTCCAAACGTTGCTTATAACGCTCAATGGTCTCCGTTTCGGCCTTAAGCGCTTGCTCCAGCATTGCTTTCACCTCTTTTGGCTGCTCTACAGGTGCGGGTTTTACAACAGGGATGCCACCCAGCATGGAGATTTTCTCAGCAAGATAGGACGCATGTCCAAGCTCGTCGGGAACCTCCTGCTCGAAGAAAGGCTTCAAGACCTGGCGACTCAAGCCGGAAACAGTCGCCGCATTGTACGTATACATAATGACTGATGCATACTCATTTGCTAAATCTTCGTTTAATCCGTCGATTAGTGTTTTCACAGCCTGATCCATTCTACTCATCTCCTGTTACTTGATTTCACTTTTCGTTTCATTATATTCTTACCCTGTTTCACTAAAATGAAAAACAAATAAACTTTATATTCTCTTTTTGTCACAAAACTTTGGAGCGCGGTGTCTATATAAATAGAAGGACATCCCGACACGCTTTTACGAACGTAATATATGCATGGCTGAGAAAGGAGGAGAGGAAATGGAGGTCCGTATCGCTTTGACTGAAGAGAAAAACCATGCTTTGGCGCATGCAGATAACTTTCAGGAACTTTTCAAAACGTACTATCCGTATGTAGTTCGCCAAATCATACGCATCGTGCGGGAGAAATCGGTCGCCGAGGACATCGCTCAGGAAGTTTTCCTGAAATTATATAATTCCGACCGCAATGCAATCCAGAATATTCCGGCATGGCTATCAAAGGCTTCGATTCATGCCGCTTATAATTATCTGCGCTCTACCAACCGTCGCCTAATCCGTGATGAGAAAGCGAGCGAAGAACATACTGCCTACAGCCCTTCTTCCGAAGAAAATTGGCTAAAGCAGGAAGATATACAAGCAGTACGCAAGGTACTGACCGAAATGGACAAAAGAGATCGCACGCTGCTGATGATGAAATACTCCGGCTTCGACTATAAGGAACTGGCGCATGCGGTTCAGGTGGAAAGTTCGTCTGTAGGAACACTCTTATCCCGCGCCAAAACGAAATTCCGCACCATGTATAAACAATTGAGGGGGTATCAAGAATGAAATGTCCTAATGAAGGATTTCTACAAGCATACCTGGATGGAGAAATAAATCGCGAAGCTAGAAAAAGCTTTGCCTCTCATCTCGAACATTGTGCGGAATGTCGCGCAAGGACGGAGGGGGCAAAAAAACTGGAACAATGGACCGAGCTCGCACTCGCGGAATCCTTGCCGGAATCCCCCTTGACAGATGCAGAGATCAATACAGAAGCAGCATGGAAACGATTCGAGCAACGATTGCATACGGATGACACCATATTAATTAATAAGAAAGCAGGGAAGACAATGAAAAAACCTTATAAAAAATGGATAACAGGCACAGCCGCGGCAGCCGTTCTACTCGGCTCACTCGCCATTCCACAGGTACAGGCAGCAGCCAATAGCTTCCTATCTATCTTCCGCGTCGAACAAGTAGAGATGGTCAAGCTTACTCAATCGGATTTGCAGGAGATTGAGAGCTGGCTTGCTAACGGAGAAGACGGGATGAAAGAAATCAAGGGCATCGGTAAAGTATGGGTAGAGGACAAAGCTTCAAATCAAGAGCCCCAACACTTCCGAACAGCAGAAGAAGCACAAAAAGCCGGCTATCAGGTTCCTTCGATACCGGAAAACTATCGTTTTGAAGACGTTAATATCTCTCCTGCGTTTACGATACATGCCCAGCTTGATACCGATAAAGCGAATGCATTATTGAAACAAGTCAAAGCTGAAACTCGCTTCGATGAGAATTTGAACAATAAACCGTTCTCCATCAAAGTTCCGGATACGAAGCATTATCAGTTTACAGCTGAAACCAGCGAGGCCGAACGTTCTTCTGCTCAAATCTTCTATACAGTAACAGGAACACCTGAAATCCAGGTTCCAGAAAGCGTGGATTTAAATGAAGTCCGTCAGACAGTTCTCTCGCTGCCGTTCATCCCGCAGAATGTGAAGCAGCAGCTTGCAGGCATCGAAGATTGGCAACGTACCCTGCCGATTCCGTATGTAGCGGATGACAAAAATAAAGTACGCGAAATAACAATACAGGGCGTGAAAGGATTCGCTTACGAAACGGAACATCAGACGTTCCTCGTCTGGCAGAAAGATGGGAAAATACATCACCTCGTAGCATATGACAGCAAAACCAAGAAGAATACCGACGACCTTATCGCACTCGCTAATCAGATAAAATAGAGGAAAGACAAAGAGCGGCTCCCCTGCATGGGAGGGGCTCTCTTTGCGTTATGTAGGAGGACGCACAATGAACGAATACGTAATCGAAACACACCAGCTTACAAAACAATACGACGGCAAAGCAGGATGCCGCAACATCACACTCTCCGTACCAAAAGGCGTCGTCTTCGGCTTTCTCGGTCCGAATGGCGCCGGTAAAAGCACATTCGTTCGAACGCTGCTCGGTTTGTTGGTTCCTACAGGAGGCAGTGGACATATTCTAGGACATCCGATCGGAAGTGTGGAGTCCAGACAAAAAGTCGGCTATCTTCCTGAGCTTTTCCGCTATCCTGATTGGCTAACAGGACAGCAATTGCTTGAGTCGCATGCAGATTTATGCAAAATTCCGCGTAGCGAACGCAAAAACCGCATCGCTTCCCTGCTTGAACGTGTGGGCCTTTCCGGACGCGGCAACGAGAAGATCCGTGGTTATTCTAAAGGAATGCAGCAGCGTATCGGACTAGCATGCGCCCTTCTTTCCGATCCTGAAATCGTCTTTCTTGATGAACCTACTTCTGCACTCGATCCGATCGGAAGACGCGAAGTACGTGAATTGATGGCAGAGTTGCGGGACGAAGGAAAAACAATATTTCTCAATAGCCATCTACTCAGTGAAGTGGAGACAGTATGCGATCACATCGCTATCATCCATCGAAGCGATTTGGTTGTCCAGGGAGAATGGCGCAGCCTTTCAGGGGTTAACCCCCAGGCAGAAATCACCCTCTCCCCTGTTCCCGACGGACTATGGAAAAGTCTTAACACCATAGTTACAGAGGTCGAGTTGCTTCAACAGGAAGGAGAAAAAACGCACTGGCTTATCACACTTACCGAAGAAGACGATATCGCTATTCTTGTACGTCGTCTAAGCGAACTGGGAATTTCCTTGTATCGCGTTGTCCCGCGTATTCCCAAACTCGAAGACGTATTTATGTATTGGGTTAACCGAGAGGAGGCACAGCATTCTCATGTGGACCATCGCTAAACTTACATGGCGTGAAATACTGTCCAAGCGCATTTTTCATATTACTCTTTTCATGTCTTTTGCTTTCCTGCTTTTTTACGCGATCGCTACCTATATCGCAGCTCAGGAGGCTACAGAGAGCGTAGGCGGACAAGCAGCTTCAACCGATTTCTTTTTAGCACAAACGTTTTTTGCGACACAAATTCTCAGTGTCGGTCTCTACTTTGCGGCTTTCGTCACAGCACTGCTAGCCATCTTAAGCAGCGTCGGAAGCATTGCCGGTGAAATCGAAAGCCACCAGATTGATACATTATTAGCACGCCCGCTACATCGGCGTACGATCGTTCTTGGTAAATTTGCAGGTCTTGGCTCCCTGCTGATTCTCTATGCCATTTGTCTATTTCTTGGCGTACTGGTCATTAATCAATGGTTGGGCGGAGAATTTCTTCGTTTCGAAGTAACTGCCGTTCAGGTTCTACAAGCACTTGCGGTATTTATATTACCACCTCTTCTGCTCATCGCTGTAGCCTTGCTTTTTAGCAGTATAACGACAACAGTAAACGGCGGTATTATTCTTATCGTTCTGTACGGAATTAGTTTTATTGGCGGGTTTGTAGAACAGCTTGGTGTTCTGATGAATAAGACGGCACTGATCAATATTGGTGTCATCTCCAGCCTGCTGTTCCCCCTGGACTCACTATTTCGCAAAATGACCGTGTATTTATTCGATACAGCAGGGGATCCGATGTCCTTTGCTACACAGGGGCTATTCGGAAGCTTATCAATGCCGAGTAACGCTATGCTCGTATATGCTGCTTTATACGGTGTTGCCGCTCTCTGGCTCTCGATCCGCCGCTTCTCAAGCCGAGATGTATAGAATAATCCTTGCAGACTCTGTGTTTCATCTCCTCTTCAACAGGGAAACCTAGAATGGGAACACGCCATTCAGAAAGGAGATGCTTAAATGGATAAAAGCCAATTAGAACAGAAAATCTCTGCCGTGATGGATAAAAATGAAGTATGTTCGTTCGCAACCGTAGAGGATAATAAGCCGCATGTCCGTTATATGGTTCTGTTTCATGAAGGCCTGACGATTTATCTTGCGACTAGCCGCAAGACACATAAAATTGAAGAACTAGAAAAAAATCCGAACGTGCACATTATTATTGGCTTTGACGGAACCTGGTCCTCCGAAATTCTACAAATCAGCGGCACAGGCAAAGTGACGAAAGACGATAGCTTGCGAAAAAAAGTGTGGAACGAAAAGTATTTCAAACGTTGGTTTGAAAGCTCGGATGATCCTAATTATGTCATCCTTGAAATTACGCCGGATCGTATTGAATATTTCGATGGCGAAACCGAACCAGAGATATGGGAAGCATAACGAACAAAAAAGGAGCGACCCGAGGGCTGCTCCTTTTTCAATGCTTGCATTCTTCATATTAGTTAACTGTCTCAAAATGAACTTCTTTATCAGTGGGCGGGATTTTGATTAGTGTAGCCGGATACGTAATAACCTGTATATACACTTTTCCCGGTTGCGGATTAATATGCTTTACTTTTACAACGACTTCGTTCGCACGTTCCGTCACGCTGACTACTTCCACGCCATAACCGCCATTTGGCTTCTGGCCGCGGGTGACTGCTGCATACAGGCCGTCTTCTTCTTTCATGATACCTGTAAACTCTTGCTTCCTATGACTGTCAAACCATTGTTGGACACGAGGAGCAATAACTGTCTGCTCATCCTGCAAAGGATAGAGCACATCGAATTTCACTTCTTTTTCTGCCATATTCTTCTCCTTTAGAGAGATAGTGTTGCTGGCCGCATCATATCCGACCTGAAGTCCAATTCGCTCGGCAATAAAACGCAACGGTACGTAGGTCGTATCCTGATGGATGAACGAAGCTGGAACATACTGTTTTCCATTAAAATATTGATATTCTTTATCACTTGGCTTAATTTCTTTGCCTTCCATTGTAAATGACACAGGTTTCATGCTTACATCTATTTTTGTCAATGCGGCATAAGAAAAGCCTACTGCGCTCATCAATGCTACACCTGTACATATTCCGGCAATAAACGTTTTCATTGTACGTTTTTTCATGATGGTCACCTCTTCTATTTATTCTTTCTTCCCTATAGACGGATAACCCACCGCTAAAGCATGCAAAAAATTATCAGGAACCTTATCTTACTCTGCAGGGATACATTTTGCAAAGGTAAAGCTTGTATCGATTGGACACGTTTTCTTTCTGCCCTTTATAAATTTCATTTTTGAAAATCTAATTTCATTATCGAAAACATATATACTAACTTGTACGCTTTCTCATACACTTTATATGGCATATAATTTGCAGTTCTGACTGTTATAAAAAATTTGCAGAGGAGCGTGACGGACGTGAAGATTGACATCAATTGCGATATGGGCGAAAGCTTCGGAATGTACGAGTTAGGCAATGATGAAGAAATGATGAAATATGTCAGCACGATTAACGTTGCCTGCGGCTATCATGCCGGTGATCCGCTGGTCATGCGTCGCACAGTGGAACTTGCGAAACAATATAATATTAACGTTGGAGCTCACCCGGGTTTCCCTGATTTGATGGGCTTCGGACGACGTCGAATGACCGCAACAGCCGAAGAAGTGGAAAATTATATTCTGTACCAGGCTGGAGCGCTTCAGGCGTTTCTTCATGCATACGATATGAAATTGTCGCATATTAAGCCACATGGCGCTATGTATATGATGGCTATGGAAAACGATGACCTAGCCCAGGCGGTTCTTAATGCAGTCGAAAAAATCGATAAACACCTACCGCTGTTCGCGTTAAACAACTCAGCCCTGGCGCGCCTCGGTCAGGAACAGGGCTTCACGATCGTATTTGAAGTATATGCGGACCGTGAACACGATGAGTCAGGTAGTATTGTTATGACACGCAAAGGTACCGATTATACAGATTTGGACGAGCGGGCACGCCGTGTAGTGCGAATGATAAAAGAAGGAAAAGTCATTACCTATGATGGTAAGGATACTTCTCTAAAAGCGGAAACAGTTTGCATTCATGGTGATCATCCAGATGCGCCAAGATTAGCGCAAGCTATTATCACTCACCTAAAAGACGAAGGAATTGAGATTACATCAGACTTTATTGTACAGCAAACGTAACTCTGTCCTTATTGAATCAGGAAGGCTCACTATTATAAAGATAGCGAGCCTTTTTTATTGTATCCTATAAAATCTCTTGACGAACCAGGGTATGTAGGTGTAGAATTTAGTTAAGAAGAAAAATGAATGATAATCAGTCATTGATTGAGGTGGATACGTTGAATAGCAAACAAGAGGAAAAATATCGGCGAATTATTGAAGCCTCCATTGAAATTATCGCCACAAAAGGATTAGATAAAACCTCCATTTCTGATATTGTTAAGCGGGCAGGGATCGCCCAGGGAACGTTTTATCTATACTTCTCCTCAAAAAACGCATTAATACCAGCCATCGCCGAACACCTTTTACAACAGCTATTCGATAAGATAAGAGAAAGAACGAAAGAAAGTTCAAGTTTTTGGGGTACTCTTCAATCCGTCATCGATGTAACCTTCGAGGTAACCGAAGCATATAAGGAAGTTCTTATCCTATGCTATTCGGGATTGGCTTTTTACCACTCATTTGAGAAGTGGGAAAGTATCTATCTCCCTTATTATGAATGGTTTGAGTCTGAACTGAAAAAAGCGATTGAAAAGGGCGAGGTTATAAAAGATATTCCTACTGAAACGAACATTCGCATGATTGTGAATGTAATCGAGCAAGCGGCTGAGGGTCTGTATTTCTCCAATGACAAAGAGCGGAAATACAGCACAGAACAAATTAAAAAAGACGTATATGTTTTTATTAAAAGAGCACTCACTTAATTTTTTTTGTAATATAAATGAATGACAGTCACTCATTATAGGAGGTTTTATCATGAATTGGCTATTGATAGGAATAGCCGCATTGCTTGAAATTGTCTGGGCGTCATCTCTTAAATACGCAGACTCACTTCTCGATTGGTTTCTTGTTATCACGCTAATTGCTGTAAGCTTTCTGTTGCTAATTCGAGCTTACAAAACTATACCTGTAGCTATAGCATACGCGGTATTTGTCGGTCTCGGAACCGTCGGTACGTATCTGGTCGGCATATTCTTGGGTGAGCCGTTCTCAATTTATCAAATCGCATTTTTGCTCATGATCCTGTCAGGTATTGCAGGCATGAAGCTGACTACTGGAACAAAGAAAAAAAATCTTCAGAGAGGTGAACAATAATGGCCTGGCTTTATCTTGTTTTTGCAGGGTTAGAGGAAGTCGTTGCTGTTATGGCTATGAAATACATTGGTAAGGGAAGAAAAGCTATTCCTATTACAATTATGATCGTTGGGTTTGCCTTCTCGTTCTTCTGTTTATCACAAGCGATGCAGACGCTGCCACCAGGCGTAGCATATGCGGTCTGGGCAGGCATAGGAACGGTCGGCATTACACTTGCAGGTCTATTATGGTTTAAAGAAAAATACGAACTTCCACAGTTTATATCGTTAGGGCTTCTCATCGCAGGAATTATCGGTTTGAAGCTAACGGTTTAATCTCCTTCCAATCGTTATTCATATTATTTCAAGGATGTTGATTATCCAATAGCATCCAGAGTGGATCGTTAACACAATGCGCCCCAAACAGGGCAGTAAAACACCTGGGTAGATCCATCTACCCTTGGTGTCCATAAGTGGATGGAAAAAAGCACACGTATGGCGTGCATCCCCTTTGTTTTTCTACAGCAAAGCTGCATAAGGGTAACTAGAGCTGTCGTCTACGGCACCAGCCAAGTTTTCTTTACTGTGTGGGGCGTATGACTTCATTACGGGAAAAATACGAGGAAACACGGCTACGTGCGCAACTTTTTTCTTCCATCTTATGGATAACGAACAAGTACGATACTATTTATTCGAAAATAATTTTCTTTTTTAAATACTCAACAACCTGTTCAGCACATACATCCAACGACTGAGCATCCGTAGTAACAATAAGTTCTGGATTCTCCGGCTCTTCATAAGGAGCTGAAATACCCGTAAATTCAGGAATCTCTCCAGCCTTCGCTTTCTTGTACAGACCTTTCGGATCACGATTCTCACACTCTTCAATAGCGCACTTTACATACACTTCAATAAATTCGTCTGCTTCTACTAAGCTTCGTGCCAATTCCCGGTCGGCACGGTATGGCGAGATGAATGCGGTAAGTACAACTACACCCGCGTCGACGAATAGTTTAGACACTTCTCCTATGCGGCGAATGTTCTCGGTCCGATCCTCCGGGCTAAAGCCGAGATCCTTATTAATACCATGACGAATGTTATCCCCATCCAGCAGGTATGTACGTACTCCTTTCTCATATAATCTACGCTCCACTTCGTTGGCAAGTGTTGATTTGCCCGCACCAGATAAACCGGTGAACCAAAGTACCACGCTCTTATGACCACTTTTCCGCTGACGATCTGCTTTCGTCACAGTCGCCTGATGCCAGACAATATTGGTGTCATGCAATGCCATTTTCCTTCCTCCTTCTCTTTTTATTCTGATCCAGCGGGCAGCAAGAGCCCGAAACAAACCATCAGTAGAGGATGAAGACCCTTAAGCTGATGGAAGTTTTACTTTATGCTTTACCTACAGCAACCTTCATCCCACGAATCAATACTTCCACTACCTCTGGACGGCTGAATTCTGGCGGTGGCGCTTCACCACGACCGAGCATCTCTCTTACTTTCGTACCGGATAGATGCAGATGGTCTTCTGAACCGTGTGGGCAGGTTTTGGCAGAAGCCATGTTTCCACACTTCATGCAGTAAAAGCTATGTTCGAAGAAAAGCGGCGTAATGCCAAGTTCTTCAAGTGTAAAGTTAGAGAAAATAAGCTGGGCGTCATACGTACCATAATAGTTGCCGACACCTGCATGGTCGCGTCCGACGATGAAGTGAGTGCACCCATAGTTCTTACGCACCATCGCGTGAAAAATCGCTTCACGTGGTCCCGCATACCGCATCGCAGCCGGGAACACAGCTAGAAATACACGATCAGAGGGATAATAATGGTTGAGCAGTACTTGATAGCTCTCCATTCGGATATCAGCCGGAATGTCGTCCGCTTTCGTTTCGCCAACCAACGGATTAAGAAACAGGCCATCTACGATTTCAAGAGCTGTTTTCTGAATGTATTCATGCGCGCGATGGACCGGGTTGCGCGTCTGGAAACCAACTACCGTTTTCCACTTTCGTTTTTCAAACTCAGCACGCGTCTGTGCTGGGTCAAGATAGAACTCTTTGAATCGGTTTTTCTCTGGACGTTTTACGAGTGTAATGGGGCCTGCCACATAGACCGCAGGACGCTCCCATAGCTTTTTCACGCCCGGATGAGCCAATTCCGTTGTGCCATATACGTTCTGGGCTTCTACTTCTTTATCTGGTGTATACAGCTCTCTAACCTCGATAACGCCATACACGTCTCCTTCATACACCAGCTTAGCTGTGTCGCCGGGCGCAAGCTGCGAGGCGGTTTCCTCCGTTACCGGTAACGTAATAGGGATACTCCAGACTGTTCCATCAGCTAATCGCATGGAATGAACGACGCTATTGTAATCCTCCTGACTAAGAAAGCCAGATAACGGACTGAAAGCGCCAATCGCCAGCAGTTCCAAATCGGAAAGTGCAAATGCATCCAGTTCAATTGCTTTATCAGTGCCTGTTACATCGTAAGAAAAATTGATACGGTTTACCAATGTGCCACCATGCGGTTGGCTTATGCTCATATAAAGTCACTCCGTTTCTCCACTCTGTGGTATTTATAACTGGCCATTACTGATGCAGACCACATTCGGTCTTGCCAGTACCGCTCCAGCGTCCAGCGCGAGAATCTCCGCCCTCTTTTACAGGTGCGGTACAATGTTCACAGCCGATACTTGGATACCCCTTATCATGCAGTTCATTGTATGGAAGTTGGTATAGCTTGATATACGTCCATACATCATCCCATGTCCAATGAATAAGCGGACATACTTTGATAGACTGAAAGCGCCGATCCTCATTAACGAATTGAGTATTTGCCCTTGTCGGAGACTGTTCGCGCCGCAGCCCTGACAACCAGGCTACAGCCCCCTTCAATACGTCTTCAAGAGGATCAAGCTTCCGCAATTTACAACACAAATCCGGACTGCTCTTCCACAGCTCTATGCCATACTGTTCCGCTTGCTGTTCCAAAGATAAATCCGGTTCCTTCAATTCAATGCGCAGCTTCGGATATCTCACTTTAACACGTTCGATTAACTCATACGTTTCTTTAAAGTGAACATGTGTATCCAGAAACACGATCCGTGCATCAGGACATACTCTGCTGATTAAATCAATCAGCACCATACCTTCAGCACCGAAGCTACAGGCATATACCAGACTTTCTCCGAATTGGCTGTATGCCCACTTCAAAATATCCAGTGCATCTTTGTTTTCCAGGTCTTTATTAATTGCATCCAAGTGCTCGGTGGTAAGTGTTTCATAAGAAAATGTAATATCGGGCATCTAAATGCCTCCTCCCTGATCATGAATGGTGCTTTTCTCTTTACGAATGGTACGAGATAAGCTAATCGAGCCGACTGTGGCGATAAATACGCTTAGAATGACGATAAGAATGTACGGATTCGGCATAAGCCAGAGATTCATCACGGCATACGCTACAACAAGGGAAGACACAGGAGATACAATCCATACCTGGGCAATCTGACGGATTACCCCCTTTTGCCAAAGACGGAACCCGTTCTCTGCCGTTCCGACGCCTACGATGGCGCAGGTAGTGGCTTGCACTAGTGGCACGGGAATACCCAGCAATGAAGCTGTAATTACCAGAGTGCCTCCTGTAAATGAGACCGCGCTTCCTTGTAGTAATGATAGCCGGGTAATTTTCTTTCCATTTGTCTCAAGCACTTTGCCGCCCAAAACAACCGCACCCAGTGCTACAAATGCCCCTCCGATCCAAACTCCAGAGGAGGTAGACATAATTCCCGCTCCTACGAGCGGTCCTACCGCATTGGCCACATTATTCATTCCAGCCGAGAAGGCTTCGAACGTACCTCCTGCTACAAGCAAGAAACCCAACCAGCGTTTCCATTTTCCGGCGCCAGTCAAGAATGTCCATTTCCTTTCCGCCCGCTTAATGGCCAAACCTAGCACATAAGCTACACCAAATGATATGAGTGGAACGATAATCCAGAAGGAAAGGATGACCATCAATTTACTAGCAAACAACGATTTATACGCAAGACCGACTCCGATAATCGAGCCGACCGTTACTTCACTCGTCGATAAAGGAATTCCCATCAGATTAGCGAGAAATAAGGTGAACGTGGCAGAGAATAAGATTACAATGACCGTTTCCACGCTCAACACAGAGGAAGGAATAATTCCGTTACCGATTGTTTTCACCACTTCGCCACCGCCCAGCACCGCACCCAGCAGAGCTGCTATGGCAACAATTAACATAGCTGCCCGCCTGTTATGAATGGCTCCGGCACCGTATGCCGCACCCATCGAAGCTGCCGTTCCGCTTGCCCCGATATTCATAGCGAAAAATAACGCCACAGCAATAGCCACATAGCTCAGCATCATGGCTTGATCACATAACCCCGGCCTGCTTCAGCCGGCTTTTTTTCTACGATAGCTAACTCTTTGATGGGCTTAGCTGGCAGCCAGTACCGTTCGATTTGGTTCTGCGCACTATGGAACACTTTTTCCTCGCTATCATGGATAACAACCACAGCCGCTGTCGATTCATCTTCGAAAGTTACTTCAAGTCGGTAGATAAACATAGTCTTTATCCCTTCCTTCTCTTTCCCGGTTTCCTCTCTTACACTAACTGTTCCAGCGCTGCATTTACACGTTCCTGGAACGGTTCCGTGCCGACACGCTGTACAAAGTGGAAAAAGCTCTCTCCGTTTTGTTTTTCTTCCTTATAATAGGCCAGTAGCGGGAGCAAGACGCGATGCAGTTGGTCGCCTAGCACGCGACCTTTAAGCTTTTGATTGAACTGCGCATTCTCACCCAGCGTACCGCCGATATAAATATCAAATGCATCCTTCATTCCAGCCTCTGTTTTAATAAGCGCACCTTGGAAACCGATATCAGCGATTTGACGCTGCCCGCATGCGTTCGGACAACCGACCATATGCATACGAATCGGTTCATCCAACTCTACATGCTCGTCCAGGTATCCAGCCAATTGACGCATTCTTTCCTTCGTCTCTACGATCGCCAGGTTACAAAATTCGATTCCGGTACAAGATACGGCAAATGCGCTGAAATGCCATGGGAACGGTGTCAGACGCTCTAAAGCCTTTTCCTGCAAGAGCACATCAACCTTCTCATCTGGTACGCCGGTAATCACAATGTTCTGTGAGTTACAAGTACGAAGCGAGCCATTGCCGTATTCATCCGCGAGTCGTGCCAGCTCTTCTAGCTCTTGGGCCGACATTCTTCCAACAGGAACAGAAAGACCAACATAATTGAGTCCTTCCTGACGCTGTTTGTGTACGCCGGTGAAATAGCCTGCATTCCAGCCTACCGTTCTGTCCTGGCCGCGTGCTTCAAGATCTCCGATTTGTTCTTTCAGCTTCTCAAGGAATTTCTCCGCACCCCAATCAGCGACCAGGAATTTAAGACGTGCATGGTTGCGCTTCTGACGATATCCGTAATCTCGGAAAATGGTTGTGACACCAAGCGCCACCTTCACAACTTCCTCTGGTCGGACAAACGCGTCTAATTGCTGGGCAAGGAATGGACGAGCCGACAAACCACCGCCGACCCACACATGAAAACCGACTACTTCCTCTCCGTTAATTACCTTTGTCGCCGGTGTAAACGCAAGGTCATTAATCTCTGCATGCCCGGCGTTATAAATATTGGCAGAAATCGAAACCTTATATTTCCTCGGCAGATTAGAGAATTCCCGATTCATCAAAAACGTATCAGACAACGCCTTAACAAGTGGTGTCGTATCCATTAGCTCATCCCGGTCCAGCCCTGCCAGCGGATTGCCGACAATCGTACGGGGGCAATCGCCGCAAGCTTCGAATGAGGATAATCCGACGGAAGCTAACCGTTCAAAAACATCCGGTAACTGTTCGACGCGCAGCCAGTGAAATTGTATGGCCTGACGGGTTGTAATATCGACTAAATCCTTCCCATAATCATTTGCAATACGTGCCAGCACTCGTGCCTGATCCGTCGATAGATTGCCGGAGGGAATCCGTACCCGCATCATGAAATGTCCGTCTTTTGGCCGCTGCTGGTAAACGCCCGCCCATTTGAAGCGGTCCATATCGTCTGGTGTGATGGATTCAAATCCAGTTTTCGCGTACTCATAAATATCCTCGATAACGTCCAATCCGTCTTTTTCAAGCTTTGCTAATTCATTTTTGTTTAGCTTTTCCTTGTCATTTGCCCAGATTGCTGTGTAACCCACTCATGCTCGCTCCTCTCATTTCGCCTAGAAATTATGCAATAACTACATGCGGAAGCCGCTGCTCATACCAGGCCAGTTGCTCCCGCAGGCGCACTACCTCGCCGACGATGATAATCGCCGGAGCCTGGAAGCGGGCTTGCTGTACCTGCTCTACAATCGTCTCCAGTGTTCCTGTAAGTGTTTCCTGATTCTCACATGTTCCCCAGCGTACAAGCGCCACCGGTGTTTCTTTCGCACGCCCATGCTGACGCAAGTGCTTTACGATATCTGGCAAATTGCCGACACCCATATAAAACACCAACGTATCCACGGCCGATGACAGTCGTTCCCAATCAATGTCGCTCTCTTTGCCAAACGCTTTATGCCCTGTCACAAACGTGACGGAAGAAGAATAATCACGATGCGTTACAGGAATACCGGCATAGGCAGGGGCAGCAATACCAGAAGTAATACCGGGCACGACTTCATAAGAAAGCCCGGCGGCAATACAGGCCTCTGCCTCCTCTCCACCACGTCCGAACACAAAAGGATCGCCCCCTTTTAACCGCACCACCATCTTGCCTTTCAACGCTTTCTCCACTATCACACGGTTGATTTCCGGCTGAGGAAGTGAATGATGGTCTGCCTGCTTTCCACAGTAAATGCACTCCGCCCCCTCTCTTGCGTAATCCAACAGTTTAGGACTGGCCAGCCGATCGTATACAATAACGTCTGCCTGTTGTAGCAACTCCATACCGCGCACTGTAATTAACTTCGGGTCGCCAGGTCCTGCTCCTACGAGGAACACCTTGCCTTGTACCATGTGATTCTCCCCTTTCTCCTATTTTCACTTAATTAAATCCATATATCTAATTTATTTAGTTGGTTTAAAGGTACAAAAAATGCCCTTTCTTCGAAGAAGAAGGGCATTTTTATATTTCTCGACCCCTCCTACTCATCTTCGAGCCTCCGCTCTCTGGAATTGGCACCTAACCGAATTAGGTTGCCGAGACTTCATTGGGCCAGCCCCTCCGTCTCTCTAGATAAGAAAGAGTATTCTCATTAATTTTATTGGAATTATTAATTTGATTGGTTTTGATTATAACTTGCTTTTTTCTTAATGGCAATAACTTTCGGGAAATTTTTTGTATTTACATCAAATCAAAAAAGACTTAAAAATAAGTCCAATAAGACTTATTTTGTACTCGATTTACTTCATAACCTACTTATTCCTGCCTGTTTTTATGTTTTTTAAAGTTGGCATGCTTATTGCTTTGATAAAAAGTAAAGTGAAACACCTTACTTTTGTACATCATAAACTTTGTTCTATTATTAAGGAGGTAGCCCTATGAGCTATAAATTCGCTAATGTTAAAACCGAACTACCGGGTCCGAAAGCTAAAGAACTTCTTGAACGACGCAAACAATACGTGCCAAAAGGCGTTAGCAACGGCATTCCGACATTCGTGGAAAAAGCGCAAGGCGCTATTTTGACAGATGTAGACGGCAACACTTTTATCGACTTTGCCGGTGCTATCGGTACGATCAATGTTGGTCACTGCACACCTGAAATCGTAGAAGCATTGCATGACCAAGTAGATAAATACATCCATACCGGTTTCAACGTGATGATGTACGAACCATACATTGAACTGGCTGAGCGCTTAGCTAAGCTTGCACCTGGGGACCATGAAAAACAAGTTATGTTCCTGAACAGCGGCGCTGAAGCTGTAGAAAACGCGGTTAAAATCGCGCGTAAATATACGAAACGTCAAGGCGTTGTAGTCTTCTCACGAGGATTCCATGGACGCACATTGCTTACGATGACAATGACGAGTAAAGTAAAACCTTACAAGTTTGAATTCGGCCCATTTGCGCCGGAAGTATATAAAGCACCTTATCATTATGAATACCGCCGTCCAGAAGGCGTATCTGCAGAACAATATGATCAATATATTCTGAATGAGTTTAAAACGTTCCTGCAAGGCGACGTTGCTCCGGAAACAATCGCTGCAGTAGTAATGGAACCTGTACAAGGCGAAGGCGGATTCGTCGTTCCATCCAAAACATTTGTACAAGGTGTAGCAGAGATTTGTAAACAACACGGTATCGTATTCGTTGCCGATGAAATCCAGACTGGATTCAGCCGCACTGGCAAACTATTTGCTGTTGAGCATTTCGATGTTATTCCGGATTTGATGACGATTTCCAAATCCATGGGGGCAGGTCTTCCAATTAGTGGCGTTATCGGCCGTAAAGAAATTATGGAAGCTGCTAACCCTGGCGAACTGGGTGGTACGTATGCAGGAAGTCCTCTTGGATGCCGAGCTGCGCTTGCAGTTCTTGACGTTATCGAGAAGAATGACCTCAGTGAAAAAGGACGCATCATTGGCGAGAAAGTCATGGAACGATTCAACCGTCTTGCGGATAAATACGATATAATTGGAGATGTACGCGGTTTAGGCGCTATGTGTGCCATTGAGTTTGTTAAAGACAGACAAACAAAAGAACCGAATAAAGAAATTGTGGGCACAATTGTAAATGAAGCCAACAAACGCGGCTTAATTACATTAAGCGCTGGTTTATTCGGAAACGTGCTTCGCGTACTGATGCCTCTCGTAATTACTGATGAACAACTTGAAGAAGGTCTCGACATTATCGAGGAAGCTATGGAAGCCGCAACTTCGGCTCTGCAAGTACACTAATTTAGGAAGAAAGGGGTTTCAGCCATGAACCAAACAATACCAAAAAAGCCGCTCTATATTGCTGGCGGCACAAAAGAAGCATCTTCATATAAGGAACTTCGCTCCCCTCATTCCGGTGAAGTGATTGCAGAAGTCGCTATCGGCACGCGCGAGGATGTGAAGGCTGCGATCGATCACGCAGAAGAAGCGGCTAAAACAATGGCCAAGCTGCCTGCCCACAAGCGGGCAGCTATTCTGCAGAAGGTTTCTGTCCTTTTGCAAGAACGTAAAGAAGAGGCAGCACGTATTCTGGCACTTGAAGCGGCCAAACCAATTACGGTTGCCCGCGGGGAGATTGCCCGTACGGTTGAAACCTATCAATTCGCGGCTGATGAAGCACGCCGTCTGCATGGCGAGACCATTCCGATGGATGCCTCTGCCATGGGTGAAAACCGTATCGCCTATACAGTACGTCAGCCACTCGGCATTGTCGGAGCCATCACGCCGTTTAACTTTCCGTTCAACCTAGTAGCCCATAAGCTTGGCCCTGCATTTGCAGCCGGTAATGCGGTAATACTGAAGCCTGCGGACCAAACTCCACTGTCATCTTACTTTATCGCTGATTTGTTCGCAGAAGCGGGCCTTCCAGCGGGTGCCCTACAAGTTATTCCGGGCCCCGGCAGTGAAGTAGGGGACGAAATGGTTATCGATGACCGAGTGAAGATGATTACATTCACCGGTAGCCCGGAAGTTGGTAAAACAATTCGTTCAAAGGCTGGCCTGAAACGTGTTGTTCTTGAGCTAGGTTCCAACTCTGGACTCATTATCGACGAAGGATTCGATATTGACCGTATTATTAAGCGCACAGTAACAGGCGCATTTACGTTCATGGGTCAGGTGTGCATTTCCCTGCAACGCATTTACGTACACCAATCGATGTACGATGAGTTTGTAGAGAAATTCGTGGCAGAAACAAAGAACTTGCGCATCGGCGATCCACTGGACGAGACGACCGATATCGCAGCTCTTATCTCACAAAAAGACGTAGAACGTATTGCGTCCTGGGTAAAAGAAGCCGAATCGCTTGGTGCTAACGTGCTGACAGGCGGTACAGACAACAATGTTGTGAAACCGACTGTTATCGTTAACGTGCCATCGCATGCGAAAGTAAGCTGCCAAGAAACGTTCGCTCCTGTTGTTATCATCAGCCCGTTCGAGACATTAGATGAAGCGATCGATGCAGTGAACGATTCACGTTACGGATTGCAAGCGGGCATATACACCGAAAACATCGAACGCGCATTCCATGCAGCCGAACATCTGGATGTAGGCGGCGTCATGGTTAATGACTTCCCAACATTCCGTGTTGATCAAATGCCATATGGCGGTGTAAAAGAAAGCGGTGTTGGACGCGAAGGTATCAAGTACGCAACCGAAGAAATGACGGAAATGAAGCTTGTTTGCTTCAACCGTAATAAGTAACGGCCGTATAAACCGCGCCTTACCATAAGGAGGCGCCTCATGCAAGCGGATATCCATATCGCATCACTTTTGGATACCTTCTCGATCGGTTTTTGCTACCTTAACCGAGACACATTCGAATACAACAACCTGATCGAGAAATGGTTCTTCGAGCAGGGATGGACTCCTGCCGAGCTGTCCGATCGCCTACGCAAGTGGGCGGCGGACGGCGATTTTTTTCAGCGGGCGGATCGCTTTCTCTGGGAGGGAAGGCTATTGGCCGAGCCGCATGGATTTGCTTGGCTGATTTTCCCTTGGGAGACGAGGGAAAGTCACGTCGCTACCGAATACGAACATTTATATGCAGAACTGAAGAGTGTGTTTGCTGCGGCGTATGATGAAATTTTCGTTACGGACGGAGAAGGCTATACGGTTAGAGTGAACGGAGCCTGTGAGCGCAATTATGGCCTGAAAGCCGAGCAGATGGTCGGAAAACATGTCAATGAACTCGTATCAGAAGGCATTTTCTCACCATCCGCTACACTCGATGTTATCGCACAACGCAAGCAGATTAATCTCGTCCAGCAGACCCAAAATGGGCGCAGGCTATTGGTAACGGCCACTCCTGTCTTCACACAAGATGGACGCCTTATCCGTGTAGTTAGTAACTCACGCGACATTACGGAGCTTTTAAATCTGCGTGAACAGCTTGACCAGTTACAAGAACGAGTAGAGACCTATGAAGAAACCTTGCAACTTCGAGAAGAACAATCCGGTATGAAGCTAACCGTACGCAGTCCGATGATGCTTCATGTACTTTCAAAAATCGAAAAAGTGGCAAAGGTGGATAGTACGGTCCTGCTGCTCGGGGAATCGGGCGTGGGGAAGACATATTTGGCGCGCTACTTGCACAACACAAGTCCACGCAAGCAGGCCCCTTTTCTCTCCGTCAACTGCAGCGCCTTTCCCGAGTCACTCATTGAGTCCGAATTATTCGGGTATGAACGAGGCGCGTTTTCTGGTGCACACGAAAAAGGGAAAAAAGGTTTGTTTGAAGCTGCTAACGGAGGCACACTATTCCTTGATGAGATTGGAGAACTACCGTTATCTATGCAGGCAAAACTACTGAATGTCCTGCAGGAAAAACAGTTTTTCCGCATCGGTAGTACGACTCCAATTCACGTGGATGTGCGCATTATTGCAGCCACTAACCAGGATTTAAAGAAAAAAGTCGAAGAAAAATCGTTTCGTAACGATTTGTATTATCGGTTGAACGTCATTCCTATTACTGTTCCTTCACTCAGGGAAAGACGGGAAGATATCGTACCGCTGGCCATCCGCTTTCTGGAAGAATTCCAGGAGACATATGGTATCGAGAAAAAGCTTAGCTATACTGCCGCAGAGGAATTGCGGCGCGCGGAATGGCCGGGCAACATTCGGGAGCTGCGGAATTTTCTGGAACGGATTGTCGTAACAGCCGATGAAGACGTAATTACCGCGAAGCACGTAACAAGTGCATTGTATGATGAAGAAGAAACCGCACCACTGACACCGCAGGAAGGTCTGGGATTGAAAGAACAATTGGAACGTTACGAGGGCCAAATCGTTCGCCAGGCGTACGAAGAGTGCGGAAGCACATACAAACTGGCAGAGATGCTCGGTATCAGCCAATCTAGCGCAATGCGCAAAGTCAATAAATATGTAAAGGAACTGTAATATGCAGATAACGATATACGGGACGCAAGCCGCAGAGACAATGGATGTTCATCTCGACCGCCCGCATACCGTTGGCGCCATTCTTGAGATTTTGTTAACCATTCATCCCTGGTTCTTTCAAGCGCTGCCGCCTGAACGGGACCAATCTACACTGGAGACGGTATTATCAATCCGCACAACTGCCAATGCCCCTCTTGCCATCGACGATACTGTCACAAATGAGACGAACCTTGAAATTCATTTTCATGATATGATATAAGAAGGTCGTAAAAGGAAGGGAATGGATATGTTGGAACTTTCCTGTCATAGATGCCCTGCTCAAATAGTATATAACGTCTTGGCCGGAAATGCCGTTCCTCAGTATCATATTGGTGAACGTCGGTATTTGGCATACAGTGAAGCTGTAGACATCCCCTGTTTTATAAAAGACAGGGGTGTTTCTCTGCGCAAAATTTTTAGATAACGGGGGATGAAAATGAATATTATTCTCTGGGGCTTTGCCACTGCATTGTCGGGGTATTTTGCATACAGTATTCTTCGCCAATGGCTGACCAAACGCAAACCTAGCCATTTGGCCTGGTTTATCGGCTTCTTTTTTTATTTCTTCAGCGCACTTGGCAGTACAGTGTCCTATTTTATCGGCTGGGAGCCTTCCATGTATCGCATCTGGTATGTGGCAGCTGCTTCACTGGTAGCGTTTCTCGGCGCAGGCCAGCTGTATTTTACGGTAAAGCCGAAGGTGGCGCATGCATTTCTCATTCTCATAGCTATCATTACGATTGCCATGTTTGTAAAAGTGTTCAATTCACCGTTAAATCCAGGGCAATTAGCGCTGCATGGCGAAGAAATCGGAGGCACCGCATTGCCACGCGATGCACGCCTATATTCTCCGATGCTGACAATTCCGGGAAGCTTTGCACTTATTATTGGTTCTTTCTATACTTTTTTTCGACGGCATTCCAAAGCCGGGCTCTGGATTGGCATCGGTTCGCTTATTATCGCCATGGGAGGTACACTAACCCGTTTTGGTCTAACGGACATTCTCCCACTTGCTAATAGCGTTGGTATTACACTGATTTTTTATGGATATTCGCTTGCGGCCAAGCCCGCTGCTCTTCCTGTGAATACACAACAGGCAGGCTGACATGTACGCCACATAAAAAAAAGCTCTTCGCTCAATAATTGCGCGAAGAGCTTTTTACATTATTCTTTCCAATTGACGTAGTGACTGTACAGTATGTTCGACAATCGTAAACAGATCTTCGATATTGTCTTCGTTGATTTTTCTTCCGAAGTCAAGCGTTATCGTATTATGATACGCTGCCGGGCGCTCCAAGACAATCCCGTTATAAACAAACGATAATTCTTGAATAATACGTGGTCGGTATGACCAGATTGTGTTAAGTATCCTTTCTATCTCTACACACCGTTCCAGACGATCGATATTCAACAGGAAAGTTACGCGTAGCGTGCAGCCGAATGTCCGCTCCTCGCTTTCTGCAAGATCTAGAATTTCTCCTGCTAAATCGGCCGTCCCTGCGGATAATATAAACAGAGCGGTACTTTGTGAATTGCCATCCTTCCTAACGGCATTCCTACATCCAATCGTATATTCACGGGCCATAGCCGCCAGCTCGACTTGATCACTGCGGGACGTAACCGTAACCTCGCCAGCAAAGTCCAGGTCATATACTGCGCCTTCAAGCGCCACTTTAATATTATCGAAAATAGTCGGATCGAACACGAATGTTTCTCCTATTCTTTATCGCTGTTTACTTAACTTCTTCATTCTACGCCGTTCTTCATCCTCCACTGCATTCCGTGCCGCGATAGCATCATAATCAACCTTCAGGTTGCCGCGTGCCGTCTGTACGATGGCAGTAATAATCCCGCCGAAGAAAACAATTAGGATAATGACTCCGGTAATGAACAGCATAATCATCCCCGGACTAGAGAACATGACCAAAAGTAACCTCTCCTCTTCTATGATTCATTTTTTTATTATTATAACCCATTTTTCATTTCACTCAGAGTGTTTTTCATTGCCAAACAAAAACCCTCCTACCAGATTAGGCAGAAGGGATTTTAGCTGTTAGTTTTTTCGTACAAAAGATTATGTTGTTCATCGTTTCCTTTTCTCTACTTGTTCTTTTCGTTTAAGGATATCTGATTTGTAAAAGAGCCGGTCCCTGGGCAATTCCTTGATGGGAGTAATGACCTTGCGTTTGATTAGATCGTTTAGGTTTTGTCTTGAACAACCAAGGATTTCAAGTGCTTCCGTCGTGTTAATGACTTCATTGACAATGAATGCTGTCAATTCATCTTTTGATTTAAATGTTATCTCGCTCGCCATAGTACCACCTTCCAGATCCCTAGCGCGAACCATAAGGCAATAGCGCCTACGCCAACCCATTTTATAAGTGTCATTTCAGACAAATTCAAATCAGATAACCAAGCTAGAAACACAATCAGCAGGACAACATCAAGAGCAGTTGAGATTTTTTTCGTTTTCATAAATATAAGATGGATGTGGTATAATTATTTTATAAGGAAAGCGGTGGGGCTAACACCACTTTCCCTAGATTATTTTCTGTGCTTAGCGCTTCCGCTTTTTAGTGGGGCGCTTTTTATTTTGTATCCGTTTCTTTTTCTTCTTCTTTCTTTCACTCCTTTCTCTTATTTGCTCAGCTATTTCAAAGCCAAGCTTGATGCTTCCTAAGACCGCCGCGATTGTGAGCGCCCAATCTTTCACATCCATCTTGTTCTCACCTCCTTATCTTTATTATACTATTTATATTTACTCACGTCAATATAAACATGGTATTTATTTGTTTATTTTCCTTGTTTTTCTTGGAGGTAAAAAAAGAAAAAGCCCCGCTATCCATACGGACAGCAGGGCTTAATCGTCTTATTCTTCCTTCGCTTTCCCCGTATACCCAGATACTGACGCCAATGCAAGCATAACTAATAAGATCTAATCCTAAATCCCAAAGGTCAGGAGGAACAATGATTCCTCTTGCGTTTAAAACTTGATAAAACAATCCGCCAACGCCAGCCCACAGAAACGGGTCTTTCAGTCGTTCTTTCATTAGATATTCACCTTCTTCATTCCGGCAGCCATACGGACCTCATCGGCCAGCCGACCAACTTCTTTTTTCTCATCTTGGCATGTCGAAGCGTTCCATCTGTCTTGTAGGATACGGATAATTTTGTTTGCATCTTCTGTTTTCATGAGTTTCTTTTCCTCCTTAGGTTGAGTAGGTGGTGTTTCTGGCTTCTTTACTGGCACATAGGCAATACCGATAGCAACTAACACACCCTGTCCAATGGCTTCTGCTAACTCAAGTAAAAAAGCAGCGTCTTTCATCAACGCTGCTTCCTTCGGATTCGATATGAAAAAGCATTCTAACAAAGCGGCCTTTGCTTTGACCTTTAGTACAGCCAGATTTGTTCGTATCTTGATGCCACGGTCTTTTAATCCATGTCGTTGCAGGAACGCTTTAATAGCAGCGTGTAGGGCTTCAATTTGCCTGTTCTGTGAGTAACAAAGCGTTTCATAGCCGTTTGATGTCGAGTCATCGCTAGAATTCATATGCAGGGACAAGAAGAAGTCTGTCGCCTTGCTATTACTAAACCTTTGCCTTGCTGCTAAATCCTCATTCTTATTTGTTTTTAAATTTGTTGCATTCGATAGCGACCGCTCCCCATTCCGGGTAAAGAGTACCGTTACCCCGTGCCGGGTTAGCACCTTGCCGACTAATTGTGCCAAGGCAAAGGCTCGCTCATGTTCCTGCAGTCCATTTCCACATGCTCCGGGGTCCGGCATTCCGTGTCCTGGATCGATAACTACAACTTTACTCATGACTGATTTCCCCTTTTCAGATATTTAACTTCAAGAGACAATTCCTTTAATCCGCTTTGTACCTTTTCCAATGTACGAGACATTTCTTCCTGGGCTACAGTAGTACGCTCTAGATGCTCCATCAACTTTTTTTCACGTTCCTGACTTTCTGTTTTTTGGTCCTTATAGAACTCTTTTAGATCCGCCTCCCTCGACTCGTTTTCTTTCTTCAGGTCCTTAACCACAAAAGCAACCGCTGTGATAGAGATAAGAAAAAGAACGACAAATAGAATCCCGAAAGCGTACTGGGATTCTGCAATCTGTTGTGCTGTTTTTACATCTGGCATGACACCCTCCTCACCATTTTTCCGACGTATAATGTAAAAGGGAGCTGCTTATGCAACTCCCAAAATAAAAACGCCTCTCTTTATTGAGAAGCGCTTATGCGGTTTCTGTAGCTAGCTCACCATAGCCTAATAGTTCTAGTTGACGTTTAACTTCCGGCTTCAATGTAGCTGGTACGTCAGCGTAACTGATTTCTTCATCAATAATAAATGTTACATAAATCACTGCAATACGTGGGAACATCTTATCACCTCCTTTCAAAAGAAAAAGAGCGACTGACAAGAAGAGATGGACGAGTTTATTCCTCATCTTCTTTCAGCAGCTCCTTCACTTTATCTTGGATGCTCTGTGGAACATCGGTGATTTGAATATCACCGTCTTTTATGGCATTTACATAGACCTTTACAACTGACACCTTATTGCCCTCCCTTTTGTATTGTGTCCAGCGTTTCGTACAGTTCCATAATGGCAAACCCATTATCTTTGTTCCGCTGTTTTTCACGAGCGAGGTCTTGTTCAAGTTGTTGTATGATTTCATCCTTTTGTGCATTACTAAGTTTCAAAGCGGCTAAATCTTGCCCCATCTTAACTAAAGGTGCCTTTTCTTCCGCTCGCTCTTTTTCGATTTGCGATAGTGGTTTTTCATTGATGATGATCAATCGAACGCACCCCCGAATCCATTCACAATAACTTGGCTGGTCGCTGTCCCTTTTTCAAATACAAACCGTATGTCAACGCCCCATTGTTCGGCGGTCTTCTCCGTATTCGTAAAAAGAAAACCGCGATTAAAGCGAACATGATTCGTTATGTCCTCCCAAGCAGGAGAGGCGTCAAAGGCATTGTTACACGCTTCTATCTTCATTGTTGCCCCGTTCGGTACCACTGCATCAAGGGTGACAACGCTTGGCGGCAATATCGGTGACAAATGGATTCTTTAGTTTGAATTCGAGCTTGGTTTCCTGCCGGACAAACGTATAGGTCCGTGATGACGTCATGCCTTTACTGTCGGTCGCCTCGATGGATAGAGTATGCTGCGCTACCGGTTGCAGTCGTATCCACATGTCATGCGGAATGGTAATCGTGTTTTCCTGTCCGGCTACGCCTGTAAAGGAGCGCATGACCTTCCCGTCGATTTTCTCGGTAACAGTAAAGGCGTCCCCTTCCGGTTCGGTCACAGTGTAGGTTTTTGATGGTATTGCCTGAATCGTTCCTAAGTCCTCATTCGTACCGGAGATAACGGGTGGACGGTTATGAATGACACGGAATTTACGTGTGACTTCTGTTGATTTTCCACCTTTATCATCTTCTGCCCAAACGGTAAGTGTATGGTCCACATTCTCGGCCAAGTCAACGGTGACTTCTGTAGTACCGTCACGTAGGCGTTTATTGCTGAAGGTTAGGTTTTTGGCAAAAGAAAGAGGCGTGCCATTGACAACGCCTGATGTGATATTACGGATGGTGCCGCTATTAATTTTGTATTTGACAGTTACAACATCACCGTTGTCGGTATCTGATGCACTACCGGTTATCGGAAGGACACTTCCTTCGGATAATATGACATTATTTTGAGTTGAAAGTGTAAGAGTAGGCACAGCGTTTAAAATCTCAAGGACTGGTCGCCAACCAATAAATGTATGCATACCACTTCCCCAACTGTAAAAACGAGCCGAATTAAAGCCGCGCATCGAACGCGTGGCACTATCTTGATCGTACTTCTCTTGACACAAAGAATATATGTCATACCAATTCCAAAAAGTGTTGTGATGGCTATTTAAATCAACAGCATCTTGTGTAGTGTCTAAATCACTTGAAGATGGTTTTGGAAGTCCAGAAAAATTACCTTCGTTTGTAATAATTCTATCCCATTCGTTGCTTATAGGGGCACCGCCAGAATATCCATCTCCACTCACCCGATAGGTCGTTCCACCTGTGAGTACACGTAGGTTGTATTGTTTACCATCTATCGTAATTGTTTTGCCAAAAATCAACCCTTGTGCGTTTAGTTCAGACCACTCTACACCAGCAAGGATATTTCTATCACAAAGCAATAATTTTTTACCATCGACCGTAGCTTCCCGCCATTGAACTTTGTAAGCATCACTTGCATCAGTATTACGTATTTCGATAGTTTGTCCGGCTGAGTATGACGGAATATCACCCTTTGCAGAAGCTCCAGGCGGTATCGAATCACCTCGCCACGGTCGAGTTGGACGCGCTTGTTTAACTCCGCCAAGATAGAGTGTACCAAGTTTAATCAAATCTCCGTTCGCCATCTATACCACCAGCCTTTTATTTACCTCGTCATACCATCCGCTGATAACTTGTACATCATTCAACGTGTCTAGGTTTTCAGTGAATATGTTATCCGTAAAATTGTTGAATAAGGCGTCTTTTACTGATTTCACATCGATTTGAAGGGCGGCTATGGCTGCTGCATGTTCGCTTAACATAAGGTGTGCGTCATAGATACCTCGTTCCCAACGGTTAGCATCCGATTCTGTTACATCATCATTGTATTTCCAATCGAGTTTAGGGTTATACGCCATCTATCGTTCCTCCTTTTACTTCAAACCGAAACGTAAACTCTAGCGCCTGCCTATCGGTTACATCGATATTTGCCGTTTTCTCCGTAATAAGTCCGCCTTGTTCGTCTAATAAACGTAATGATGTAATCTGCGTGATTCCGCGAATAGGTTCGGCGACAATCACTACGTTACTTCCGTCCTGATGTGCAGATTTTACCGGAATTGTGTGTTCGCTATTTACGACAATGGTGGAAGCTCGCATATATAAATCTCTTGCTACACGTGTTAAGTACGCTATATTCACGTTAACTCCACCTCGTTTTGATATTTCGTAAAACTCATGCCGATACGAAACTCTCCGATTCTATGATAACGACGCATATTTACGGTGGCTTTTTCTTGGATTTCCACAGATTCCTTTAAACTAGGAGCGAAGCCGAATTCCAGATGAGCCGGAAGAAGTTCGCGTAGTGTATCAACTACATCTACAAAGTTTTTCCCAATCGCTTTATCGAAGAGGAATTCTATCATCACTTCATAATCAGCAAAGCGTTCCACAACACTTATCTCTTCACCAAACCAAGCGCTTACTACCTTGCGAATCGTTTCCTTTGTTACTGTTTCAGAAAAACGTATCTTAGCAAGTACGCGTTCTCGGCGTTCCTGTAAAGGTTTGGTTTCATCAACTGGAATACCGAGTATCTTCTCCCAGTTAGCGATCCCCCATGTGGCTGTACTTGGAGAAGACTGGGCATAGACGTCGTTTGCAACTGCATTTAGTTCATCTATTTTTAGTGCGCCTGCTCGTTCGATATTCTGGGTAGAGTCATCTTCCCAATAACGAACAGGGAGCATTTTCATCATACGTTCATAAGTTTCACTCATAAAAATTCACCTCGCCTAAAACGGCTACATCTTCATTTTTCATTTCAATGTTTGCTGTGCCGCCGTTCACGGTCAGGTTTTCGTAATCGATTATATCTGTGATATCCCCTAATAGGTTTGAGATACGAGTCCAACGCACCAGCGGGTCTTTAAAAGCGAGGCTCTTTAAATATTCCTGTATAGCCGGGATGAATTGCTGGCGAATCGTTTCAATATCAGCATTGGAAGCTGGTTGTATACGCACTTCGATATTGATTAACACCTCGTTTACACCAACAACTGTCGGATCTGCACCAATAGGACAAACAGACTCAATGTATTGTTGCACATCATCGATAATACTTTGCGTTGGCGCCTTTCCGTTCTCGTCTAGTAGAACAATCTTGACTGTTCCACCACCATTCCAGACCGGATATACTCTGCATTCAGCGACACCCGGCCGGGACATAGCCCATTGTCGATAGTGTGCAGGATTCCCGGAGATCCCCGGATTACGTACCTCTTCCAAAAAGCGTTTAAGTAGCGCTTCATCCGATTCCTCGTCTACGCCTCCTACAAAAGCATCGTGCCCTATTGTATCTATCCCGGGTATATCCTCAACTAACCGTAATGAGTTTGCTGGAATATTTCCTATAGCACCCGGCGTAGTACATTCAAATGGAACATTAGCTTCTCCTGCTGAAATCGTCGCGTCTTCTGTTGATATATATTCAAGTACATCATCTATGCCTATATAACGAGCGATAGTTCCAACTGGAATAGGTGTACCTGTTTCTCCTGTAAAGTGAATAGCTCCCTTTGCTTTTATAGCGGATTTTCGGTCCACGCCAAATTCTCTAGTGCGTAATGTTAATTGCTGGGAAGCCATGGAAGAGTTGATGACACTATTGAAATAGAAATTCTCTATTATAACTTGAAGTTTATGGGATTCATTTGCAAAAGGTCGGGTTTCATCCCATACAAACTGCCCCTCTGTTTTGTCATATCGGGGATTGACATTTTCAAGCATTCCCTCATGTATTTCATCGATTTCCTGAACTTCAAAGTCAGGGATTAACACTACGTCATCCATTTCCACTTAGCGGCACCTCCATTTCGAATGATTGCTCATCGACCAGGTTTACACGGAAATGTACCGTCAATTTGTCTTCGTCTTTTTCGAATCGCCATTCCGATAAAAAAGCCACTCGCGGGTGACGGGTGGCCGATTGTTCGATATTCTCTTGAAGCTGCATACGCATATCATCAGTCATCACCCGACCAATACAAAACTCTGTTAAAGTACCATATTCAAATTCCTTTATATCTGGGTAATTAGCATAGATACTATATTGATATTTTTCCGTTAAGAGAATCTTCATCATCCACATCTTCACAGCTTCAATGTCGTTCACTTCAACCCGACGACCATTTTGAATCACAAACTGATTATTTTTAAAATCAAATAAAAAGCCTGTACCTAAATCAATATCGTATTGTTGCTCCTGCTGCACTTCTTCAAGAAACATATCCAGATTAGGCATTTCAGGTATCATTCGAACCTCACCGCCCTATCTATAACATAATAGGTTTGTTGGTCCTGAGCTGACATAAGAATAACCTCATCACCAACTTTTAATTCATCAAGATATTCAATGTCTGAATCAGATAAAGAAAACGATCCATTTGCCACATCTATATCATGTGAATGCTTATATGGTGGATCAAGTTCCTGAGAAGTAGCACCTGCATCTTTTGAGTGCGAAAGACTAGCTGACGAAGAAGTGAGCTTCAACTTTCTTTTATGCTGGAGTAAATACTCAGCAAAAACCAATTGCGTTTTATCCAGCTCAATCGCGCCTACCTTAATTTCGATATCTGGTAATGGCTTTGATACAGTGCCTATTTGTATCCCGATAAATACCGGATTATCTCGTTTTTTAATCTCTCCGGCCATCCATGTAGCTGCACGCTCTGGTGTTATTTCCTGCATCTTTTCACCCCTTAATACCGTTTCAATGTAATGTTTACTTTGTGTATCCTGTTCACTAATGTATGGTTTGTACTTGTAATAATGAACTGCCCAATAATTCCGGTCTTACCTTCACTTACTTTAAGCACTCGGCCAGAACGCACCTCGTCATGCCCTAAAATATCAAAGGTAGCTTCCTCGTTTATCCGGTTTAACTCACGCAAGGCTGACAATGCCTGACGCTTTGCATCGGACAACGTGTTTCCATCAAAGGCAATCGTCTCTTGTAACAAACCGTATTTGCCTACACTCCCAGCATCAGCCGTACTCGTATATACCTGGTCATCTTTTGTAATGACGATACTGTTACGCATTTCAGTAATGGATACGGTACGCTGAGGATTGCTGATAAACTCCAATAAATCAAACTTGCCGCTGTTGGCTGCTAACTTAACACTTACATCAAGCAGGAATGCATTTTGTCGGTCAATCACCAGCTTGCCGTTTTCCATTTGGAAACGATAGTCTTCGCCAATTTCACGCCGCGCCTGGTACAAAATATCATTCAAAATCTCACTGTACGTCTGTTCGTTGTATATCTTCTTAATCTTTGTTTTCATATCCGCAATACGCGCTGTTGGTATTTTAAACGGTGCAAGCAGTTTTTTTACACAGGCCGTTGCTGTTTCCTTCCCTTTAAACTGAATCGTTGTACGTGATTTGTTCAAATAAAAAAGAGGATCGTAACAGGTGACTTCCCGTGTCCTCTCAGTAAATATCATTTCGAATATATAGCCCATAAATACAACCTTGCTGTCGTTTATCAAGGTGACAATATCACTGGGCGCAATGCTGAATTTAATGTATGGTGTACCAGATGCAATCGGAAGTGTAAAGTCCAACCGCTGACCGAGCTCCTCCACTGAATCTGACCACGTAATCTGCCCCACAATCGACGTTAGTTCAGTTTGCACACCCTCATGTATTAAAAATAGTTGATGGGCCATGGTGCGTCACCTCATTTCCAAGCCAAATGAACGTGTGTATCATGATCACTGATATATCGTCCAGTGAATAAGTCTCTATTACGCCATATAATCTGTTTAAATAATCCAGATGCCTTCGCATCAGCGGCTAACTTATCAAGCACACGTTTTGATCCACCTACATCATAGGCCGAGTTTCTGGCATGATCGCCTGGTTGTTTCCCTTTAGCAATTTTAGCCGCCTCAATAGGGTGTGATTTAGAACGACCAGCAGAAGTTATACGTATAGAACCTTTATGTTTCGCTACATAATCACGAACCCATTTAGCGGCTACCGAATCATATCCCTTGCCCGGTCTATTTTTACTAGAAGATGATTTCTTTTCTTCTTTTGGTGGAGGTACGTACTTTTCAAACTTAGGTACCGTTGGTTTCACACGACCGGTTGCCTTCTGTACCTTCAGTTGAGGAAAAACAAACTCCGTCATCTCAAGCGTATAGTCAATATCTCCGCTACCACCTTTTACTTTAGGGGTGAAGTTATCAATAGTTACACCCATATTGATATCATAGTATGGAATCCGCAGTCGAATCGGTAGCCGTCGCTTAATCCAGCGTTGCAGCTCCTCTACTCGCTTCTTAGCCGCTACCCTTTGGCCTCCCCATCCTTCAAACCCGGCCTGTCCTGTTTTATCGAACGAATACGGGTTATCCGGGAAGAATGAAGTAATGGTAATCTTTCGTAGCTTCGATACACCAATAAGCTGTATTTCTCCATTTATCGTTTGAAAAGTTTCATTCGCCATTAGTGTTTGTGGGATATCTATCTCACTTGGCAATATCGGAATCTGCATTGTCTTTTCGCCGTTATTGATACTCAAAAAAATAGAAATCGGATTCTCCAATTTTTCACCCCCAAACTAAAAGAGGATAGCGTTAGCTATCCCATATTGTTTATCGCTGATTTAAGTTGCCTAAAGAAACGCTGGAACTCGCTGTCCGTCTGCCCGCTAGAAGCATGATAATGCACATGGACAGGCGTATGTTTCGTTGTTGTCGTGGTTGTATTGTTGTTTGTCGTTACAGCACCTGTAGCATATGAACGCACTTGCTCAGTAGGGATTGCTTGTTGCACACCGAGAATTTTCCCAGCTTGTTGCCATAGCTCAAACCCGCGACCTCGTTTATCAGGCCCTAAAGGAATGACCGCTTCCGGCCCGTCTTCTGCTACCATACCAATGTGCGGCCGGGTAAGGATGCCGCCCCAAGCGTAGGCCGTATATCCATTTGGTGCAGTTGGAACCTCTGTTGTTTCCCTTTCTCCATTTACTGTTATCCATGTTCCAAGATCCGGCATTTTAAAGTTAGAAATAGAATCAACAAGATTGTCCCATTTTTTCTGAACTCCGTCTAACCACTCAAAGAAAGGAGTGAAAAACTCATTCGCCTTTTCTTTTGCCTTATCAAAAGCATTAGATGCATCTGTCTTAAAATCCGTCCATACTTTATGTGTGGCTGGGCCAAGTTCGTTCCATGCCTTTTTCATCCCAGCTATCAATTCATCTGTTCGTTGCTCAATCCAATCCCAGTTTTCATAAACAACCATCCCTAACTCAACAACAGCAGCAATTAACAAACCCCATGGACCCGCTAATCGAAGAACCCAAGGCCCAAGGCGTAAGATATAACTGCCAATTTTCGAGAGAGTAGGCAAAATGCCTCCCAGTCCTCTAGCGCCTACAAAGGCACCAATCGCTGGAAGAGCTGCGCCGAGCAAATCAGTAAAGCCACCGAATGTATCAGTCGCCTCCCCGCCAATCGAGCCCATGATCTCTTTCCATTTTGTTTTTAACTGATTAAGAAAACCCTCATTACGCACATCCAGCTCAGTAGTATCTTCGCCAAGTTGTTTATATCCATTACTTATGTTTTTAAGGATAGGGAGGAATCCTTCACCCTGTTCCTCAAAGAGAGTTGCCATCAGTCCAGCACCGATTTCGGATTTTGCCATTTCATCATCCAGGTTTGTAAGAGTGCTCAGGATTTCGTTAATAGCCTTTTCTCCGTCTTCTCCGCCTTTGATTATTGCCTCACGCCATCCTTCGGATTTATTGGTCAGCTCATCATATTCTTTCAGCGCTTTACGATCTATGCCGAACTTTTCCATTTCCTTTTGTGCTTGCTTTGCGGCTTTTCCGCCTTCCCTAAGGGCTTTTTCCCAATCACCCGCTTTATCATGGAGCTTTTCAATCATTTCGGAGTCTAAGCCTTTTTTCGATTGAACACTCCACAAATAGTCAAGTGCGTTCATGACACCTTTATCGCCTTTTCTTATGCCCCCAATCAGATCGTTGGAAACTGCATCACCCAAGCGATCCATAACATATCGACCTTTTTGTCCACCCTCTACCATTGCGTTTAAAAAGTTATTACCAGATATGCCTGCTTTAGCGATGTTCGTACTATACTCATCTATCTGGTCAACCATTTCATTGAACATTTCAACTGGCATCTTCTGTCTTGCTTCAATGAGCATATCCAATGCCTGTTGTGGCCCTTTGACATCTGCGAATTTATCATCCAATGCACGTACCGCTGAATTTAGCTCCGTTAGATTATCAACGCCTGTTTTATTCAAGTTCGCTACATCCATAGCGTATTTCTTGGCCGCTTCACCTTGGAGCCCAAAATACTCTTGTGTGACACGTACAGACTCAAAAGCTTCTTCTTTTGTAATGCCTTGTACTTGTGCCCACGTATCCTTTGTTATGTTCGTCAGTTGTTGAGCTTGTTCTTCAGTCACTCCTAGCGCTGTTTGATACTCCCGAACCATTTGAGTAAATGAAATCAGGTCCTGCCCCGCTGTCCCTACTCCACCGGCAATATCAATTTGATGAATTTCATTTAAGGTGGAACGTAAAGATTGCGCTTCCTGCTCAACATCTTGCAGTTCCCTTCTCGCTTGTGAACCATCAACATGGGGATCGGGCACTTGCCTAATCGCATCACTCGCTTGATCAGCAGCATCTTCTAATCTTCTCATCTCGTTACGTGCGCCTGCTGTCTCGATACTATCAAGGGAGTCAGCTGCTGCGTTAATATAGTCAATGGCATCACTAGCATTATCTGCTCCTCTGGTTAGTTCTTGCAAGGCTCGAACAACATTACGTAAGGGGGTTGTTAAGTTATCACGCAATGTTAATTGTGTATTAATCACAAAGTCAGCCACCTACAACCCCCCTCTTTTCGCCATATTTTCTCTTTCAAAAATCATGCTCGCCATTAGTAGCTCCTTTTCTACATAAGGCAAGACATCAAGCTCAGTAGGTTTCCAGCCTTTTTGAATATAGTGGTGATATAGGAGGAACAATTCGTCCTCCTGGATCAGTTTTTTATTTCATCTACCAGCCGTACAGCTTCGCCTCTTTTTCTTCCGGCCAGCTTCATCATAATAGCTGCGATGTCTACTACTTCCGCTGGTGTAAAAACCTCCTGTACAATAGCCGGAGGATTTGTTTTACACCCCATTGCTTCAATTAATTCTGGGTCCTTCAGATTCGGCTCGACCACATTACGCAGTACCAACTTTTCCGTTACCTTTTGTAACACTTCCGGGTCTCTCGTTCGGGAAAATTGATATACAATCACCTGGTCATACTCCTGTAAGTCATCTGAACTTGGCGTTTTTACAGTAATCTCACCATCTAAAGACGGTACATAGACAGTAGCTGTCTTTTCCTGTACCTGCGCCTTCTTTTTGGCGATGATATCCTTGATACTTACAATCGCTCTTGCTGTTTCTTTTGTTTCCTCTGCCATATCTATCACTCCGTTTCATAGTTTTAGGGAATAAGAAAAGGCAGGCTGTTTGCCTGCCCTGCTTACGATGCTTCCAAGTCCAAAAGCGACGGTCGGAAATTGAAACCAATTTTATCTTGCATGAGTTTCTTCGGCTCAAAGGACATGATATCTAGATCGCCGTCAACTTTACACTCAGATACAATGGCGGTTTGTGTCTGGTTTGTCTCTGGATTTGTTACTTCGCCAATGATAGTAAATGTCGGGTCCTTCCGATTCTTCCACGACTCGATAAAACGCCTATATACAAACGCATCCGTCTTTAGAACTTCCATCATGCCTTTCCCGGCCCAACCTACAGCCTTTGAAAATTCGTCCCATTCCCCTACAACATCGAAGTTCTCACGCTTTACGGACACTTTCAGTTCAAACTTCTGAACATAAAACATTTCTTCGCCATCGAAGTATACCTTCCCATTGGAGCCAACATATACTTTTTCTTCTCTTTTCACTCTGTACACCCCTTTCTATATTGCAATATCGAATTTCAAGTCTTCCATGGCATCCAATACAGATAAGTTACCAGCAAGAAAGACATTGCTACCTGTATTAGCCCTTAGAATCTGCCCCTCACTCATTTCACTGGTGTCTTTCCCCATAGACTCTAAATATAGCTTTTGCGCTGGGCCATTGATACGCGCTCGGTTCTCTCCTTCACGTTCCAAGACGTTTTCGATAACGAGGACTTGGAAATATGCATTAACCACAGTAACAAACATGAGTTTGTTCTGGAAACTGTTCTCATACTTACCGATATACTCGTTTTCAAATGTCTCCCGAATGTCTTCAAGTACCATATCCAGAATCTCAACAATGCGAATTTTTGAGAACTCTCTGTGCTTCTCTGGTGTAAATGTAACAAGCGAGTTGACAGCTCGACCAATCTTCACTTTCTTGCCGTCATTGACAAGGATAAGTTGACCGCTATCAATTGCTTCATCCGGATCATCAATCTCCTGGATGGAGGCCACATCAGGGAATACATAGTAGGTTGCCGAACGTGTAAACGGTAGACCTGCAAATACAGACGCTAGACGCACACAAAATGCCTCTGTGGTCATATCTGTACCATCTTTCATTTTGATACCAGTCGTTGTGAAGTTGATAATACCTTCATGATCAGGACCAGTCGCATTCGGTAAAACAGCCTTGAAGATTTTCTTCTTGAGTGTACGCTGACCTTTTATAAATGCCACAATATCGGTCACATCGGCTGCTGTGGCTTCTGGCATCGCGAGATAATTCCAGTACATTCCTTTCAGCACTGTTAATGCCTCGGATACCGGGCCATCTGCGGCAATTGGCACCGCAATTACCTTGGACGGTGTACCATAGAATGCCTCCTTGATGTGCTTGATATTATTCGCGCTAAAGTCTGCATCCTTTACCTCATCAATGCTCTTATACTCTTTCACCGCTGTCTTGGTATCACGTAGTATGAGTGAAATAACCCCGCGCTCAGAACGTTCTATGGCGCTGGCCGCTAGTGTCCGAAAAACAATTTCAATTTGAGGAAGTCCCATGACTATCCCTCCTTAAGATTCAAATGTAGTTCCTTCATCATGTCGTATCGAGTGAAATAATCGTCTTCAAATACCAGGCTATACGCACTTACATCAAACGAAAAATGCAATGCATCGTCTATCTTCCGTGTAGTCTTATCAAAAATGCTAAGAACACGCTGACCAACGGGAAAATTCAAGCCAAAAGCATCGTTTAGGTCGTCTGTCATACTCAGGTACTCTACGTTTGTATGCTTATCCGTCATGTAGATGATTTTCACTGTGACACGCTGATATCTTCGGTGCTCTGTCTCATTCGAGTCGACGATCGGGACTAGATATACAAAAAAGCAGGGAAACTTCGCGCCCTGCTTCACTTCTTCGTCATAGCGATATTTCACCACCGGGAAGTCTTTTTTCAGTTTCAAAAGCACGGCGTCAGATAGTTCGGATAGCCTCATGCGTGCCCCTCCGTAAAATTCTTCAGCCAGTTTCGTAAATCGTCGTCAATCCACTCCTCCATTTGTTTGAGGGAAATCTCGAACATGTGGAAGCCCTCTACAAAGCCAACGTATTTACCAGCTTTGTTCTTGATGCGATGGCCGTACTCGATGTGAGGAGCGTAATGGACATTAGTCCCGACGATGATAACAAACTCATCACCTACCCGCTTTATGTTGTCAACTCGGATGCTATCACGCAAAGTACCGCCGTTCTTTTCAGCAACTGGCGTCAGTCGTTTTACATCGGCTAGATACCGAAAAGCCAGCTCTGTAAGCTTCTTCTCGACCTCTCTCGGCATCTCCTTGATAATACGTTGCAGTACCTGTTGCTCGAATAAATCCAATCCTTTGAATTCAAGTCCCATCAGGCTTTCTCCTTCCTTGTCACAGGGATTTCTAGGTGTGACGAATAAGGGAATGGCTCTCCGGCTGTAAACTCCCGAATCCATCCATTCTCTAATGTTACTGTCAACATATCCCCGGCCTGCACATCAACTTCAGGACGGCATAATATGAGGCTGTCATAAACAATGTCATTCGTGCTATCGGTTTGATTTGCATTTCTTGACACGCTCACAGACATCCTACAAGGCACCGCTACGGCCTTATCTTCCTCCCTGCGGTCTGTTGCTCCGTTTGGCTTCTCATATTCCACCCAGCCTCTTATATCCATCCTGTGGGTGTACCTGGTCGCTAAGATATCTGCCGGAGTCATCGAACACGCACCACTCGAACAACAAAACGATCCAATACGGAAATCAAACTGCCGCCTATAAGGGTGTATCCCGGTGCGGGAGCGTCACCGTAGGTAATAGTGGTATTTCCCTCCGTAATACTCTTCACAGGAGCACTCTGTGCGTCTGACGATGTGTCTGCCTTGTCCTTACGATAGAGCAACACAACATGGTCAATCAGGGCTGGCTCAAGACCTGGAGGAAGTTCTGTCCGATTTGTATAAGCCAGCATTTCTTGCTCGGTGGCCGACAGCCAATAATTCAACTTGGCATCATATGTCGTATCGTCTTCTTTGATACGGACTAACATTTTGACAGTTGCCAGTCTATCCATCGTCTTCCCTCCTACTCATCTACTTTTTCATACAAAAGCTCAAAGATACTGGCGGGCATAGTAGAACGTTTGCCATTAGCTTCAGTGATGATATAACACCCTTCTGAAAGATACAGCTTCCCTTGTGGCGTGTTTATAAATGGCAACTGCTGGACTCTAGGCAATGGTCCGTCCTTTCCAAAAGTGCCAATAAACATGCCGGAAATCGAATAACAATCAAAGCCATCCTCCATCCCTCGTTGATATCGCACTGCATCGATGAAGACGGGCTTGTTGCGATATTTTGCCACGGTAGTCCCTCCTCAAAAGAGAAGAGAGCACCCTCTTGAGCGCTCCCTATTCTTCCGTTTCTTTTTTTCTTGTCCGACGTTTTGATTCTTCCTTTGCCTGTTCTTCCTGTTCACGCTTTGCCCGTTCTTCCTGTTGTACCCGTTGCGCCCGCTGCCTACGCATACGATTAAAAGCAGCCAGTCCCATGGTAGTTCACCCCCTCTAAATCTTGTGGACGAATTTTACAACGCGGATTTTCTTGTTATCCCATACTCGAGTCCAATGTGTGCCATCAGCCAGTTCAGCGTTGGTCGGGGATTCACCCGCTATGCTTCCTTCCTCCCACTTCACACCACGAGGATGCAGCACAAAATGTTTACGGTTAATCAAATAGTTATCCCCCTGCAAGCTGTCACGGTCAGTTTCTGTCGGCACATCCGGTGTACCTTCTGCATACCCGATAGCACCAGCGCCAAACAGGTACGTTGTGAAGATACCGTTTGTATTATCAAATGGAATGCCATCGTCCACGATAATATGGAAACCACGGTATGTGGCAATAAGACGACCTGAACTGTCTTGAATAAATTGAATCAAATCTTGCTTATTCATCTCAGCGTATACACGGGAATGAACTGCAATGGCCGTTAGTGATTCATAAGCGTCACCGAGTTTGAATTGGGCGTCGATAAAGCTTTTAGCTGTGAATTTTGCTGCATCACCCGTCTCTTTACTAATATCATGCAAGTTACCACCCATGCTGGCTGCAGCAAACACACCATTCAGCGTAGCAATTAAAATACGTTGCATGTCACGCGCCCAGTAATTCGCCACTAGGTCACCAATGGCTTTCATCGGATCAGAACCAGCCAGCGCCCCTGCTAAATCATTCGTGGACCAGGCATCTCCTCGCATATGCAGGCGGGCCATGTCTTGGGATGTTGTAATTTTCTTTGTTTCCAATGGCACGGTGTCACTTAGAATTTGCGACTCACCAGTCAGGTCATTCCATTGTGGCATATGCAGGATTTTACCGCCTGCGCTTGCTAGCTTGTCTAATTCAGGATTAGTAGCAATGATTCCGCTAGAAAAGAGTGCAGATTTTTCTGTTGTTCGGTCGATAACATATGGATTGAAAAGTTCTGGTACAATGACATCACTGATTTTTGTTTTTGCTCCCATGTTGGATTCCTCCTATAATTGAATTCCGGCTTCAGCAGCCAGTTTTTTCGCTAGTTCTGGGTTATCACGCAACAAACGTCCTTGTTCTGTAAGATTGAGCGTGTCTTTTGCAAATGGATTCGGCCCTGTATACGTGCCAGAATTACCGCCCCCTACATCCCTGCGGCCCCCTGCCTTGAAGCGTTCATTCACAGCCTGCTCAATGTGCGAAGAAAAAACTTTTTCAACGGTAGCCAAAGATGAAAATGTAGCCTCTTCATCATCAGAAACAAGCATATTTACTAGCTCAAGCGGTAATTTCTTCTCATTCGCGTGCAAAATAGCCTTATTTCTGATGGATTCCAACGCCTTCTCTCGTTCCATCGCATCAAGCTTTTCCTGAAGGTCCTTAATCGCTTTTTGTTCAGGTGTTTCAGTTGGAAACTTCTTGCTTACTTCCTCGTCAACCAACTTTTGCAGGTTATTTTTCTTCCATGTCTCAATAGCTTTGGTTACGTATGAATCTTTCTCGCTCTGAAGAAACTTCTTACCTTCTTCATTACCTTCTAGAAAAGCCTTCACGTCGTCCATAGACACCGATTTAAGTCCTTTCAAGAAAGTTTGTACCTCTGCATTATCCTTGTTCTCTTCCAAAAACTTTTTGATTTCTTCAAGATTCATTGTTTATTCCTCCCTGTGCCCTCACAGTTCGCGCCTATGAGTGCAAAATAAATAAGCCTTTTATAGCGTCATGCTCAGGACGTTAATTAATTTCGAGCAATAGAAGCGTTTGCCCACATTATTGCTTGTTCAAGATTTGTCATTGCTAGTGATTTTTCGCGCGAATTCGGGCATTCCTTGTCAACCAGATACGCCAACTCCTTTGCTTTTTCACGAATGAGTGTGTATTTCTCTGGCTGCCCTTCTTTTGGCTTGTGATACTTAAAATTGTTTTCTATTTGTTGATTCATGTTTTTTCTCCTCTTTTCTTGTAAAATAAAAAAGCCCTATTCGGACTTTAACCAAGCAAAATCATTATCTTTTAAGACTTGATGCAAAATGATGCTGACACGGTTGACAAAATCCTCGTCTTGTTCTCCGAATCCAGCCTCTTCAATACAAGCATGTATCATTTCATGAATAAATGTCTGATGTTGTTTATCCATTGCCATATTTGATTTAATTCGTATCAGGGCTTTTTGATAAATGCACTCACCCATATCACCAGGATCGTTATTTAATTCCTCCGCTCTTTCGACTGCATAATTAACACCTGCAATTTTAATTTTATCCGGTAACATCATTTCACCTCTCTCTTATCAAGCGGCCAACTTCGGTAAATATTCTTTTTTCCACTGCTCATAATTCATATCAGCAGGAACACGAATCGGCTTACCCTTCGCATCCCGTGCCAGACGTAATCCCTTTGTTCCTTCAAAGTACGGAATCGTCGTGCTGCGGCAGAAAGGGTGTAACGGCGGGCAATTTACGCCTATTTGTTTGTCAGCAAGGTCAAACACCTGGTTGTCCATCTTCTGACATGTCTTACTCGTTTTCCTGTCTAGCGTGGCAAGAAACTGGTACTTCTGTATGCCTGCGCTCTCGTACGCCTTCATAGACGCCTGATTTGCCACGTAGGAGCTTTCTGTACGTACCAAGCGCACTGCATTGGCATAACTGGTTTCCATACGCTCAGCAACGGCCTTTGAGGTCTGGCGGACGTCTTTTCCTTGCTGAAAAGATTGCGTCAGTTCATCTTCAAGTACTTGTGTTAAGCGTTGTCTATCTCGCCAGATACGTTTTGAATAATTGGCACCTGACCATGGCGTTTCTAGAATGGTCTGTACGGCCTGTTTGTCTAAAACAGCGACCGTTGTTGCCATACCGAGTCCCTGCTGCACAGCGAATGTTGTTTGGTAATAGGAATCATCGGCGCTCTCTTCCAGGTGCTCCTCGAAAATTTCTTCTTGTTCCTGCTTCAGTTCGGCAATCTGCACATTGATTTGTGCCATGAGCTGCTCCATACGAGTTACACGGGCACGCGCTGACAAGGTATTTAGTTCAAGCAACAAAAGCTCGTCACCCGTCTTCTCGATTCGCTCAATGTATTCTTTGATATCCATGCGCCATTGCCTAAACTCGTTCTTGTTGAGATACACAAGTGCCTGCTGGTAGGTCATGCCGTTCTCGCTACCGTATCGCGCCAGAAACGCCGTAATTTCCCTTTCAATCTCACGCTTAGACTTACGATAAGCCCGAAAGATTTTTCTTTCAGTGGCCGTTGTTCGCTTGATGTCAGCGCCTGTAATTTCTTCCATGCGTTTATTCCAGTATTCAGGAGACGGCAGGGCTACTTTCTCATCGCTCATGCAGACTCATCCTTTGGATCATCCTCGTCTTCATCCTCTGAAGCAAATGGATACATATCTTCCATTCGCTTTGCCTTTTCTTCCCTTTCCTGTTTCATCAACCACAACTCGTCATCTGGGTTCTCGATAAAAGATAGCTGTGCCAAACGCGTTCTATCCGAAATCGTACCGACAAGCATTGAGTTTGCTTGCGCCTCGTCTAAGATATGTTTCGGGAAGGTCCGGCTGAATGCCATATCAACATCTAGATAATCTAATATGATATTTTTCTTTCTCCACGCCGATGCTAACACCTGAAACATTTCCCTGAAGCCTTTTTTCATCTTGGCCTCTGTAGTTGATGCCTTGTTTTCTAAGTTTTGCAGTTTATAGCGCAATGCAGGGCCTGTATGATTGCCGCCAAAATACCTGTCTTTGAAATTAATTCCGCCTACTACGTTCCATAAGTCCTCTTCCAAGCGGTCCAAGTGCTTCTCTATAAACTCGGTCGCCATCTCTTTTGTTAGGAACTGGGCGTTTACGCTGTTTCCATCTGGCAATTCCAGTACACCTGTCTGCTTCAGCTTTTCAAGTGCATCGTCTTCCAACCTAGCGCCCGTGATAAGCAAATAAGCGAGTCGAAATTGCTCAATCTCGCTATTTACGTCGCTGACAGTGCGGTCATATGCATCGATTAATTCCAGGGCGTTCTGTGCATCTCCCTGCCACTCATCGTTATTTGGGAAACAAAGTAATGGTACGTAATCAAACAAATGCTCTTTTGGCTCCTCTAAAAGAATGTACTCGCCTGAATTCGCGTCTTTCTCATAGAGGTAGATAAAACGGTCGTCGTAAAACTCCGCACGCTCTACAGCCTTAATCTGGCCGTCTATGAACCTGTTAATTGTGTAATAGCGTAGTGCATGTGTAACCTTTTCCCCATCTGGCGAGATAAACGCGACATCAAACGGTAGTACGCTTTTTGCCCGTTCTTTGCCTTCAGGACATACATACATCAGCAAAGCACCATAAGAGCAGATAGAAGCCATCAGGCACGTTCTCACAGCCACATCATGGAACGAGTTGCGCCGCATAAAGTCGTCAATTTCCGCCATTGCCCGCTCTCGTATTACCTCGTTGCCATTCTCTTCATCCGTGTTATACGAAAAAGACACCGGTTTCCCCATCATGTAACCGACCTTCTGGTCAATGATTAAGGAATAGGTGTCCACATTGATTTTATTATTAATTTTTGTATCTTCTAGTTCACCGAGCTTGCGTGTCATAATCGGCACTTGTTTGGCTTTATAGCGCTGGTATGCTTCTAACATTTCCATTCTTTTTGGCCGATGTTTTTCAATTAGTAGCTTAATAAGCGCCGGGTTGACTTCTGTTCCCTGCAAATCCAAAAGCAGCATGATTTCACCTCCTCTTATATCTTGATACGGTGACGCTTGAAGCCGTCGTTTGCTTTGATGGTATTCGGGGTCATCAAGTCCTCACAACCATATCGGATAGCATCAATCAAGTGATTGTCCTTATCCACTGGCACCCGTAGCACATTGCCGTATTTGTCTTCTTTCCAACGATATCTTTCAAACTCTCTTTTAGCATTTACACAACGCACATCAATAATGATTTTCTGCCGCTTTAGCCAGTCGATACCGAAATTCACACTATCTGGTCCTTTCTTAGCTGGAATGGCCCGTACACCAAATTGACAAAGCTCCTTAATGGATTTTGGCTCTGATGAATCACAGGTTACTACTTGTCTATCAATGATTTTCTTTACCTCTTCAGCCAGCAAGTCATTGGTTAGCTCCGTCATATATAACTCGTCCAGAATATAAAGCGTTTTGCGCTTGCTATCATAATGCATATGGACCAGTGCATTCGGATCGTCGGAAAAACCGAAGTCCAGACCGTTATTAAATCGGTCGAACGTCTGCCGGATTTCTGACAGGTCCTGTACTTCCCAATTTTTAAAGATAATGTTGCCAAGCGTTCCCCATTTCCCTAGAGCATAAATCGTATAATACGTATAATCCTGGTCTTTTAGGTCTTCCAATACCTTACGATAATCAGGGTCAATAAATTTATTGTCTAGATATGTTGTATGCTTGACTGTCGCATTCTCTTTCGGACTGTCAAAGTAAACCTTTTTTAGCCAATGAAAGCTTGAAATAGGGTTAAAGCTAACAATCATCTGTTTATAATTCTTGGTTCGACCACGCAAACGCAAATCGAGTTGTTGAACGTCTTCTTGCTCAAATTCGCTAGCCTCTTCAATCCATATACCTGTAATTCCATGAATGGATTTCATTTTCTCGGGGTCATCGATACCGACAAAAATAATACTGTTTCCATTCGCGCAACGAATTTCCATATTCGACTCTGTGATTTTAAATATCTTAGAGAGTCCCCATGTGCTGATTACATCACGAAACAGGGCAAATACAGAGTTTCGCATGGTTCGTGCGACCTTCCGTACAACAAGAAACTTATGTTTTTCTTCGTTAAGTAGACGATAAATGATTTTCTGAGCAGCAAACACGGATTTCCCCGAACCAGCTCCACCATAAAGAATTAGGTATCGATTATCATCATGTAAAAGCGGTAAATAAACGTCATTAAACACACTTTTTTTGATTTTGACATTAACCTTCATTGTCATCATCCTCGATAGAAACAACAATCTCAACGTCACCAGTATCCTGATCAACATTTGCTTTCGCCATATCCAAAGCGTGCTTTTCAGCGGCCCTTTTATTACGAGCTTCATCCAATTTACGCCTATGTTCATCCAAAAGGCCAGTATGTTTAGCCAACATGTCCAAAGCACGCATACGGTCATTGACTTTCACACGCTTACGTACAGTTCCACTTTCAGATATTGTCTCGCTGATTTCAGCAAGTACTGTACCGTCAATTTCTTCGCTGGGACGAATGACGATTTTCCCCTCATCCCAAGTAACGATATCGCGCAAGTCTACAAATGCAATCTTAGCTATCTGCTCAAGTACTTTATCTGCTGTTATGCCTGTGCGCTTCTCTCTGGCCTGCATAGCACTTTCAACGGCTTGCTGTACCCTAACATTACCTAACAGCCTCGGACCTTGTACATGAGCAGTATCTGGGCTGTATCCGGCGCGTATGGCTGCTTGAGTTGCATTCAGGTCGATAAGGTACTCCTGTACGAAAATATGCTGTTTTGGTGTAAGTTCATACGACTCGCCATCATCTATTTTTTTTGGAGGAGTCTGTGTTTTTAATGGCTCATTCTTCTTTGTAGTACTACGTTTTTCTTTTGTAGTACTACAATCATCATTTTGCAGTGCTGCATTCCATTTATCACGCGATTTCCATGCACTAATTGTCTTCTCTTTTTCGTTGAGAATTTCGGCGATTTTACGATTAGTGATTTCGCCTTGATGTTCTAGAAAGATTTGCTGCGCTTTAATTCTGTTTGGATTTGTTGATCTTGTCATTACATAATCACCCACCTCCAAGGCAAAATAAAAAGACACTCCTTTTTTTGAGCGTCTTCGTCTATTACTAATTCATTTGTTTCCCTCATAATATTCTTTAGCTGCTATTAACATTTCTTCATGTACATTGGTAAACCACTCTTCTGGAACAAATGCTGCCGCAGCATTGCTTGGGACATGCCCAATATATAGTTTGCCTATAGTTAGTTGTACAATGTCATCAGAATAGTTCTCAAAATTTTTAACAACTCTATTCTCAGCAAATTTCTCAGAAAGGACTCGAAACGCTTCAACAGCTTTATCCATTGTTTCATATTCAAAGGATTTACGCTTTTCTTTGAAATTAATATCTAGGGTATAAACTATTTCGTTTCTCATATTCTCACCTCCCATCAACACCATTCGACGAAAGGAGATATTTTCCTTCAACAAAAAGGACCGCTCCCCTGGAACAGCCTCTCTTATCTTTCCCTGCGTCCAGCATAACACGCCCCGATCCTCTCCCGCAAAAATCGTAATACGTGTAACACAAAGTTTCATATGACTCACAATGTAACATATGTAACACAAAAAGCCCGCCGCTATGCCGACAGGCCTTTCCTCACTTCATCTTCATACATGCCCCATGCTAGATTGCGAATCATCGACCGACGAATCCTATCGACCGTCTGACGGGTCACATCAAGCTGCTGAGCGATTTCATACATCTTCAAGCCGTCTAGTATTCCTTCGGCTACTGCACGCTCTCTCTCGTCCTGTAACGTAGCTACAGAAGCCTCTAGCTTCTTCACCTTGCGTTCATATCGTTTCATGCGCTCCCATTTCCGTAGGAGTTTTTGTGCCTCTCTATATGTTACGTCCGAATTTACGCCTTGCGCCTTCGGTAACGATGCCTCAATACCATACTGTGCCGTACCAGCTCCCAACAGACTCTCCCATACTTCTCTCGGATATTGCTTTTGGTGCTTATCCCAATCCTGTATATCCTGAATCTCTTTCGCCATCCAGTGGTAATCACGCAGATCCTGTTCCACACGTTGTATAGCTTCTAATGCCGGTTCTAATTCACACCAAGCAAGTTGTTGTTCCTGGTACGCTTCCTCTTGTGCCACCTGATGCCCTTCCCATTGGGGGCAACTCTGTACTTTGCCGATATGCATGTCATGAATACGGCACATGGCTGACTTTCCCCACTGTGAACCTGGACACTTAGCGCAAACTTCTTCCAAAAACACATGATTATTCATGACGACTCCCCCTGCTCATGGTAGAATATTCTTGACCAGTAACATTGCTACCAAAGCAGAGACTCCCTCTCCGGACCACGAATCCAGAGAGGGTGTTTTTTATTCTTTGATTATTACGCGCTCAATAAATGTCTTTCTAAGCGTTTCTACATACTGTTTATGTTCTGGATTCAGATCGCACATCGCGGTATAACCGATTTCTAAACTTCGATTCTCATCACGCAACCGTTTAACCTCATCTAGTAGTCGACGAATGTCTGTAGGAGCTTTAGCAATGAAATCTGCATTCATAAAGTCGGCCCTAGTCGCCTCGTCTTTCTCGCAAATAGTAATTCCATCTAAGGCATATACATTGATACCGTAAGGACTTCCACTAGCATCCCACGGCCCTGGCGTAGCAGCTTCCAAACGCTCCCGTATCTCTTTCAGTTCCTGGTCAGTCATTGCGTCTCACCTACCATTTCTGTAAGAGGATGCTCCCATAAATTAAGCTTCCCTTTTGCTGGAATTGGTTCATCTAGCTTTTGTATGTTAAGTAGCTCCCAAGCAAACCTTCCTTCGCTGTAGTCTCCGAACCTATACTCGTTTCCTATCACAGGATATCTACCAGCTAAATTTGCAGATTCGCCAAAGTCTCTCGTTACCTTAAAGCAATCTACAAGCTGGCAGGTTGCTAGGATAACACCTATAGGAAGGTTGCTCTCTGTATATCCATGTTTAGCAAGTACCGAACGAAACGGCTCCTGCCTACAAATGCTTTTGTCTATTTTCTTGCTTGAATGAATTGCCAGCTCTCCACGATATTTGGTGCTCCATGACCTTGTTTCAAACTTCTTCTCACCCAGAGCAATTAACGTGGCCCACGGCTGAATGATAGATATGACTTTCATTTCTCCTCATCCTCCACCTTCGAAAATCCGCCGTCGATGTTTTCCCAAACCCACTGAGCCCATTCCTCTTCGACATACTCCTCTTTTTCTTCTTCCGTCATGCCTGCCAGTTCATCTTCGTCAATTTCCACGATTTCAGTTCTTTTGCAGCCGACATATCCTGTACTGACTCGAAATTCGTATTTAGGCATTTGATTCATCCTCCCACCTTCACACCTGCCCGATTAAATATCACAACCATACTTGGAAATGGCGCGCTGTTCTTTGAATCTCCGAACTTTAACCGACCTTTGACAAACCTAATTTCGGCTCGATGATAGATATAGTCATGAAACCATCGTGTATCCGTTCGTGCTGGTAACAAGCAAACCACCGTTGCACCCTTTATACTCTCTTCAAACGCCTTCTTTACCCATTGTCCGAGCACTCTACCGTAAGGTGGATTCATGAAGACGATTTCTCCAGTCCAATCTTGTGCAAGCCCATTGTCTTCTTCAGTGAAGTACCTAGCGCACTTGGCGCTTTCATGTGTAGCGCAAGGATCAAGTGTAAAGTGAAACTCTTGATTCAGTTGGTCAAAGAAATCTTGTGGCGTTGCCCATTCATCCGTTGCACTGCTGAACATGACTGCTGTGTTCATATCCTCTTCCCCCTATCAATTTCCTTATTCACCCATATTCCATAATGTGGTATATTGAAGGCATACTTTTTTCTCAGCAACAACCAACTCCTCACTGCCGACCTGTGTCGGCCTTTTTTATTACGCAATATGGGCTGTATTACGAAACTCTTTATATGCCCTCTAAGTAACTGTTAATGGCTTCTTTGAATTGCTCACTAGTCATTCCATAATCTAACTCCGTAATAACATCAAGTTCGTTACGTAGTACCTCTACATCCAAACCTTGTTTAGTAAGCCAATCTTCAATTTCGTTTATAAGGGTAAGCTTTTTCTGATAATGACGGTGAGCTCGATCAACCTTATCTAGAATCCTTTTGGGTATATCCATTAAAAATCACTCCATTCATTCGCAATATTGCCGTAGTGTAAAAACTAGCTAGTCATGATATGCCTCATCAGCCATAAAGCCCGTTTGATTTTCGCTTCCCGGCTCTTGCCTGGAATATGTTTCGGCTTTCCGTTCATCGCCATTCGCATCCACGAGCTGCTATCACAACTTTTAATCTGGCAGCAATCCAAAACAACCTTGCTGGAGCTGCCGAGTAAGTGAAAGCTCAATTGAGGAAAGCACATCCAAAGATAATTCACCCAAGACACCACTTCGTTTTTATTTGTTACAGGTACTGTTTGACCTAATGCGATATATGTTTCACCACATTCGATGTAGTAGTTTAGGTATTTCAAATCGCTGTTGTAATGAAATACGGGGATAGGCGTAAATCCCTTCATCCGCATGATTTCGTAGTATGCTCGTGTTAATTCCGGGTCGCCAACAACATCAAGTGCAACATATTTGGCAATGTAATCTTTGTTCGACTCAATGTATTTCATATAATCTACAGGCGAAATGTTGCGGCCTTGTGTCCAAGCGCTATAAGCTCCGCTGTCCATCATGATTTCTGGTTTATAGCCAATTTCTTCAACAAAGTTAGCGAGGCTTTTGTTACGAAAGTAAAAATATGATAAAAGTATTTTGTCTGGCTTAACCTCTCGTATGACCTCGATTTCAGCCGAGCTACGACCTGTTACTACAAAATAAATATCGATGTGAACCTTCCCCCTTTCTTGCCTCAATATTGCCGTATTACGAGGCCACCCACCGAGTCTCCCCGGCGGGCAACCGATTATTAAGCTGTATCTCCATCTCGCATCTGCTCGGCTACACGCGCTTTGTAGGTTTTGTAGTCACGTCGTAGCTTTCCGATTGAAATGCCCATATTTGCAGCAACTTGCGTCCAGCTCCCGATGTTTTTCTTCTTGTGCAGCAGTTCCGGGAAGTCAAACTCAATGTCTTCGAAGTGAGGGGCCTTGCCGCTGAGAATGTACTCCTCGACTTCCTCCTCTGTCGGTCCCTGTTCGGTGTTGTCCGGTTCTTGTTCCGTTTCCTCCTGGGTATCATCAGGGTTTCCGTCTTCTTGTCCGGCCGTATCCGGCTCTTCCCCTTCTGGCTTCGTATTGAACATGTTAATCACCACGCCGCTACTATCGGTTTGATAGGTGATAGGCTCAGCATCCGATGTTTCCTCTTCTTCGTTCTCATCACCAAAATCCATAGAGAGCTGCGGATCGCCCAGGGTAACAAAAACATAATGACCTCGCATTTTCGTAATTGCCAGAAGGTCCTCAGCTTTGATTTCCGAGTCCAATTCCATTGTGAGTTTCATTTTCTTATCCGTTGCGTTCAGACCTACTACATATGCGCGAAAGTTTGATTGGTTATTCATCCTGTTTTCTTCTCCTTTTTCTTCTTGGATTTTGGTTGTGGATTGCGAATCACGTTAATAACTTCCTGTTGAAACTTAGTGGTTTTTATATTTTCATGCATCGCCCTAGCTATCTGGGCAAGCACGTAAGCATCTGTCACGTTGTCGCTTTTGTACCGCAAGCCCCAGCAGTTAAATACTCCATCAGCTACCTGCTCCTTATTGGCATTTCCTCCGGCGCCTGTAAACTTCTTCAACGCCTTTGGAGCTACTTGGATGTATTTAAAACCGCGTCGATATAATTCCATTCGAATACCCCAACCAATGCCACCAAGGATAACGGCTTTTTGTGAACTAAAACCGAAGTCCTCAATGCAGATAATATCGTCTGGCTGAATGGCTCGAGAAACAGCCTGTATGATGCTGTACATACGCCGTGGGTCTTCGCCCTTCCCCTCTATCTCCCGAGCGTCTAGCGTCCTCCCTGAAGGCGAGAGAGCAACGATTCCGGTTTTGGTACTCGGGTCGATGCCAACATAGCGTGTCACCTGCTAAACCCCCGTCCAGAGAATGTGTACTGGCGTTGGCTGCTGTTGGCCTAATTCATTGCTCAATACTTTCCGATAGGCATCTACTAGGCCGCTTTGCTCGGTTGTGGCTCCGCTGGCCTTTCGCAGCTCTTCCTCAAGGAAATAGATTTGCCTAGAAAGCTGAATCTCTTTTCGAGTAGACTCCCGAAAAACTCGCTCATACTTGGCTTGCCATTCAGCTAATTGCTCTTTCAATGCGATATTTTCAAGCTTCAGGAGCGCGTTTGTGTCACGCATTTGCTTTTTGTTCATGCTTTCTTCCTCCGTCTCGGCATTACCATGGGCGCCTTTCCTGTATCGAATGGCAGTGCCCGGTATTTTGCTAACTCTTCTGCCGGGAGCTTGTACGTTTTGACCTCTCCCGATTTATTTACTTCAAGCGACTCTTTGGGAACCAGCGTTCTTCCACGACTATAGTGAACTCTCATCCGGTATCTCCTCCAGTTCAACCTCAATGGCTTTATCCTGCTTGTTAAACCGTATCCCTGTTACGCGTCGCTGGTGGGTTTCCGCCTTCATGAGCTGCGTTGCTAAGCTTGCCAGGGAAACTGATAAATCAATGGCCCGTGCTTTTTCAGGAAACAACACCCGGCATATCATTGCGCCATCCCCATCTCGTTAAACGATTGCCAATTGCTCAGCATGTTGTACCTCCAAGCTCCGAATTTTCCCGTACTCCTTGATAAAGCAAAGCTCGCGTTTTCCAGTGGCCCCGTTCCGGTTCTTTGCCAAGTCGACCTCTAGGATGCTTTTCTTCTCGGTATCCCGGTTATAGTATTCATCCCGGTACAGGAACATAATTTTGTCGGCCGTCTGCTCAATTTCCCCAGACTCTCGAAGGTCTGACATCATCGGGCGTTTGTCGGCTCTCTGTTCGACCTGTCTGCCTACCTGGGCAAGTGCGATAACGGGTACGCCGAGCTCCTTCGCCATGTTCTTTAGTGCCTTCGTATTCTCACTAACAACGTCAGCTCGGTTCATGCCCTTCACAGGTGGCTCGATGAATTGCAGATAATCGATAAAGATAGCTGATAAACCTTGCTCTTTCTGTAACCGCCGAGCCTTTGCTCTGATTTTGGAGACAGTCTGTTTCGGCTCATCATCAATCATGATGTTATGATTTGCCAGAAGACCAACAGCCATGGTGTATTTGTTGTATTCCTCCTCGGTCAGCTTTCGGTTACCTAATCCCCCCAAGTGAGCCAGGTTACCAAGCATCCGGGTTACCAGCTCCTCAGCAGCCATCTCCAGTGAGAAGAGAGCAACAGGGCCTTTTTCTGCGTACTTCTCAGCGATATTAAGTGCCTGCTGGTTAGCAAAAGCCGTTTTTCCTACAGATGGTCGTGCTGCAATGACGATTAATTCAGGCGCCTTATAGCCGTTTGTCAGTTCGTCTAAATCAGGCATACCTGTCATGATGCTAGGTCCCACGACTTCGCTTTCTTCGTCACCCCAGATGGTTTGTTCGAGCTTGTCCGTATGCTCCATCAGAATGTCATGTACCGAGCGCATGGTGTTCTTCGCTTGACGTTCACCAATTCGGGTGAGCGTTTCTGTTGCCTTTGTAATCGTTTGTTCAATCTCATCGGCGTCCAGCATTCGGCTCATATTTGCCATCTGAATAAGCTCATATCCTGCTTTCATGGCCTTACGTACACCGTCTGTCTGCACTAGACGCTCAGCCAGTGGCTTCATTTCCCAGATAGCGATATCGATTGCCATGTTTGTAAGCTTCATTACATCGACACCGAGCTTTTCCATCATCGGCAACATGTTTGCTAGGTTCGCAGGCTCCTCGCCACCCTCCCAGCGTCTAAGCGCCTCCTTGTACAGCTTCCGGTAGTTACTGGTATAGAAGTGTTCCGGGAGAAGAAATCCGGCTACTTCTTCAATGGCCTGATCGTCGGAGAGCATCCGGGCAAGGACCTGTTCCTCGGCTTCCGGTTCGACAAGAAGGGAAGTGTCTTGGCTTACATCACTCATCGTCTTTCCCTCCTGCATAGCACCGTGTCACGGTAGTCCGGTCCTTCCATGGTCAGCAATTCTGCATGTTGTTTCATCCGAGAAATATCCCGGGCCTCAAATCGCTCTTTTAGTTCTTTCATGTTCAAGTTTGTGGTGTAAATCGTATGACGCCCCGAACGACTATCAATCACTTCGAACAGCTTACGTAACGCCCAACTCGTGCCATACTCAGCGCCAATGTCATCCAGTACCAGACAATCTACCGTCTTGATAACTTCTAACAGTTCCAGCTCAGTATGGTTGCTCTCCCTGTTGTATGTGGCTTTGATTTTGGTTAGTAACTCAGGCACCGTGATGAAAATTCCTGTAAACCCGTTCTTAATCAAATGCTTAAGAATCGATACAGCAAGATGGGATTTACCTACACCGCAGCTCCCCATCATCATGAGGCATCGAGGGTCATCTAAGTCGAACGAGGTCACGTAATCAATGGCAACTGATTTTGCTTCCCACAGTTCAGGAGTAGTCGGTTTATAGTTATCAAATGTCGCTTTTTTCAAAGCTGGTGGAATGAGGCTGTTTTTATCAAATATGCGTTGTGGTTTTGCCTTTCGAGCTGCTTCATTCTCACGCAAGATTTTCTCAACCATCGCCCGATCCTCTTCTTCACGTTGGCGCCTAAAGGCTTCCAGTGCTTCACCAGTCACTGCGTGCATTGGCAAATTTACTTTGCGAAGAAAGTCCTTTATGTTTTCCATCCCGTTCTCCTTTCCGCAATGGCACTACGTTATCCAGTGCCGCTCTTTTCTGTTGTTCGTCATGATAGCGTTGAAAAATATAGTCAGCTACATAGCCAAAGGAATTGATCCTGTCTCTAGGGTGTTTGGGTTTGTAGGTATCAAATCTCTCGTCTATGAAACGCAAAATGTCTTCCAGTGGAATTCCATAAGCAATGACTTGCTGAATATCCTGATCGTCTTGAGCATTAGTTTGTGTTCCTCTTGCTCTTCGCTGAATGTATTTTGTTTCGATAGCTTGAAAAACTTCTTGAGGAGTCATTTCTTTACACGCGTTCTCATCATCATTAATTTCTTTAAGTTTTTTTGTAATACTTTCTTTCTTATCCGACTGATCTGACGGTAGTACCTCCCACTGTTCTGACGGTGGTGTACCGTCAGTTTTGTCGGTAGTTGAACCACCGTCAGAAATGTCGGTACCGTCTAATCTGTCGGTAGTTTTTTGCTCCTGAGTACCGTCAGATTCGTCGGCAGTTTCCTTCTGTTTACTACCGTCAGTTTTGTCGGTGGTACTTTGTGTTGCTACCTTCTCACTAACCCATTTATCAAAGTCCTTGTTAAACCCTATCAGACTCGTTTTTCCTTTCTGGGACTCCTGAAGAAGAATCTTTCGCAACACTAAATCTTTCAATTCTCGTTCAATTTGCCGTTTACTACATCCAGTAGCTTCACTGATAAAGGAGATAGCTAGCTCATGCATTTTACGGTTAAATCCGTATGTGTATCTCCAAACCACCATGACGATCCGATATTGGGTAGCGCTGAGCTTAATCTTGGCCATCTGCTCAAGTGTTTTATTAGCGATTTTCGTGTAGCCATTTTCGAGCTGTACATTAGCCATAACAACCAACCCCTATACCGGAAGCTTGCGCTCCCTGTTGGTTTCCCGGTGTACCAAGTGAAGCTCGCCCGGCAGATTTTTGGTGACGAGCCAGTTCTCCGGGTTAAGTAGCTTTCATTGCCNTCGTACAGCTTTCATTGCCAGCTTCTGTTTTCGCGTCGGCCTCTTTCCATTCTTCATAGAGTTTCCCCCTCATATTTGATAGAGAGGAGCGCTAGGCGCCCCTAAATTAGTCCTTTATCGAATTGCTCAGCTACTTTGTCTAGCTCGTCGTCTTCCTTGCCTTCTGGCTGCTTCTCTGTTGGTGTAGGCTCGTCCATCGGGATATCTTCAGCAACAACTACCTCGGCCTCTATTGCGCCGTTATAGCCGTTTTGTGACTCGCTAGTAATGTCCTTTATCTCGCGCTCGTCATTATCTTCTACAACAGCTTTTTGCATTTCGATAGACAAGATACCCCACTTCGATAAGAGAGACTTCAGCACGGTTTTCATAGCCATAGCGTCCCAATCATTCTTCCATCCAAAATCCGACTTGCTGAATTTCTTCCGATGCTTTTCAACTTGTTCTTTCGTCCAGTAGATGGTTTTTCTGAATCCATTTAGTAGTTCAAAATAAGCTGCGTATCCTATTACCGCATCTGATGCCCGTGCCTCAAAATCAATCTCAATTTCTTCTGTAAGAGGATTCCACTTTATAAGTTCACCCTCATGAATTGGGGTCACATTGATATATCGATACTGGGCAGAGCGTAAGGCTAATTGGATATATCCTTTGTAACCAAGCTGAAATTGCGCTTTATTTCCATAAGGGACAATCCAGGCATAACCTAAATTTTTATCAACTGGTAAATCTAATGTGGCAGCGACCATTGCAGAAGAAACAACTGACATTGGCTCACATTTTTGTAGTGAGGTTTCGCTGTTGTATAGATTGATAATGGATGTAATATACTGGGGAGCCCGATCATTCATGAGTTCCTCAAATTTCTTTTTCATGGTAGGCGTGCCGAGTAAATCCTTTAACGGTAAACTGGATGCCTGAACCTGATTTGCATTCTTGCCAGTAGTGGTTAATTTTCCTTTTAACGAGCTGTTTGTGGCCATTTCTAGTCCTCCTATTAGCTGATTTCTTTTATTCCAAAACGACGGGAGACAGATGGCTTAATCACCTGTTTATAGATATCTGGAAATTGTTCTTTTAACTTTTTGCTGTCCACCCGGTTAGAATTTACGGTTTTCCACTCAGCTTGGAAGTTTTGAACAAAAGCCATTTCCGCATCCTTCATCTCATGTTTGATTTGATTTTCAATTTCCTTCATTTGCTCTTCTAATGATTTAATGGAGTCTTTAAGGGCCAGATATTGGCTGATTTTCTCCTTGTATTCGGAAGTTAAATCAATCGCCTTCCCTTTCTTCGCCTTCTCGAATCGTTCTTTTAGAAATCGTTCGGCTGCACTAGAACCATCTAAGGCAGGAGCTACATTCGCTAAAACGTGGTTGTTCCAGAATTCAATTTCCCTCTGGAAAATGATTTCGATTAGCTCATCATCTCGGTCGATTTCCTTCCAAACGAATTTGTTACTCCCGATTAATACAGCGAAGTATCCCTTTTTATATTCCGGACCTAAAACGCCTAGATAATGCTGAATTTGAGCGATATAGCTGTCAGGTATCTCTTCGCTCTCCCACTCCTTGGCGTTGTAAGCAGATGTTGTTTTGCATTCCAAGATAGCTTTTTCCCCCACAACCATCCGGTCCACGTTTGCGATAATAAATTCATGTTCTGGATGCTCCAAAATAGCGTTTTTTCTTCGGACCTTCTTACCACTGCGTTTCTCAAACTCCTTGGCTACAATATCCTCCAACAGGGTGCCGAAGTAGGTAGCATCATTCTGGAGTTCTTGAGGTATGACTTGCCCAGTTTTTTCAAGCCATAATTCAAATGGTGTTTTCCATTTGTTAATACCAAGAATGATCGAGGCGTCAGAGCCTCCGATACCATGAGTTCGCAGTTGAAGCCAGGCTTCATGGTCCATGTTCAGCGTGCGTGCGAGTACGTTTGCTTGCATGATAGACCTCCCATTTGATTTTCAAAGAGCTTTCGTGGTACATTGATAAAAAGTGTTTGTTAAAACCTGATGACCAGTTCCCGCTGGTCATTTTTTATTGCTTTTTGTACATCTTTTTCCGCCACTTACGGTATTTTGCTTTTTCTCGTTTTACAGCGTTTTGAAATGCTTTTTCTAGTTGCAAATGTTGTTTTTCTGTCAAAAGGTGTGGATGATAGTGCAACTCCATTTCTCCTACCGAATCATACGAGCGTCCATAAGACCAATGTCGCTGATAGTTACACCTCCGACATTTTTCTATGGTTTCAACTACTCCCCGATATTCTTCATTCCACCTTTCTTTCCACAATTTTGTCCCACACACAGGGCAAGGATGTTTCCAATTCCAATCCCAATCCTGAAGCTCCATCCAGTGGTCCATGCCTCGCTCGCCTAGTTTTCTGTACTGCTGCTCTCGCGTTCCTCTATACAAAGTTTCACCCTCTTTCAAAGTACGTCCCTCATATAATCCCGCCGACCAGCTTCTGTTTCGAACCAGTAGCCACCAACACTGTTGCTATGCTCTGAAAAGTCCATGTTGTTCACTTCGATAGTTTCCTGAATGATTGGTTCAATTAGAATCCGATCTAGTAGCTCCCCAGCCTTTTCCCATCCGACCTCATCAATCAAAATTCGTTCGACCATAGCTTCATCTAGGCGACGGCCAAGTTTCTGACGGACTAGGAGTGTGTCAACTACAGCGTCGATGACGGTGTTTAGGCTTTTGGTTTGGTTCACTTCTTCACCTGCCTTCTGTTATGTATTGCACTCTAAGNTGTTTGGTTTGTACATTTGATTAGCGTCTAGGCCGTGAATGTGTTCCCGCACATCGCGGCTTTTTTCTTTGCAAGAAAATGTGATAATTCGTGATATCGTTGTAAGTTCAACTTGTGATAGGACCATGCTGCCTGATAGCCTTTCTCTTCACCAATCGCCTTGTACGCTTCAGCCAACTCTTCGTACTCCTTGGCCTCTTGCTTCGCCTCTTTCATTTCCAGTTCGATTCGATTCAGTTCCAGACGATGTTGATACGCCTCGTTCTGTTCGGCACTCATCAAGCTCATATCGTAGCCCGCTGTGCGTTCTAGCACTTCCTGCATACGCATGTTCCAATTCATTTCAATACAACTCCTTTTAGTAACGTGATTTCTTTCGGATTCCACGCTTCTGCTGTTTCCTGTTTCGCTAGCAGTTGTCCGTATTGATTCCAACATTCCTGTGCAAATTCCATGTGTTGTTTCGCCGCAGCTTGTGCGAATTCCAACTCCGAGTTTGCATAATCATCTGCCTTTGATTGATGCCAGCAGGCTTTTTCTTTCAAGCGGTATAATTGTTCATTCATGATTTGATGTATCCCCTCTCTTTTAATTTCTTCCGGTGGTCCCGCCAGAGTTTTACCCAGCTTAGACTGTATTCCCGGCATATCACCGCAGCGTATGTACTAAGCGCTACGATTGCATCCACCACTTGCAGCAGGGCCTCTCTTAGTTCAGCGCGTCCGTGCTTGTCCATGCTTTTCGGATGGTTGACCAAGCACATACGTCCTATTGCTTCAAGTGCCTCGCTCAGCTCCTCTTCTGCCTTTTTAGCAACGCTAGACCGATGCAGGTCCACATATTCACCATCCAACTTAGGCACCCAAGAATGCCCCACTGCTTCCTCTGCCGCTGCCATAGAAAAGAATCCATCATCCAGGACCTCTACAGCCTTCCGAGAAACTTCCTTTGGTAACTTCCTTTCTTCAATCTCAATCATCCCAATCGCCGACCGACTCATGTTGATTTCGAAACCAAACTCTAGCTGCGTCATTTCAGCGGCGTCTCGGGCTTCTCTCATGCGCTCCCCAAGCGCCATAATCATCTCCCCTTTCTGTGACTGACTGTGAATTTATTGTCACAAGCCGCTATACTATGCTTGTTTTAAGGTAGATTCTGGTGATTCACCCCCTTTCGCTTGTTGTACTTTCCCAGCAGTCGATGTGCATTTTCAACCAACTTGTCTAGGTCGCGCTTCTTCTGCTCTGGTGTGCGCTGGTTCAATGCCTGATCAACACCTTGCTTTAACTCTTCGCTCTCTTTGCGAAGCGATTCTGCTTGTTGAGGGGTCATGCCGTTTCCTCCTTTTTCGCTTGTTCTTTGCGCCGTTTTAACTCGGCAGGATCAAGCTTGAGTACTTCTGGGATGATCCATTTATTCATAGCGTTGATAAATCTTTCTTTGTTTGTGTCAAGCCAGATTGGCTCGTTGTTGCTCAAGGCGTCCTCCCCCTTCCAACTAAGGTTGGTTTTGGTAATCAAAGTGTGTAAAAAAATTAAGCTGAATCATCAATCAAATTCTCATTTAATGAGAATTTCTCAACAAAAAAATTTTTCTTTTCTAGAGACAATCCGTAAATAAATATTTTCTCAAACTCATCCGCTGACATACTTGTCTCTCCGTTAATCATTCGGTAGAATCTTTTTCTTTCAATCCCTGATTTATCAGCGATATGACTAAACTTAATTCCATTTTCATTTGCATAACTACGGATACGCTCATACATTTTCATTTTCTCACCACCATTTTTCTCGTTACTAATTTCTCAATTAATGAGAACTTTATCTTTATATTAATTCTCAAAAACCAAGAAGTCAAGAGTCAATTCTCTTTTATTGAGATTTTTTTCTCTTTTATCGAGAATGGTGATATATTTTTCTCAAGGAGGTGGAACATGTCACATCTCGGAGAACGCTTAAGAAAAGCTAGAGAACGCGCTAATTTAAAACAAATCCAAGTATATGAGCATACCAATATAAACAATAAAACATTAAGTAGGTATGAACGAGGCGGAAGCGAACCTGACATCGACACTATTAAAACACTAGCTGAATTGTATGATGTAAGCTTAGAATGGCTTCTTACTGGTGAAGAAAACAACGATAATTTGCACAATAAAAATGATTTTAAGATTTTTGCATATCGTTTAAAAAGACAACGGGAAGAAATAAATTTATCTATTGAAGAACTAGCACAAATAATTGGGCTTACCCCTTATACAATTGAAAAGTTTGAAGAAGGTAGAGGGGGACTTCCTGGGCAGAAAACACTGGACAAGATCGCTTCTGCTTTGGGAGTAACAAGGGATTATTTACTCGGATATACAGACGATATAAAAGGATACGGAACAGGCGTTTACGATAATGATCCGCCTGACTTAAAAAAGATGTTAGAAGAACAAGGCCCGTTAATGTATGATGGTGTGCAAATCGAAGGGGAAGAGAAAGAAAAGCTAGCCCTACTCATGCGACAAGCCTTCTTTATAGTTAAAGAACAGAATAAAAAAGAAGCGGCAAAGCGCAACACAGAAAAATAGCTAAGAGGTGGATGGACGTAATGCTACGACGCATCCGAAAAAAAATGAGGTATCTAAAAAGAAGAGTGGGAAGTGTACAACCTCACGATATCGCATGTTATAAAAAACTCCCCATCATTTACACCTATGATCTGCCTAAAGGTATCTTAGGTATGTTTCTTCCTGTAGGGGCAAAAGGAGTAATATACATACGTCCAGACATGCCTCCCGAACAAGAAAAATTTGTTCTTTGTCATGAATTATTTCACGCTATTCTTAAACACCAAGGAGTCAGTATGACTTCAGAAGAAAATATGTATAACCCAAACTGGCTTCAAATATCTCGCCAGGAATATGAAGCACATATGGGAGCTGCCTGTCTGCTACTAGATGGCTTTAAGGTTTCAGAAACTATGAGTTTTTCTTACATATCAAAAATTACTGGCTGTCCTGAGAGAATAGTAGAAAAATATTTTCAGCTTATGCCAAAAAGAAAATAAGCCCTACTTACTTTTGATAGTAATGTAGGGAATTATTATAGTCACCAGAGAAAATTTATACATAAATGTAAAGATGCATAATAAAGGGGATTTAATTATGTGGTTTATTGGCTTTTTAAGCCTTTTACTAATTCCGATTTTTATTATATTCGCTATCATTGCCCTTATTAGAAAAAGAGAAGCAAAAAATTATTTTATAGCAGCAGGGTTTTCTGTATTAGTTTTTGGTTTTGCAATCATTCAATCAAACAAAGAGGAAGGCACTACTGAAGCATTTGACAAAACGCAGATCGAGCAAGAAAAAAAGCGCAAAATGTCTGATGAAGAAATCGTGCGTTTCAAGAAATATACAGCAAAAACTATAAAAAATCATGTATTTCTTAAAGAAGCTAAAATAATTAATGGTAACAAAGCTCAAATTGACTACGCTTCTACTGCTAAGGTCTTTAAAGAGCTGTCTCCTGAGTCAGCCCTAACAGATGAATTTATTTTAGCTGCATGGAAAAACGGAGATATGGTTAACAAAGTATTAATGGAAGCTCCTCTTCAAGTTTTACGCGAGTTCCCAGGATTGGAAGAAGTACAAGTTAACATACCACTTGAAGGAAAGGTTCATTCGATTAATGTAAGTAGAAAACTTGTAGAGAAAAACTTCAATATCAATTTAGATGAGCTTCATGAAGATAAATCATTAGATAAGTGGAGAACTCAAGTTGTTGATATTTACTTCAACAAAAAAGAACGTGAAAAATACGTTCAAGAATTTGCAACCGTAAAATAGACCGTTTCATTTTTTTAAATCTTACATAGAGAAGAGTCTAGGTTCAGCAAGAAATTATACAACAAGGGAAATAGTATTACTTACGTATAATTATAAAGCCTACTCCTAGGCTCTTCTTTTTAACCACAAAACAGAACGTATATTCCTATTTTATAGATATACACATTTTATTTACAGTATATTCACATAATCCATAGGAGGGAGAACATGAGAGCAGCTATCTACGCCCGTGTATCTACAGCAGAACAAGCGAAAGAAGGTTACAGTATTGACGCACAAAGAAGCCGTCTTATCGATTTTGTAAACTCCCAAGGATGGGAGATTGCAGATATTTATATTGACGATGGCTTTTCAGCAAAAGACTTAAATCGCCCTAAAATGCAGCGTATGATGCATGACATGACTAAAAAGCACTTTGATGTTGTTCTCGTTTATAAACTTGACCGCCTGGTACGCTCAGTCACTGACCTTCACAATTTGCTACAGCTTTTCGATAAGTACGAAGTAAAATTCAAATCAGCTACTGAAACTTTTGAAACTACGTCAGCAATGGGACGTTTCTTTATTACTCTAGTGGGGGCAATGGCTCAATGGGAACGGGAAAACCTCGCTGAACGTGTAAAGATGGGTATGGAGCAAAAGGTATTGAAAGGTGAGCGTAACGGCTCTTATGCTCCTTTCGGTTACCAGCTCATAAACGGTAAATTAATTATTGATCAGAAAGAGGCCCCTATTGTACGTAGAATGTTTGAATTGTACAAGACCAAAGGATTGAACCACACTGCTCGTATTTTGAATAAAGAAGGGCTATTAGGAAGACGAAACAAACAATGGGCAACCTTTACAGTACAGTATGTGATTGAAAATCCGGTTTACTGTGGAAAGATTCGCTGGAACAAAGATTCGCGCAGTGAAGAAATTATTACGGAAGGATCGCATGAAAAAATTATTAGCGAGAAGGAATTCGAAGAGATACAACGAGTCCGTGAAAGCCGGAGTCTACTTGGTAAAAGAATGACTTCTTCTTATCCTTTCAGTAGTGTGCTTCGTTGTGCTCGTTGTGGTTCAAATTTTATCGGCACACATCGTCAACGAAAGTCTGGGGCACTATATAAGTATTATCGTTGCAGTGGTCGATTCCATCATCGTAATTGTGATATGCCGATCATTGCAGAATGGAAAGTAACCGAAGCGTTTTTAGAACGTGCAAAATGGAAAATTGACGAACAGACCAAAAGAGAACTCCAAGTTGAAAAGGAAGAACCAGTATTATACAGTGACCGTGATGCTTTGGAAGAAGAATTGAAAGTTATCGCAAAGCGAAAAAAGAAATGGCAGGAAGCTTTTGCAAACGATGCTATCGATGTGGATCAACTGCGTGCAAATATGGCAGAAGAAAAGAAAAAGGAACAGCGAATTATGGAGTTGCTTACAGAACAACCTCAAGAAACAGTCGAATGGGATGAGGATGAATTGTTGCAACACCTACAGGAGTTAAGATCCGTTTGGTTAGACATTGACGATTATTCTAAGAAACAATTTGTTAATGAGATATTCGAAAGCATTTCTGTCGATACAAAAGCACAAGGGCGAACTGGTCCTCGCGACATCGGAGTAGATATTGTTAGCTTTACCCTACGATGAATAGCACCTAAAGAAAAAGCCCAGAGTCACTGTCTGGGCATAGTTTATATAAAAAACGTTACTTTTGGTTATGCGAGGACTCGAAAACATAACGCCCATCTATAATGACTCCTTCCCTCTCGTTATCCATATATTTTTCCCTTCTTATTATACCCGATTTTTCTTATCACTCAGAGTGTTTTTCGTTGCCAACCAGAAACCTGGATACTGACTTGCTCTCCTCCTCGCTTTGTTTGATAATATCGGCAGGTCGCAGGTTCGATCCCTGCATACCCCACTATATTTTACATGATTATTAAATATATTTAATTTACCTGTCATCATACTGTAATATATACGCTGTATAATCAAAATTGTGGTTGGGTTGGTATAGGCGTGTAAAATGAACTGCTCTACTTTCTAAAGAGGTGTTTATTATGAAGGAAGAAAAAATTCAAACCTATATTGACAGGCTATTAGAAATGGGGATTTTCAAGATAGGCGATCGCCAGCTGTATGAGTGCTCAGAAAAGGAAATCAAGCGAGAGCTATTTCATGCCCTATTACAGAAGAAAAAAGAAAAAGTATATTGCACATAAAAAAATCATCATGAATAAAGAAGACCCGGATACTCGCCGGGTCTTCTTTACTTTATGCTTTCTTATTTCTAAGCTATTTCTCCTCAAATACAGTGATTCCAAGCACTGCTCCATCACCTTGAAAATCGATTGACAAACTTTTTTTAGGATTGTTTACACTTTTAAAAACGGCAGCGTTCAATGCCACATCTTTTCCTTTATAAGTACTAGTACCTGCTCTAGTACGTACAAATTCGTATTCATTTGATTTTTCTCCGTACAGTTCTTTTACCAATGCTATTGCTTTTTCTTTCGTATCCTGATCTGAAAATCGCTTTTCGAATCCTTTTGTTGAATAACGATACAGGCTTAGTATATTCCCTGATGTATCAAATTTCACCTGGATAACTAATCGATGTTTTCCTTTTTCATGTAACCACAATGCTGTTCTTTCGTGTGCGACTGCATTGACTACATTTTCTTTTCCTCTTGTTGCACGAACAACTTCAAGTTCTTTTACATCCGGATATACCTTATAAACTTTATCTAATATAAGCTGTACTTCCTGCATATTCAATTCATTCGCTGTAATTTCCAGAGCGTCATAAAAGGAGCGCTCAAAATAATTTATATTATTTTCACGATCTACTTCCACAGTAATAGATGAACTTCTTTCATCTGCACTGAATTTCTTAAAAAAGAGAAAGGATTTTCCCGCAATTTCTGCTGGATTTGCGTCCTCACATACATCACCTATATCTCTCAAGAAATAATCCTGACTTTCATTTCCAATCATTTGTTTCAGGAAGCTTTCTGCTTTACGTATAACTTGTTCACTTGTAGGAGAGGGATTACTATAAACTATAGTTCCTGAAAACTCCTTTTTTTGCCGTACTGATAAAATCCTCCCAGTTGCAGCTTCAATTTCAACACGGGCATCACCATCTAATGTATTTATCTCTTTATTTTCTTTGGTAAATACAATGTCCCACTGCTCTGTATTATACCCGTGCTTCCTCGTTCCTTTAACTACAAGCCCAATATGGTAGTTTTTTAATTCAGGAAAAAGCTTATATACGTGATTAAGTGATTTTTTTGCCGTAGCATCCAGTTCATTTTTATCCACTTTATAAATAGGACCGATAACAGGTACCTCTTGAAGTACTTCAGCCATTGTCTGTGAAACGAATCCAGAACCTAGCACGCAAAAAGCAATAAGTGCAACAACACTTGCAGCATAGCCTACTTTTCTTTTTACACGTCGAGGTTTGTCTTTATGCTGAATATTATCAAGTTGTGCTAACGTTTCATCCAATCCTTTAGATATACATTCCGGCACATTCTGCTTATCTACTCTGGAAAACTCCCGTAAAATCTGATCAATTTGTTTGTCATTCATGAAAAAGGATACCTCCTCTCCTGTTTTTCACTCAATAATTCTGCAAGCTTTTTGCGAGCTCTGGCCAACCGCGAGCGTACTGTTCCTTCCGGTATCCCCAATAACTCCGCTATTTCATGCAGAGCAAACCCTTCAAAATAAAAGAGAGTAATGACTAGACGAGACTTTTCTTCCAATTGCTGAATAGCCTCCCGCAACGCGAAATAATCATCCATTTTAGGTAATTCAACTGCTTCTTCCATCGCACCCAAAGAAATGATCTTTTTATTCTTCTTTAAAAACTGGTTGCATTTATGGATAATAATACGAATTAACCACGTTTTAAAATAATGAGGTTCCCTAAGTTGATTCAGCGCAATATATGCTTCAAGTACAGCTTCCTGAATCGCATCTAAACATTCGCTATCCAATTTTAAAATTGATCGAGCAACACGATAAAGGGAAGCTTCGTTTTGTTTAATAAGCTGGCAAAAAGCATCCTTATCCCCTTGCTGGGCTTGTCTAACGTATGTAACGTAATCGTTTCCTCCCACCTTTTCACCTCCTGTTTCTTCTCTCTATAAATTAGAGAGAAAAAATGCCCAAAACTATCCCTTGTTTTTTAAAATATGCATAAAAAAAGCCACTCCAAAGAGTGACTACAATTTTCACACCTGCTTACTCTATTGAAAGCTTAGAACAATTTTTTATTCAGGAATATTGCTATATATGCAAAAATAACTTCTTTATGCTGTTTTACATACAAGCATATGCAAGTACGGCTATTCTTCTGCCTATCTTATTTGGCATGATATTTGCTTGTATTTTAAAGTACTGACAAGTACTCTCTTCATTTGTCACCTTCTAACCACGGAAGCGAGATATCCACCTCTTCTCTCGCTTCCATTTTTTAACCTTTATATAAAAAAGAACCATTCCATAGTTCAAGCTTTTTAAAACCAACTTTTCGAAATAAACTTTTGGTACTCATACTGTATCTTTTTCCTACAATAAAAAAAGTCACTCCGAAGAGTGACATCATCATTATTTGCGGTCGGGTTCCGGATCTCTATTCCTTCCCCGTAATCCTGCCAGACCTACTAAACCTAATAATCCAATCCAACCCCAGTTATTTCCCCGGTTCGTATCGGCAGTAGCAGCGGTACGATAGTTATTCGTATTCGTACCCTGATAGTTCGTCGTATTCGTCTGGTTAGTATTCATATTCCCGTCAACACCCGTGTTCTCAGCAAAAACCTGTGTTCCTAGTGCGGTTGTTAGCATAAAAGCCATAAGTACAATCTGTAATTTCTTCAGCATAATTAGCAAGCTCCTTTGTTAGATTCTACTTTCAAATCTTATCATCTGCACTTCACGGTCTTTTTATACATTTTTTCAAGAATATGAAGCGATACATAAAAAATTTTTTTGTTTCAATTTATCTTTCACAGGGTAAATATTTATTGTCTGTTGTTTTTACATAGTACAATAGCACCCTAATTAATGAATCCCCCCTCTTTGCCCCTTTAAAATAAGGGGCATCTTTTTTGGCTGTGTCCAATGAGCAGTAAGCTGATGAAGGTTTTACTTTATACCCAGTGTTCTTTGTTGAAAAAAAGATTGTTTATTTATCGGATGAAGAGGAAATACTTGTAACAAGTAGAACTTTCTACTCCCTTTCTCTCTCCTTAACCCTCCTGTTTTATCGCAGGAGGGCTTTTTTTAGTTTGAATTTCTATTTTTTATCCCTGTCCAATGGGTAGTAAGCTGATGGAAGTTTTACTTTATTGTATAATAATGGGGGAGAAAGATGATTTTATAATCCTTGTATCTTTAGGATTCGACACAATTATCTGCCTTTTTCTCTTTTATTTAAGCTAATACATGTCAGGAGTGTGAAACAGTGGTTGTTCCTACCGTTGTCCAATTATTCGAAGTAAAGCATGATGAACGACATACATATTTGAATTTGCTCTTGTTAGCAGATGAGTGTGAAGAAATCGTAAAAAAGTACCTGCATGATGGGGAACTGTATTCTGTACATAATGAAAAACATGAAACGATCGGTGTCATACTTATGATAAAAAAATCAAGAGATACCGTAGAAATTAAAAACATAGCTGTCAAACCAATACATCAGGGAAAGGGATACGGTAAGGCTATCCTTCAGACGATATGTGAAATGTACAAAGAAAAAGGGTACCAAAGCATAATTGTAGGCACTGCAAATTCAAGCATTGAAAATCTAATTTTTTATCAAAAAGCAGGATTTCGAATGACTGGCATAAAGCGGGATTTTTTCGCTGCATATCCTGAACCCATTTTCGAAAATGGGATTCGTGCCCTGGATATGATTATGCTGGAAAAAACGTTGTATGCTGAAGCAGGAGAGAATTCGTGCTAACACCAATTACAGGGCAGGAGCGTATCGCTTCGCTTGATATTATTCGCGGTTTCGCATTGTTTGGCATCTTTCTTGTTAATTTCCCTTCCTTTCATCCTGCTGGCTACCCTGTCCAGATGTTCTCGCTCGATCCTGGATATACCGGTCTAGATCGAAGCATTCGTTTATTTTATGATATGTTCGTTCAGACGAAATTTTATACTATTTTCTCATTCCTATTTGGCCTAGGCTTCTACATCTTCATGTGCCGGGCAGAGAAAAAGGGATTTCCGGTATACCGCTTATTCACGCGTCGATTGCTGGTACTGCTTGTGTTCGGTCTGCTGCACCTTATTTTTTTATGGTATGGCGACATCTTGCATACATATGCGCTGGCCGGTTTTATCCTGCTCTTCTTCTATCGTAAAAGCAACCGGGTTATCCTGGGATGGGCGTTTGGCCTGCTAATTATCGTACTTAGCCTTATGGCATTGCCGCTGTTTTTTTCCGATCAACTATATGGAAGCTTACAGCAGGAACAGCATGCTCTCGGACAGCAGGAGATGAAGAGGACGCTGGACATGTATGAGCATGCCAGTTACATTGAGTGGGTAACCTATCGTTTCTCTGCAGAAGTAAGCGACATACTGTCCAATACACCGCTAACCGTCGCCTCAATTCTCCCTCTGTTCCTGTTTGGACTGTATGCGGGACGAAGAGGAATTTTACGTGAACCTGATAAACATACCCGGTTTATTTGGCTCACGTGGATAGGTACGCTCACGATGAGTATTCCATTGGTTAGCATGGTATTCGCCGTCGAATACGATATTGTATCATTCGGTGCGGCGAAACTTGATGCTAAACGCCTCTTTATCCAGCTAAGCGGTCTAACGTTATGTTTCTTCTATATGAGTTCGCTTCTTCTGTTGATGGGAAATCGGTTAGCCCGCACCCTTCTCGTCCCGCTTGGCTATGCAGGGCGTATGGCGCTTACTAATTACCTCGGGCAGACTATAGTTGCGCTCATACTGATGAGAGGCTTCGGATTATTTGAGACCTTCACATTAGGTATAGGTCTTATCATCTGTATTACCGTCTATGTACTACAAATTTTATTTAGCTTTTACTGGCTTCGTTTTTTTCGCTTTGGCCCGCTGGAATGGATATGGCGCTCCATTACATATGGCGCCCTGCAATCAATAAAAATTGTACACAAATAAACAAACGGGGTGCATTTTCTGCATCCCGCTTGTTGTATCTCAGACTTTCCTCACAATTAAGATTCTTGCAGCATGACGGTGGGGAATATCGCTTGAATTACAGGAAAAGATTATTTCTTCGGTATATAACTGTTTCCAATCCGCATAGTAAGCTTGTAGTTCTTCTCTAATGTAAAGATATTCGTTCTCTCCCCAATCGGGTGCCGTTTCGATATCAGGGTGGTCTATAAAAGCAAATAAAGCATGAATCCCGCCTTTTTGTGTATTCTCTTTAAAATGCTGGAATTGTCGTTGCCTGTTTTCCGGCTTGATGTACTGAAGAGCACCAATTGAATACAGCGCATCGACTTTGCAAGGGAAGACAAAATCATTCACATCCCCCTGAATGGTCTGAAGAGCCGTTCCCATTTCTTCTGCAAGCTTGCGTGCCTTTCTTAAGCCAGCTGATGCGATATCCACGCTTATAACGTCCCATCCTTGTTTGGCTAGAAAAACGCTATCCCTGCCTTCTCCCGCCCCTAAATCAATAATCATCTTGGCAGAACCATTCATATAAGTCAGCAATTTTCTCGCTAGCTCACTCGGTTCCTTTCCCCAATAATATTCTTCCTGTGCATACAGTCGCTCCAATTGTTCCTTATCCATCCTGCATCCTCCTTCGTTTAAGATAAGGCAAGCATAAAGTATGACGCAGGGGAAAGCTCAACCGTTTTTCTTACCGAATGGGAACTGCGTATACGATGTATAAGAGATTATTTATTTTTTTGTGCTTCGTAATATAATCATTTTCTTCAAACCAATAAAGTACATCAGGAAGAAACGCATAATGCTTATCCTTCATTAGACGAATCGCCTCCTCTTGCCCCTGCTGTTTTAGCTGTTTGATATACCCCTCCCTGTCTTCTGTGCTCTCGAACATTAAGTCTGTGATGCAAATACGACCAGAAGGCTTTAAAACCCGCTTCATTTCCTCTAATGCTAATGGCTGTTGCTCATTTGTTATGTGATGAAAAGCAAGGCTTGTTACAGCAAAATCAAATTGACTATCTACATAGGGAAGCGCAAGAAAGTTTCCCAGTTTCGTCTCCATTCCCGGATACTTGTTACGACACTGAGCAAGCATTTCCTTGGATTGGTCAACGCCCGCAATGCTTACTCCTTTATCTGAAAATCTGCCTGCCAGATTTCCTGTCCCTGTTCCAATATCCAGCCCCTTCTCCCCTATTCGAGGATTCACCCATTTTACTGTCATATCAAGCGCCTGTTTATAATGATTGTGAATGTCAAATCCAAAGTGGTGATGATGAAGCTCCCTATCATATGACATAGCCCGGCAGTCGAAGTTCCAACGATCATACCAGCTTTTTCTGCACTCACGCAGTCTTTTCGAACCTTCCGACAGGCGATACATTTCTTCGCTATCCAAAACATTTTTTTCTTTACACACAGTAATCATTTGGTCGATGGTTGTAATCATTTGCTTTAATTCAATCCATTGAGCAAACATAGCCGCCCGTTGCAGTTCAAGATAATACGGTATATTTTCTCTTTCTCCCTCATTCATCTCATCCAGAACTTTTTTTATCTCTTTTACAGACATTCCCACTTCCCGTAATGCAATAATGGTCTGCAATCTCCATGCATCCTCCTGAGTGAATAGCCGGTACTGGTTTCCTTCTTGCTTTCTTGGGGAAATTAGCCCTTTTTGTTCATAGAAACGAACAGCACGTGCCGAAATATTAAGTTTCTCCGCAATATCTTTAATTCTCATTTCTTCCATATACCAACACCCCCTCTGTTACATCAAAACATTGACGTAAGGTTAATGTAAAGATGGATTATTTACGGCAGTAGCTACCTCATCTATATTTAAATAAAAAGCAGTTACTATCTAAAAAGACAGCAACTGCTTTTTTATCTGCATTCCTATCACATTGTTTTTTCTAATGAATGATCTTGCTTTCTTTTGCTTTTTCAGCGACTCGTTGTGTTGACTTGCTTAACGGTTCCTTTAATACCAATCCCAGGAGAAGTGCTGCCCCAAGGAACAGTAATAGAAAAACGATATCTTTAATAACAATGTCGTACAGCATTCCGCCCACTGCTTCACGCATTAAACCAATCGCATACGTAAAAGGCAAAAATGGATGGATAGCCTGGAAGAATGGCGGTGTCACCTGAATCGGGAATGTTCCGCCAGACCCTGATAGCTGCAAGACAAGCATAATAATCGCAAGTGCTTTTCCCATGTTTCCAAACACCGATACAAAGGTGTAAACAATCGTCATAAACACAATGCTGATAAATACGCCAAACATTACAAACCAAACCTTATCAACAACATACGCGCCTAATACCGCCATGTCTCCTATCGTGACAATAAGCGCCTGGAATACTCCAATTGTTAAAAAGGTTAACAGCCTTCCAAAATAGATATGATTGCTTTTATATATCCCTTCTGGATCTTCTACATCAAGACGTAGCAAGGAAACGAGTAAAATCGCTCCAACCCATAAGCAAAGCGTTGTATAGAACGGTGACATGGCTGAGCCGTAATTCGGAATCGGAAATTTCTTGTTTTCTTTCAACAATACCGGCTGCGCCAAAAAGTCACTTTCTTTGCGAATATCATTTTTCAATAGCTCAATGATTTCGCCAAGATTTTTCGATTTTTCAAATTCGCGAATTTTATCCGCAGCCTTTCTTACCGAGTCCTCTAGTTCCGGTAGGTCTTGGCGAACAAGATTGGCAACTTTATGCACAGCCGCTTCAACTTCTGGCAATTTTGTCCGAATAAGGTTGGATACTTTATGAACTTCTTGCTCGGCCCGTGGCAAATCATTTCGGACGAAGTCAGCTGCCTGATGGATTTTCGGTTCCAGTTTCGGCAGATCGTTTTGGACAAAGTTCGCTGCTGCATTGATGCCCTCCGTCAAGCGCTCCATCTTCTCTTGAATGCTTTGTGCTACTTCATGCACTTTCGCTCTTATTTCCGGCAGGTCTCCTTGCAGACGTATCAGCTCTTGCTGTCCATAATTAATTCCCAATGCCGCATCATCAAGGATCGCTTTAATATCTGGCAATTTCGTCTGTGCCGTCTGCAATACATCACTAGCATTTTGTGCGGATCTCTTAAGCTGATCAAGCGCTTTATTTATATTCGGCACAATCTCTGAATCATAGCGCGACAGAATACCACCCAATGCATCGTTTGCATCTTTTGATAATGAGTTTAAGTTATCGACGATTGTTTTCGCTGGCTGCTCTCCACGTTTAATAGCGTTTTGAATAGCCTGCATTGTACTGATCTGCTTTTCAAAATTTGTTTTTACAGCGTGTAAACGCGTAATCGTACGATCAAGCGGATGATTAGGTATATACTTATTTAACTTCGTCAGCAAATCAGTCGTTCTGTCGATAACCTTCACACCCGTTGATAACCGAGCTTCTAAGAAGGACAATGCTTCCAATGTCGGCTTCGGATCGATGTTGGCTTGTTTAAGTGTTTCCGTTATTTGCGTAACAGCATCCGCTGTTTGTTGCAGAAGAATTAAATTTTGCTTGATGATAGGGGCAACCGATTCAAAAGCTCCATCGTTTTTCTGTAGAAACTCATTCAGGCTATTTGCAAAATCGCCACCATCCTTTGCGATTTGCTCAAGCTTCGGCAACGCTTGTTGTGCGCTACTAATAATTCCTGCCGCCTTTTTCGCATCTTCTATTGCCTTATTTAGCACACTCTCCACTTTATAGAAGTTCTGATCAATTTCTACAATACGATCTGCTGCTTTTTGAATTTCGGGCAGTTTTTGTTGAATGACCAGAATTTCGTCGCCAACCTCTTTAATTTTCGGCAGCTTTTCCTCAAGTGTAAGAATATGATTCGCTGCTTTCTTTATTTCTGGAAGCTTTTTTTCTAGCTCGATGACTTTCTCACTTTGCTTGCGGATTTCTGGCAACTTTTTCTCGAATTCTAATGCCTTATTCCCTGCTTGTTCGATATCAGGTAGACGCTTTTCAAGCTCAAAAATACGGTTTTCGATATTACGGATGGTCGGTAATTCCTGCTCCAGTTTGATGCCAACCTCGTTAAAAATCGTAAAAATTGCTTCGCTCGCAGTCTTTACAAAGTTTTCGCTTACTTGCGCAACTACCCCTGAAGCGCCTGTTGTTGTTATCTTAGGAGCGATCGCATTAATTTTCTCATTTACACTGTATTCTATCTCAGGTTTTTGAGGATTTTCTTCTAAGATTGTAGCGATTTTAGCTGAGAAATCTTTTGGAATAAGCAAGCTTGCATAATAATCGCCATGATTGACTCCTCGCTCCGCTTCTTCTTTACTAACAAATGTCCAGCCAAGCTTTTTATTCTTCTTAAGACTGTCTACAATTTCTTTACCGACATTAATTTCTTTATCGATATCTCCTTTTCGAATATGCGTGCCCTCGTCTTCATTCGTAACAGCAATAGCAATACCTGATGTATCTCCGTATGGGTCCCATCCCGCTTTTAAATTAAACCATGCATAAAGAGATGGCAGAGCCATTAATCCGACAATTAAAAAAAGGGCGATCGGTACTTTAAAAATATTTTTCCAATCTGTTTTATAAATTTGTAAAATTTTCTTCATCCACTGCTCACCTAATTCTTTCCGTTATTAACTGCTTTCTGAGCAAAAATATTATTCCCCTGAGAGTATGCATCATCCGTTATGAAAAGAAAATGAAAAAAAATACGCTACTACTATGTATAACATAAATAAAATGCTAAAAACGAAAAAAAGTTGATGTTATAAAATCCATAAATTAGAAACAGACTAACTGTGTCGAATTTCAAAGCTATATACCTAATAGTGCACCTGGTAACTACTCAGCTTTGATATGTTGCGTCTTATGCTCTTTCTTTACCCGCCTATGATCATAATCATTTAACCCAAAGTGTGTCTTTATATGACGAAACAGCAACAAAGTTTAAGATTTTTTAAAATATATTGTAAAAAAATAGTGCACAACTTTACATATTATGCTAATATATGCTATAAAATAACAGGTTAATTTATCCATATCATCGAAGGCTAGAGGAGGACTTATGAGAGGGGATCTCAATGTCATTAGTTCGGAACAAGTTATGGAGTTGCTTAATAACTGGTACATACAAATGCGGGAAGAAAATCTAGAAAAAGTAGCCTTCATTAAACGTGATGTGGCTGAAAAAATTACACGGATGGAAAAGAACCAGACACTTCTACTGTACTATTCCTTGCTAGAATTTCGTTATAAGTTATTACTTGAAAATGTAGCAGATTTGACATCCCCTTTAGAAAAAACGAATCCTGAGGAACTAGATAACTTACTCGCATATTATTATTATTTTTTTCAGGGCATGTACGAATACAATTTAAGAAATTATTATGAGGCTCTTTCCTATTACAAACTTGCAGAGAAAAAGTTAGAAACAATCGGTGATGAAATTGAGAAAGCAGAATTTCATCATAAAGTCGCCTGGACATTTAGCTATACGCGGCAGATATTGCTAGCCATTCAACATATTCTAAAGGCAAAAGAGATTTTCGATAAATATGAAAACTATAAACATAGACAAGCTGACTGTGAAAACTTACTAGGGATTTGCTGGATGATTAAAAATAAATTCAAAGAGTCTGAGGAGCATTTCAACAATGCTTTATCCCTTACAAATATGGTTAAGCATAATACAAGATTAAGGTGTCGCATTACATATAATTTAGGTCTACTCTATTCGGAACAAAACCTATCCGAACTTGCTATTGACCATTTGAGTTGTTCATATAATATGGAGAAAAATTATCGAACTTTATATGCTTTAGCAAGAGAGTACTTTAAAGTAGGTAAAAATCAAGAGGCCATAAACTCAATCCAAGAAGGTGTAGCAGCTTGTAATAAATTGAATAACGAAGAGTATTTACACCATTTTAATATTCTTAATGTTTTGAATGCAAATGCGAAAGAATACGAAATCCAACAGGCGTTTCAAGAAGGCATAGCCTACTTCCAAAAGAAAAAAATTTGGGGATTTGTCAAAGATTATGCCGAGAAATTCGCCTACTACTTTTGCCAAAACAGGCAATACCAAAAAGCTTGTACCTATTATCAATTAGCTCTAGAAGCTAATAATAAAACCAAAAGGGAGGATTAGTAGGATGAAAAAAGTAAAAGTCTTAGTCGCATTGTTTTCACTGGTCGCTGTTTTAGGAATTACGCCGTTTGCTTCAAGCGCCGATAATGGCGAGCCTCGCATTACACCATACGGTCATCACGGATGGTAAAAAACGTTCTGTTTACTTAGTTTTAACCATCAAAAAGACGCCTCTAACAGGCGTCTCAGCGTGTAAATAGCATGCTGCAAAGTAACAAGAGACTGCCTTAATGATAGTAGCGTTAGGCAGTCTCTTTACTTATGTGCGGTTTATTCATCTGCTCCTTGTACTTGTGCTCGTGACAGTTTTCTATATGTCATGATATAGGTGATAATAAAAATGATTAACATATAGGCCCCATATATCCCAAATGAGAACCACTTGCTCTTTTCAAAATTTGCTCCAGCAAAGTTAACCAATAAATTATTCGGTATTTTCCCTAGCAACGAAGCTAAGAAAAAGGTAGACCATCTTACGTTACTTAGACCGCAAACCGCGTTCACTGCAAGAGATGGAACTACCGGAATAGCCCGGCTAAGAAATATCGCTACAAACGAATTTTTCTCAAAAGACTGCTTGTATTCATTCACTTTTGGATGCTTGTTTACATAGCTTTCCGCCCAATCGCGGAAGCCGTAGCGTACCAGAAAAAATAAAATCATCGTACCCAACATTGCACCTGTTAACGTAATACTTGTCCCTTGCCAAACACCAAAAAAGCCCCCAATCATTCCAGCCAGGATAGGAAACGGAATAATGGGAAAGAACACGTCGATAGCAACAAGCGATATGCTAACGATCACCGCAAGCATACCACCTTGTTTCATCCATTCCACCCATATATCTTTTTGTGTGTAACCCAAAACAACAATCAGAACGAAAAGAAGAATACTAATAACTTTTTTATTCATAACCTACTCCCTGTATTGGCATTATCCTTCTTATATAGTATCACACTTGCCGATTATCCATCTGTTGAAAGAAAAAGAGTTGACACTAATCATAACTATACCGTTGTTCAACCAAAAAACAGGCTTCATTACGTTGTAGTAAACGCAGAGAACCTGTTTTTATCACCTGTATTTAGCTTGTGCCATCTTTTAAAGGTGTTGATTATCTATATACATCTGATTTGATGAATCGACAAATTTTCATGGTGGGAGGTAAGAAAAGAAGGAAGGGCGGTGAGTGGGAGCGGTCGGAAAAAGACACGCTGCCCTTTTTCGCCTGGCGAGTGAACACGCCGACACGTGTATCTTATCGCTTCCAATCTATGGATAATCAACAGATGTGTAACTTTATAATCGAATAACCTCTGCATAACTTCCAAGCTGCACGACAACGGGAAAACGGCTCATGCCAACGGTCATTCTTCCTTCATCCATGGCCGTCAGGTTTGTCATATGGACAAAGCTCGGAACTTGCTCATCTGGGTAGACAGCCACGTTCTCCTTAACCAGTTGTATTCGATCCCAATCCGTAAGTTCTTTGATAGAGCGGGTTGGGTCTAATTCAATCATCTCAGTAGCTTCTTTGACAAGTGGCGTTTGACTTGCATCTTTTATATTCTGGTACGGATTGGAGAAGATTGTCGTTTGGAACAGACCCGCTTCACGGAATCTTTCTAATGTTCTTCGGACCGCCTTCTCCGCCCCATTGCCGAAGTTCCCTGGAACAATACAGTAGTCTGCTTTTAACTCTTCCTTCTTCTCTACACCTGCCATGAGACAATATACATCCGAGCAAATCACAAAAAATACGCTGAATTCTGCACCATCAATTTCAACGGTGACCTTATTTAAATAATTATAGTCTCCCACATTCATTTTTGGAAAACGAGGTTGGTACTGAACCCGCTCAAAGGATTGAGGTGTGATTTTCGCTTGAGGTGTATGCACCTTTCCTTCCTTCGTTACGATGGTGAGCACATTGTAATTAACGTCTTTGATAGCATGCGGCAGAGTTGGTGGCACAAGATTTAATGTTGTGATTACACTTATGTTTTTTGATTGGCATATATCGATAAGCGCCGTAAGAGCTTGCCTCGAATTCTCTTCTGTATAAGCCAGGTATTCCGGTAACACAACAATTGAATCTTGCTCTACTTCCAACAGCTTGCTTTTAACATGTTCGAGTACTTTTTGTTCACTTGACATTGGATAGCTGAAGATTTTCCATCGATTTATCATGTTTTTTTCTCCTCATCATTTTTTGACTGAGCGTTCGCTCTTTATATGTATATATTCGTTCTACAATTACATATCCCTTTAGAAAAAAACAGACTTTTCCATCGCTTTTCACAATTTTTTTGAAACCTTTTCATTACTATCCCGTATATGAATAAGTTGTGGAGCATATTCTTTGAGTATAGGAGGTTTTGAATTACAATAATGGAACAACAAGCAATTATAGCCATCGGAGTTTTCCTGGTTACATACGCCTTGATTATCTCCGAAAAAATCCACCGGACAATCGTAGCCATGCTAGGGGGCGCGCTCATGGTTGTCCTTGGAATCGTGGACCAAGAGACCGCGATTCACCATATCGATTTCAATACACTCGGACTGTTGACCGGGATGATGATTATCGTGGCAATTACTGCGCAAACCGGACTTTTTAAATTTATTGCCATTTGGTCGGCCAAAAAAGTAAATGGTGAGCCTGTTAAAATCCTCATCGCGCTCAGCATGATTACAGCAATTGGTTCTGCGTTTCTCGATAACGTAACGACGGTCCTGCTGATGGTACCGGTAACGTTCAGTATTACACGCCAGTTGCGTATTTCTGCACTTCCGTTCCTTATCTCAGAAATCCTTACTGCCAATATTGGAGGAACGGCCACAATGATCGGTGATCCGCCGAATATTATGATTGGCAGCGCAGTTAAGGAACTGACATTTGTGGCATTTATCAATAATCTCACATTTATTTCCATCGTAATTCTTATTATTACCGTTGCCATTCTTGCACTTCTGTACCGCAAACAAATACAGACAACAGAAGAATTAAAAGCAGGACTAATGGATTTGAATGAAAAAGATGAGATTACTGATACGACCCTACTGAAAAAATGTTTGCTCATTCTCGCATTGACGATCGGCGGATTTTTCATTCATCAAATCGTCCATGTCGAATCTGCAACTATCGCTCTGCTTGGTGCGTTCGTTCTTCTACTGTTGACAGGTGAGCACTATCTTGAAGATGCCCTGCCGAAAGTAGAATGGACAACCATCTTCTTCTTTATTGGTCTATTTGTTCTTGTATCCGGTCTCGTGGAAACCGGCGTTATCGCCCAACTAGCAACAAAGGCAATTGAATTGACGGAGGGCAACCTTGTGGCTACTTCATTGCTCATCCTGTGGATGAGCGCTATCGCATCCGCCTTTGTCGATAATATTCCGTTCGTCGCTACGATGATTCCGATGATTCAAGAGATGGGTAGAATCGGTATTTCCGACCTGGAACCTCTCTGGTGGTCTCTGGCGCTTGGCGCATGTCTTGGAGGCAATGGAACATTGATTGGCGCGAGTGCCAATCTAATTGTTGCAGGCATGGCTGCCAAAGAAGGACAAAATATCTCCTTCTTGAAATTTCTGTGGATCGGCTTCCCGCTGATGATTTTGTCCATTGTGATTTCTACGATATATATATATCTGCGTTATCTTATATAGGAAGGGAGATATTGTATGGTTGCTTACCGATACGATACGAGTCTTTTGCACATTGAGGAGAAGGACAATGATCAGGATAAGGAATTCATCTTCAAGGTTAAAGATGTTGATACAGTCCTACCGGCTTTGCGCAAGATACGCGCATTTTTCGATAGTGACAAAGTATATACCGACGTTATTTTCTACTCACATCCCGGCTATGAATATCAGGTAATTGTCCGTCAGGATCATTACATCGACTTCTTACTCGCTTTATTCAAATATAAAATCATCACGTACCTTGAATGGAAACAGTAACTATTTATCGGGCCAAAGATTAATCTTTGGCCCGGTTTTTCATTTTAAAAAAGGGTAAGGACAACTATGAATCTACACTATATGGGAGGAGAAGTATGGAAAAATCCCGATCGTCCATTACGCTAAAAGAAGATGAATTGAAACTACGCGTCAGTCAGCGAGAAGTATGGCTCGCCAGTCGAGGTGAAAAGTTACGTTTTATCCGAGCTATCGAACAATACCAGCATCCAAAAAAACGCCTGAAGCTCAATATACTTGCTTTACTATCAACCACTATTGGTATGGGTGTTGGCACTATATTCGTAATTTTCCTGGTCGCTCTCATACTGAATGCCTTCATCTCCTTGCCTCTCATCGGCGAATCCATTAATACGCTGCTGGAATGGATAGAACGATTCAAAACGGTACGGGGATAATAGAGGTACACGCGTAAGGTGTTTTCTTTTCATCCACCTTGTTAGCTTTTTTTAATTGCTTCCGCTTTTTGCTGGACGACAGCAGCCAAACGCTCATTATCGAATGCCAGTAATACATTCATCAATGTTTCCAATGCAATGTCTCCCGCTTCCTCTTTTGGTACGGTTAACGCCAGCATGCTTTGTAACTCAGCAGGTATTGCCTGCTCGGGATACGCTTCTTCGTATACAGAAATAGGCTCCAAGCCATGATTGATACACCACTGAGCAAAAACGAGCACCATAGCGTTCGTATCCCGTCTATATATCTCCGTTACTTTTTGTTCAAGTTCTTTTCTATTTTCCTTCATTTTCCTCTTCCTTTCTTGTATCAAAACGCGACTATTCCGCTTATTATATAAAGGAAAAGACATCCTGTCATCTGTGCTATCTCATACTTTAGTTCTAAATGTAAAAAAGTAACATATATGTAGTGTAAATATTCGAACAAATATGGTATACTGATAATGTATCTTTTTATGAAGGAGGACAAAGCATGAGGATGTATGTATGTTTATCCTGCCTGCAGGTCAAGCAGGGCGACTCGCACCGTGTAGATATGAACATTTGCGAAACTTGCTCCTCAGATTTTGTGCCGGTTAACAAGGACCCCCAGCTTTTCGTCAGTCCCCCTTCCCTTTATGTCATGGATGAAGCGCTGTCAAAAGATGATCAATGCGATAAAAACGAAAACCCGTCAGCATTTTGCTGACGGGTTATTTTTATTTGCCACCCTATATGGTACAATGCAAAATAAAGAAGGTGCTGAGGTGAAGAATGAATTCGATTCGAAGGTCGATTCCAAATAGTTTTACGCTTGGAAATCTCGTATGCGGAATTTTTTCGCTTACGTTTGCCATGAACGGATATTACAAAATGGCTGCTTTTCTGATTTTGCTTGCAGCGTTGTGCGACGTCTTCGATGGCAAGCTTGCACGCATGTTACGTGTGGACAGCCCTATGGGTGTCGAGCTGGATTCATTGGCAGACATCGTTAGTTTTGGCGTAGCGCCAGCCATCCTTGTTCATACGATGCACACGCCCTCCCCGCTACTAACACTCGCATTCATTGCATTCCCAATTGCTGGTGCTTGGCGTCTTGGCCGTTTTAATATTAAGCCAACTGTAGGCTACTATATGGGAATACCGATTACACTGGCCGGGCTTATCGTAGCCGTACTGGCTCTATTCTCCTTTTCAAGTCCGCTACTCATGTTGCTGTTAGCTATTCTAATGGTAAGTCCTATACGTATTCCAAAACTATAATGTTTCACTGCTTTTTTGCTCCTGTATATCAGGAGCTTTTTTAATAAAAGAGCTAATTATTCAGTTACTTATCAATCTTAATAATTTGAATATATTTACTTTATTCGAAAAGCTGTTAAATCAAAAAAACGTACTTTATAATCTTTATATAAAACAAATGAAAGCGTTTGCCGTTGTGGAAATATTTCATCTATAAAGTTTCTGGGAGGTTCTATGAAGAAACAGCATACGGAAGAACTTCATCGAGGATTAGAAGAACGTCATATTACGTTAATGTCACTAGGTGCAGCGATTGGAGTCGGGCTATTCCTCGGCTCTACCTCCGCCATTAAGATGGCGGGTCCAGCCATCCTTATCGCCTATGCGCTTGCCGGGGCTGGCATGTTTATTATTATGCGGGCACTTGGGGAGATGGCGATTCAAAATCCGGTCGCCGGTTCCTTCAGTCGCTATGCACGCGATTATCTGGGTCCGATGGCGGGCTATCTAACAGGTTGGAATTATTGGTTCCTCTGGATTATTACCTGCATGGCAGAAATTACGGCAGTTGGCGTCTACATGCAGTTCTGGTTCCCGGATACTCAGCAGTGGATGTGGGCACTTGCCGCGCTGATCATGATGGGAGCGGTGAATCTCATTGCCGTTAAGGCATACGGAGAGTTGGAATTCTGGTTTGCTCTCATTAAAATTATCACTATTGTACTTATGATTGTCGTAGGACTCGGCATGATTATTTTCGGTCTAGGTAACGGAGGCATTCCCGTAGGTATTAGCAATCTCTGGGCACATGGCGGCTTCTTACCAAATGGCGTTACCGGCATTTTGATGTCCATGCAGATGGTTCTGTTTGCCTTCCTTGGCATCGAAATGATCGGGGTTACAGCAGGAGAAGTCAAGAATCCCGAGAAATCACTTGCCCGGGCAATAGATTCTGTATTCTGGCGCATCCTTATCTTTTATGTAGGGGCACTGTTCGTTATTCTTTCCATTTATCCATGGAACGGGCTTGAGGGCAAAGGCAGCCCATTTGTCCTGACATTCGACAGGTTGGGCATCCCATACGCAGCAGGAATTATCAACTTCGTCGTACTGACCGCCGCCTTGTCATCCTGTAACAGCGGTATTTTCAGTACCGGACGGATGCTATTCAATTTAGCACAGCAGAAAGAAGCACCACAATCGTTCAAGAAGATTGGTAAAACCGGCGTACCAAACATTGCCATCCTTGCATCTGCGGGGGCGTTGCTTATCGGGGTTACACTGAACTATATCGTACCGGATAAAGTATTCCAGTGGGTAACGAGCATCGGTACCTTCGGTGCTATCTGGACATGGGCCGTCATTCTACTCTCACAGATTCGCTATCGCAAAAGACTGAATGCCGAGCAAGTTCGCAGCCTGAAATATAAAATGCCCCTGTTTCCATTTAGCTCGTACGTAACACTTGCCTTTCTGATGGGTGTGGTCGGACTGATGGCGTACTTCCCGGAAACGCGCATCGCACTTATCGTAGGCCCTGTATGGTATGTTATTCTCATCATTTTTTACTTTGCCAAAGGCTTACACAAGCGGCCACATGGCGATGACAGCTAAGAAGATCCTATAAAACAAAATGTTAATCCATCTTAATTAATAATGATATTCTTCCCCCTTCTCCTAATGGAAAGGGGGAATTTTTATTAGCATTAGGCTTATTGGATTTGGCAAACTGCATGTTTTTGGAGTCATCTTCATCATTTTTTTACGCATAATCTTCCTCTTGTTAATTTTCTTTATTTTTTGAATATTGGTACACATATTGCTTTACAAAAAGACAATCTGGGAAAAGGAGTGATATACATGGCAGAAATGATTAAAGGCAGTCAGGATCAAAAGAATGAACAAAAAGAAGATTACGCACTACAACGTGTGCCAAAGCATTGGCGCATGCCGTGGCCAAGTGTTACTAACGTAGCGATCGGCGTTGCCACCGCCATGGTTTTTATGCAGATGGGCAGTTTGATGGCTATTCAATTCGGTAGCCTTAACGCGCTCATCGCAGAGATTTACGCTACCGTCGTCGCCGGATTTCTAGGCATTACGATCGCCTACTTTGCAGCCAAGAACGGATTAAACGTTAACCTGATGTCACGCGGGGCGGGCTTCGGCTTCATCGGGGCATCCATTACTTCTTTCATCTATGCGATTAATTTCATCATGTATTCAGCCATCGAAGGCTCGATCATGGCACTTGCTGTATATGAATATGTTAAAATCGTTCCCTTATGGACACTTATGGTATTCTTCGGCCTTGCCGTTGTGCCGCTAAACTGGTACGGCGTTAAACAGTTAGATACATTTCAGAAATACTCGTTGCCTGTCTATCTCATTCTTCTCGGTGCCGGAATCTACCTTACTGCCACCCGCGATTTCGAAAATGCTGCTCAGTGGATGACCTTCCTTCCCCAAGGGCAAGAAGTTGGCGGCATCGGCCTTGTTACATGTATCGGGATTATTAACGGTCTTGTAGGTATCATGGCGCTTTTGATTTCTGATTACGCACGTTTCATCAAACCAGAACAATTTAAAATTGGTGTATTCGCCGTCGGCTTTATTCCTCAGCTTATTTGTTTCTTCCTCTCTGGCCTTCTTGGCATCTGGTTTGGCGTACGGTATATGACTGATAATCCGGGTGTGTATTTCGTTACGGCAATGGGCGCATGGGGAGCATTATTCGCTATTCTGACACAGCTTCGCATCAATGTTACGAATCTATACAGCGGGTCTATGTCGCTGGCTAACTTCTTTGCCCGTATTTTTCACTTTACACCGGGGCGCGTCTTCTGGGTTGTAGCTACGGCAGTAATCGCTATCGTATGCATGCTGGCCGGCGCACTTGATTATATCGGACCTTTATTGACCTTTCAGGGTGTATTTCTATTCGCCTGGGCGTCGATTCTCGTCACTGATCTGATTATCATTAAAAAATGGCTCAAACTTGGTCAACTTCATATCGAACATCGTCGAGGATTTTTGCCGGAGTGGAATCCGGTCGGTGTCATCTCTATCATTATTGCAAGTATTGTCGGCACGATGCTGGCATCCGGCACATTCGGTCCGATGTTAGCTGGTCTGGCAGCGCTCATTGCTGGTGTACTCGCAAGTGCCATCAGCATTTTCATCGCAATTACAACGAAAGGAAAAACATACATTACCTTCCGACAGCAGCAAGATATCGACACGTCTGGACATGTTAATATGTACAACGAGAATGTTCACTCATGCGGTAGTTGCGGAGGTGAATTCATCAGCGAGGATATGCTTCACTGTCCATTCAGTCAGAGAGATATCTGCTCGCAATGCTGTGCCGCCGAATCTGAATGCCAGGCCATGTGTAAAAGAGAAGAAAACACAGCGGAAATTACCGCTTAACAATCATTTAGCTTAAGAAGCCATGCAGGTTATGCTGCATGGCTCTTTTGTTGTCTTTTACTCGTTATGATTTCTTTCACTTTTGCAAGTCAACTTGTCCATTTGCAAGTTTTTCTCTTTGAAAGCCTTTTTTACGCCTTGTTTTTAAACTTTTTAGCATTTTCTGATATTGGCACAAGCTTTGCTTTATTAAAAAACGAGCACACAGTGTTTATATAACAAAATTCATAATAACAGGAGGGATCGCAGCATGGGAAAATACCGTGTAGCTGTAGACGTAGGCGGAACGTTCACCGACGTATTCGTATTTGATGAAGAGCAAGGGGAAATCACAGTTACCAAAGTCTCCTCTACCCCTGACAATCCTGCCCGTGGCATTCTAGAGGGCGTAAAAAATTCCGCCGTTCCATTACAGGACATTACCCTTTTCTCCCACGGTACAACGGTTGGAACGAATGCACTTATTACAAGGCGTCTGCCGAAGACAGCTTTCATCGCATCAAAAGGATTCCGGGACGTACCTGAAATTCGACGCGGTACGAAGCTGGAGCTGTGGGATGCATATGAAGACGTAGCGCCTCCGTATATTCGTCGGCGCGATCGTTTTGAAGTGCTGGAGCGGGTTGATTATAACGGAAAAGTTCTGACTCCCCTCGATGAAGAAGAAGCGCGTGACCTTGTTCGTATCCTTAAGCGACGTGGCGTACAATCTGTAGCCATCTGCTTCATGAATGCATATGTCAATGGCCAGAACGAACAACGAATGAAAGAAATTATTCAAGAAGAAATGCCGGATGTGTATGTTTGCACATCAAGCGATACATTACCGGAAATCTTCGAACATGAACGGTTCAGTACGACGATTGCTAATGCCGTCCTTGGACCTATCGTAAGCAAATACATTCAAGAATTGTCGGCCTCTTTACATACAGATGGCTATGATGGTGATGTGCTCGTATTGCACTCAGGCGGTGGAGTCATGACTTCCGAGACAGTCCCACGTTATGCCGCACGTCTGGCCAGCTCCGGAATCGCAGCAGGTGCTATTGCCAGCGCCCACATCGCAAAGCTATGCGGGTTCCAGAATGCGATCGGGCTGGACATGGGGGGCACAAGCACCGACATCTCCCTTATGTATAACGGAGAGCTCCGCGTTACGAAAGATTGGTACATTGAGTATGGATATCCAATCGGATTCCCTAGCATTGAAATTCTAACCATTGGCGCAGGCGGTGGAAGCCTCGCTTGGATCGATGAAGGCGGCTCCCTGCGCAACGGTCCGCAAAGCGCAGGTGCTACCCCTGGACCAGCCTGCTACGAACGCGGCGGAACAGAGCCTACGAATAGCGACGCCAACCTCGTGCTTGGCCGTCTCGGTACAGAGCTACTCGATGGTCAAATGACACTCAACATCGAAAAAGCCCAGGAAGTCGTTCGCCATATCGCTGAACCCTTCGGCTATACGGAGGAAGAAGCTGCCAATGCAATCATTAAGGTAGCTAATGCCAACATGTGCGACGCACTCCGGCTTATCTCCGTTCGTCGGGGATACGACCCGCGCGACTTCGCCCTTGTTGTATTCGGAGGCGCAGGCGCTCTGCACGGTGCACATTTGGCTAAAGAAATGGAGATCCCTACTGTCATCGTGCCTCCGCACCCGGGTATCACTTCCGCTATGGGATGCTTGCTGGTCGATGTACGCCATGACATCTCCAAAACGTATCTTGTGAATGTGAAAGAGGCATCATTAACCGAACTGGAAAAAGAGTACATCAATATGGAAGTAGAGGCAGCCGAGCTACTCGCGGAAGAAGGCGTAGCTGATGATCATATTGAATTAACACGATATATTGACATGCGTTATATGGGACAATGGCGCTCCCTGTCCATCCCGATTTCGCGTCCGATTGGGTCGCTTGAAGAAGCGCTGGAACAATTCCATAAAGAGCATGAGCGTGAGTTCGCATTCTCGAACCCGGAACAAGGAGTAGAGATTTACGGTCTGCGTGTTACCGCTACCGGCGTTGTACCGAAGCCAGATCTGCCTACCTCAGAGCCAGAAGGCCGATTGGAGGATGCAATAAAAGGCACACGCAGCGTCTATTTTGAAGAGAGCGGCGGATTTACCGAATCAACTGTGTACAGTCGTTCACTTCTTCCTGTCGGCTCCATCTTCATGGGTCCAGCGATTATCGAACAGCTCGATTCTACGGTCGTTGTGCCTCCGGAATTCATAGCTGAAGTAGATGCCTATAAAAACCTGATTCTCACCTGCAAAGATAAGGAGGAGAAATAATGAGCCAGAACACTCAATCCGTTGTTACCCGTCTGGATCCTGTCACGTTCGAAGTACTGAAGAACGCTTTCGTCAACCTTGTAGATCAAATGTCGGAGCAAATTCTCCGCACATGCTACTCGTTCGTTATCTACAGTCGTGACTTCAGCTCCGCTATCTGTGATGCACAAGGTAACACCATTATGCAAGGAACGCAGGATATCTCCGTACATGTGGGTACGCTTCACTTAACGGCAAAAGCGGTCCTAGAAGACTTTGGTGATGACATTCACCCCGGCGATGTGTTCCTTGTTAATGACCCGTACCGGGGCGGTACTCACTTCTGCGATGTACGCATCATTCGTCCGGTATTTTATAACGATCAGCTCATTGCATTCATGCAATCCAATGGACACTGGGCCGACGTAGGCGGTAGCGTTCCCGGCTCATTTAATGTACAGTCAAAAGATCATTACGGCGAAGGAATGCGGATTCCCCCTGTCCGACTGTGGAGCCAGGGACGATATCTATCCGATGTAGCCAACCTAATGGTATCCAATATGCGTGTACCAGAAGAGCGTCTTGGAGATTTGCGTGCACAATCCGAAGCGACAAAAGTCGGAGAAGCCCAGCTCGTCCGTCTGATTGAAAAATACGGGATAGAGACAGTTCTTACTGCCTTCGAAGAAGTACAGAATTACGTGGAACGCCTCGGACGTTCGCGCATTGCCGAGCTGCCGGACGGTACATGGGAGACGACCGACTATATTGACATGGACCCGGAAATCGGGGATCAGCTCATTCCGATTAACATCCGTATGACGATTCAAGACGATGAGATATATTATGATTTAAACGGATCACATCCGTACATCAGTTGCTTTTTAAACTCCGGCTTCGGCGCTTCCTTCTCTGCCGTTATCTCTGGAACAAAAACATTTTTCCCTGACATCCCGCTTAATTCGGGCTTCTATCGATTCGTGCATGTGGAACTTCCCGAGAACTCGGTCGTCAATGCCCCTTGGCCCGTGGCGGTGACAGGATTCTGCTCGGGTGCTTACGAGAAAATTATGAATGCCATCTTCGAACTGTGGTCGGAGATTATGCCGGAACGCGCTCTTGCCTGCTCCTTCAACCTGGAATATCTGCTCATCGGCGGATGGGACCGTCGGCCAGGATACGACAATTACTTCATGTGGTATGACTGGATGGCAGGTGGGCATGGCGGTCGGGCCTACAAAGACGGAGCCAATGCTCTCTCTCCGGTGTTTGGCGTAGGACTTAGCATTCAACCGTGCGAGGGACAGGAACGCCTTTCACCGGTCATCACAACACACCACGAGATTGTTGCCGATTCAGCCGGGCCGGGTAAATTCCGTGGTGGCGCCGGCGTACGCAAAGGTGGTATTCTCACAGAATGCGAGAATACGGTTATGTCCTACTGCTGCGACCGTTCCCGCTCCGTAACATGGGGTATCCAGGGAGGGCTTCCTTCTCTGCCGCATGGAGCAAAGCTGCATCCGGATACAGAAGAAGAACGCTTCCTAGGCACAGTATTCTCCAATGTACCATTAAAACCAGGTACGTCCTTTGACCGTCCTTCCGCAGGTGGCGGTGGATTGGGTGACCCACTGGAGCGCGATCCTCGCCTGGTGCTTGAAGATGTCATTGATGGTTACGTATCCATTGAACGGGCACGAAAAGATTATGGTGTCCTAATTAAAGAAATCGATCGGGAAATCGATTTATTCGAAATCGATGAAGAAGCTACAGAAAGGGAACGCGAGTATATCCGCACTCACCGCAAAGCTTGGCTGGAAGAAGATATGAAATCGGTAGAAGCCAAATACAACAGCGGCGAGATTGATGCGCTTGATGTCATCCGCCGTCATGGTGTCATCATCGACTATGCGACTGGCAAAGTCCTTCCTGTTTCTACGGAACAGTATCGGACAATGCTTCGCAAGCGTACGCTCGCTTACTGGTCGTAACTTCCTAAATATGAAAAGGGCCGAAAGATGATTCGGCCCTTTTTATTTTTCAAGATTCTAATTATTATATTAATAGAAGGATAATCACATACTTTTATTTGAATATACAGGAGGGCGGTGTATGATTACATGGCATAACCTTCTCTACCCTATTCCCATATCTGTCACTACAGACACCACAATTCGAGAAGCCGCCCATTTTATTCAGCAATCCGGGGGCGATATCCTGCTCATCGAACATAAAGGTGAGATTCTAGGGTATGTTGATTCGCACTCACTATTGGATCAGCTTATTCATTCCCCGGGGCAACCGATGCGTTATAAGACCGATGTGCTTGTCGTGGAAGAAACGGCACCAGTGGAATTCTATCATAATGTGTCTATTGTTCTCGGTAAAAACCGCAGCGGTAGATTTACCGGATACAGCACAATGGAAGCGGCACGTCATGCAATCAAAACTTTGCAGCTCACCCAAATGCAGAAAATTTTTGCCAGCGCAGGCATCGGTATCGTAACGACGGATGACCAATTTCAAATTATGTTTCTTAATGAAAAAGCGGAAGAAATTTTCGGTGTATCACGCAACGTTCTTCTGTACCGTAATTACAAAACATTGCTACTCACCCAGGAAAACCTGGACAGTGTGCTAAAGGGTAAACAGCTCGTCAGCGTGGCAAGCTCCTTTAATTCTAAACCAATTATCGGAAACTTCTCCCCTCTTTACGAAAATGAGCAAGTTTCCGGTATCGTCCATCTGTTCTACCCAAGAAGACAATTAGAGGAATCGGTGCAAGAACTCGAATTCGTTAGGAATCTAAATGAGGATTTACAAGTGTTGTACGCTTCCTCTAATGAACAGCTGGTCGTCGTTGATAAAGCTGGAACGATTATCCGACTATCCGGAGCATTCTCATCCGACATCTGGCAGACACCTAACCCTGAGGATATTCTAGGCTCCTCCGTCTACCTGTTAGAGCGGGAAGGCATTTTCCCGGCTGATATTATAGACAGATGTCGCAAACAGAAACAGAAAATCATGCATATACAGGAAACAAAACGCGGACGAAGGCTATGGGCGGTCGCCGTTCCTGTCTTTAAAGCTAAAAAAATCGAGAAAATCGTCATTGTTCTGCGTGATATTACAGAACTGAGTGATTATCAGATCGGAACACAGGCCGACAGCAACGGTGAAGACAAGATGAACAAGCCCCTCATTTATCGCTCAAAAAGTATGGAGGATATCGTCGAACAAGCTAAACGTATCGCCGAAGTAGATTCAACCGTACTGCTGTACGGAGAGTCTGGCGTAGGGAAGGAAGTATTCGCGCAGACCATCCATGCGCATAGCCCGCGCCATAACAAGCCTTTTGTACGTGTTAATTGCGGCGCTATTCCGGAGACTCTTATGGAAAGTGAATTCTTCGGGTATGAATCGGGTGCATTTACAGGAGCAGATCGAAAAGGAAAACCCGGTCTGTTCGAGCTGGCACACACAGGAACCATTTTCCTTGATGAAGTCGGAGAATTGCCTGCCAACCTTCAGGTCAAATTATTGCGCGTTCTGCAGGAAAGAGAAATACGTCGTATCGGTGGCACGCATACCATTCCAATCGACGTTCGGATTGTCGCTGCTACCAACAAGGATTTGCGGCATATGGTCCATCAGAAGACGTTTCGCGAGGATTTGTATTATCGCTTGAATGTCATTCCGATTACGATTCCCGCCCTGCGGCAGCGACAAGTGGATATCGTTCCACTCTCGCTTCATTTTCTGGACGTTTATAATAAAAAATACAGTAAAGAGAAGCAGCTTTCACGCGAAGCAGTAGAAGTGCTAGAAAATTATGATTGGCCCGGCAACATACGCGAACTGCAAAACGTTATCGAACGCCTTGTCGTCATTACACGCGATAACTTCATTGAGGGTCAGGATGTCCTCTCCGCCTTATACGGCGAGGTGTCGGAAGAGAGCACCGGACGGGTGGCCGTTCATGAAATCATGCCGCTCAAAGATGCGCTGGAACAAGTAGAGACAAATCTGCTGTCGCTCGCACTGCAAAAATACCGCACAGCTGCCGAGGCGGCGCAAGTATTGGGCATCAGCGAATCGACCATCAGCCGTAAAATTAAACGAAGATTCGGATAGAAAGGCAGGTGCTACATATTGCTTGCATTAGCCGAAACAAGATTTTCTTTTGTAGGTGATGAATATATTTATGCCGAAATCTCACGTGAGATGAGCGTAAGCACTTCTTTCAAAGCGCTTGCAGTCACCCGCGAGCTACACGCCCGTACCATTCCTGGCATTATCGATATTTGTCCTGCGAACGCATCGTATCTAATTCGATATAATCCGGATATTGTATCACCGTATGATCTGCTGGATTACTTAAAAGAAATCGATCTTACGAAGAGTCGGCCCGAGGCGCTCAACCTGACCTCTCGAATCGTCGAGATTCCAACATGGTATAACGATCCGACAACACGCGAATATGCCAGGCGATTCAAGGATCGTAATGAAAGTCCTCACTTCTCCGATTTTGAGCTGGTTATGAAGAGTAGAGGATTTACAGATGAACAAGCGTTTATTAACGACCATGCAAGCACACCGTATTTGTTAACTATGGTCGGGTTTATTCTCGGCACCGCCTGGGAATTCCCTTTGCTCTTGCCTCCAGACGGAGTTTTCGATATACCAAAATACAAGAGTCCGCGCACCGAAACTCCGCGGCAGGCCATCGGAATGGGCGGCGCTTTTACAGTCGTATATCCGGTAGCAAGTTCAGGAAGCTATCAATTGATAGGCATCACTCCTGTGCCTGTCTATCACCCTGAACAAAAGCTTGCTGAGTTCAAGGATTCTATGTTTCTAGCTCGCCCTGGTGATATTTGGGTGCACCGTCCGATAGGCGAAACTGAATACTATTCCATTCTCACACAAGTAGAAAACGGAATCTATCGTTACCGTACAAAAAACTTCGACTTCTCACCGGAACAATATGCCCAGGAGGGAAAAGCATATATCGATTCTATGATGAAAGGATTCTAGTCTATGCTGGATGTGATAAAGCCAGGGCTTCATACTACCGTACAAGATTTGGGCAGGGACGGCTTTTACCATCTAGGCGTCCCTCCTGGTGGAGCGGCAGATAAATATTCATTTCAAATCGGGAATTTTCTAGTGGGCAATCCCGCCCACTACGCCGGATTAGAAATCCGCATGCTCGGTCCAACTCTGCTGTTTACCAAACGCACACTTATTGCTATTACCGGGGCACCGACACCCTGCTTTATAAACGATGAACCGGTGCCCATGTGGCAGTGCCTGGAAATCAAGGCCGGAGACGTACTTTCATTCCGCTTTGCCCAACAAGGGATTTGTACGTATGTATGTATATCGGGCGGCATTCATAGCCCAGAATTTCTGGGTAGCCAGTCTACGTACATCGTCCATCAAAAGCCGGAATGCGGATACAAGCTGGAGATAGGCGGCAAGCTTATGATTAATGAACCTCTGCCGGGTGCATTTAAACATGCAGGGAGGTTCCTGCCAGAATCATTCCGTCCCTCCTTCTCCAAGACCGCAGAATTGCATGCGACGCTGGGATTAGCTATTCATCGGATTAGCGATGAGGGAGTACGTGTATTCCTTGACAGCGAATGGATCGTCAGCACGGAATCGGATCGGATCGCATACCGACTAAGCGGGGGACCGATTTCTTTTGAACACACTGTCCAAACAACTGAGACAGACGACTATTCCGCTAACGTCGTAGACCTGCCCTATCCTGTAGGAGTGATTACCGTACCGAACCCGAAAGAACTCATTATTCTCGTAAGTGATGCAACGGCAGGCGGCGGATTTGTCACGATCGGTGCTGTTATCAGTTCAGATCTCGACACGTTGAATCAATGCCGACCTCAAACGACCGTACACTTCTCGGCAGTAACAATGGAACAGGCGCTTCGTCTGCGCGCCGAAAAAAAACAACGTCTTGCCAGCGCTGCTGAATATCTTACAACGTAAGAAAAACTCGCGGGCGTTGCCGCTCGTCCTTTTTCCACAAAGAAGCAAAAGGGCCATCCATATGGATAGCCCTTTTGCTATGCTTGTTTTCCTTCTATACTTCCACTGCTTCTTCCGTAAACGGCCATGCCGGCAGCATGCGGCGTAGCTGTTTATCCTGGCGATAACCAAGCGCATATTCCGCTTGCATAACCGTATGGATTTCTCGTGTGCCCTCATAAATAACCGGCGCTTTCGCGTTGCGCATAAAGCGCTCTACTGGATATTCGTTGGAATAGCCATATGCACCATGAATTTGTACCGCATCGCACGCCGCATCGAATGCCGCATCGCACGCATGCCACTTGGCGAGAGATGTCTCACGCGTATTGCGCTTTCCTTCGTTTTTCAGCCAACCCGCTCGATACACCAGCAAGCGGGACGTCTCCAATCCATCCACCATCTTAGCAATCATTTGCTGCACGAGCTGATGCTTACCGATTTCCTTACCAAATGTGCTGCGTTCCTGGCAGTATTTCAGACTTTCCTCCAGGCATGCCTGAATCAATCCACATGCGCCTGCCGCTACAGTGAATCGTCCATTATCGAGCGCGGCCATCGCAATTTTGAAGCCTTCCCCTTCTTCACCAACCAGATTAGCCGCAGGTACACGAACATTATCGAAGAAAATCTCGCCTGTGTTGCCTGCACGAATACCTAATTTTCCTTTAATCGCCTTTGAAGAAAAACCTTCGAAGGTACGTTCAACGATAAAGCAGCTAATACCTTTATGTTTCTTGGACTTATCCGTATAAGCAAATACAAGGAAATGATCAGCAACATCGCAAAGCGATATCCACGTTTTCTGTCCGTTAAGTATATACTCATCACTATCGCGTACTGCCGTCGTCTGCATGGCTGCTACATCGGAGCCCGCATTCGGTTCAGTCAGACCAAACGCGCCGATTTTTTCGCCCTTTGCCTGTGGTATGAGGTATTTTTGCTTTTGCTCTTCATTGCCCCACTGTAGGAGCGTCATGCTGTTCAAGCCGGTATGCACAGAGACGGCTGTACGGAATGCGGTATCACCTCGTTCCAGTTCTTCGCAAACGATTGCCAGCGTGTTGTAATCCATGCCGCTTCCGCCGTACTCTTCTGGAATGCATACACCCATCAGGTCCAAATCCGCGAGACGGGTCATAACGCTCCGCTCAAAGTGCCCGTTCGCGTCCCATTCCTGAATATAGGGCATAATCTCTTTATCTACAAAACTGCGCACCATTTTCCGTACTGCTTCTTGCTCTTCCGTCAAACCGAAACTCATCATGGTCACTCGCTCCTTTATTTTAAATAGTATGATCGTTCAGCCATTCATCAATTTGCTCTTCCGCAAACCCGTGCTCCATCAGAATTTCTTTTGTATGCTCGCCCGCAAGAGGCGGATGACGACGCACCGACACGGGGGTCCGCGATAGCTTAAGTGGACTGCCGACCATCGGTACTTCGCCTGCAGTCGGATGCCAGGTGTTCACTTTCATCCCGCGCGCTTCCACCTGCGGGTCATGAAACAATTGGTCCATATCGTAGATGGGTGCATTCGGAATACCTACGTCCGTCAATTCAGCCAGCCACTCTGCCGCCGACCGCTTCTTGAATTCTTCTGCCAGTAACCCGCATATCTCTTCACGGTTGGCAAGCCGCATCGAATTGGTAGAAAAGCGTGGGTCTTGACTCCATTCCTCACGATTCAGCAGCGTGCACAATTTACGGAACTGCTGGTCATTGCCTACCGCAACGACCATTTCCATATCGGCCGCCATAAATGTCTGATACGGAACAATGTTTGGATGCTGGTTACCGTATCGCTTCGGTACTTTACCTGAGACGAGATAATTGCTCGCTACATTCACCAGCAATGAAATCTGCGAATCGAACAAAGCCAAATCTATCATCTGTCCCACACCTGATTGTTCCCGTTCACGCAACGCTGCCAGAATTCCGATAGCTGCATACAATCCCGTTGCTACGTCTGCGATGGCGACGCCGACTTTCATCGGTCCGGTCTCTTCACTACCGGTAATGCTCATCATTCCGCCCATCGCCTGTACGATGTAATCATAGCCAGGAATGTCTTTGTACGAACCCGTTTGTCCGAAGCCGCTAATCGATGCATAAATCAAACGTGGGTTCGCTTCAGAGAGCGCTTCGTATCCCAATCCCCACTTTTCCATTGTTCCAGTCTTGAAGTTGTTAATCACTACATCTGCGTCTTTCACCAGTTCCCGAAGAATGCTGCGCGCTTTCTCATCTTTCAAGTTGAGCGTCATCGCTCTCTTGTTGCGGTTAGCACACAGGTAGTAAGCGCTTTCTCCTCCAATATCTGGAGGACCCCATCCTCTCGTCTCATCACTTCCACCAGGCGCTTCCACCTTAATAATGTCGGCCCCGAGATCTCCAAGAATCATTGTGCAGTAAGGCCCGGCCAATACACGGGTCAAATCGATTACCTTAATACCTTCTAACGCACCCGGACTGTACGGCTCTCGTTGTCCCGTTACACCCTTCTGACTCGACGGCGAAGTAAGCATGCACTCCCTCCTTTGTTCTACGTGACCATACATAAGAAAAATTCGCAGGCAACCGCCTTAGTTGCCCTTGTGCAGCTCTGCTGTGAAAAGAAACGTTTGGCAACACGTTGCGAGTTTTTCTTTGCTTACAGAAAGAAAGGAAAGTATATCACTTTACACCAGTAAAGCGATATATACTTCCCTAACCATTAAAAAAAGCCAGTACGAACCCCGCAGGTCTAAAGAAAGCTCCACCAGATAGAGCATTTCTGTATACAGGGAACGACTGGCTTCTTGCCTGTGAACTCATTTCTGGTGGGAAAGAGGACAGACATAAACAGTCAGGTTTGCAATTAGTTTGAGGTTTACTACATATACAATTATACTATATTTTTCATATATTCAGTCAATAGTTAAATGTAAAATTTTATTTTTTTCATATGGTTTCCGATGATTGTGTAGAAATTTTATTGACTTTTTTCTTAAAAAGTGTAAATTTACACTATATGAGTCATTTTGAAATTCAAATGAAAGGAGATTGCCATGAATGAATCTCTTCGTACGCCGTTTACGAAAGAAATATTCGAGCGGATGGTTTCCGAAAAATTACGGCTTATCCGCACGGAAGCTCGCCTGACGCAGGAACAGATGGCCGATGTCATCGGTTTATCCAAAAAAACGCTCGTTCAGGTGGAAAAGGATCGCAAAACGCTTGGCTTCACCGCAGCTGCTCTTGTCGGTGTGTTGTTTCGTAATAGCGAAATTGTGCAGGCTATGTTTGGCGATTCCACTCTTGAAATTGTCGAATTGCTAGCATTTGCGGAAGGAAATCCACAAGCAAGCGAGCTTTCTGACATGGAATGGATTGCACATGCCCAGGCAAAAGCCCGCTATCAGAGCACAGGCCGACGCATCTGGTGGAAGGATGAGAAAATCGGACAGCGGTACACGAAACAATCCCATATACTAACCGGTCACTTTCGCATTGTAGATAAAGACGAAACCCTCCATTACTATGGGGCGGATTCCGCAGAGGCAGACGCAAAGCTTGTGCAGCTCGAACATTCGAGGCATAGCCAGGAGAAGGGAGAATAGAGAGAAACATATGAGAACACAAATACAAACCAAAATAATCGGCCTGCTTTTAGGTACGCTACTGTGCTGGTGGCTAGGGGTCGCCTATCTTTCCCCTGTTCAAGCCGCTCCGGGAGAAGCAACCGTCGAGATAAAAGCGAATGTAGGCATTAATGGGGAATACAAATGGGGCCAAATTGTTCCCATACATATTACAATAACGAACCGTGGGGAAAACACGGTGGAAGGCAATGTTGAGTTATCCATGCCTCCGTCATCTGTGTCCATGACCAATACGCTGTATGTAACTACAGCATCGCTTGCCAAAGGGGAAAGCAAAACCGTTTTTTTCCGTGTTCCAGGTTCCTTCAAAGGTTCTCCGGAAAAAGCTTCTGTCCGTTGGATACAGGACGGCAAAGTAATAAACGAGCAAAAAATAATACCTATCGAACGTAGTAGCGACGCAATATGGACTGGTATTCTAACAAGTGACAATATAGCCGCCACTCTCCTACAAACGATGAAGAAAGAAAAACTAGATATTCCTGTGCAGCCAGTTCAGCTAAGCTCTGATAATCTGACACAGGATATTCTTCTGGATAGCGGATTAAACGTTATACTCATCGAACAAGGCAAATTCGCCGGCCTGCAGAACACGCAGAAGCAAGCCATACAATCCTGGGCCGATAAAGGTGGCTTGCTGCTCACCGTTGATCCGGCACAACCGGCAGCCGTCTGGCCTCAAGTAGCACAAAAAACTTCTGTACAAAAAGAAACATTCCTGGATACAGCAACCGAATTGGGTCGAATCGCTACTCACTCTTTCGCAGCTTCTCTGCCAAGCTTGCCGCTGCTGATTTTGTTACTCGTCATCTACATCATTATTATTGGACCAATCGCTTATTTTATGATGCGCAGGCTCGGTGTAAGAGAATGGAACTGGGTATTCATCCCGCTTGCTTCCATTGCGATGTTGGCACTTGTATACGGATACGGGACATGGCATCACGGTACAGATACACGCGTGCACAATGTGAATGTAATCAAGGTAGGAACTAACGGTAATGCCCACATCATGAGCAGCAGTGCGATTTTTGCTCCATATGCCGGAGAATACCGTATTCAGCTACCTAAAAACGTCGATGTATTTCCGTCAGAAGAAAAACGAGCACTGGAGACGAAAGAAAGTCCCATGGTAACAACAAATCCGAGTGGAGATACGGAAACGACACTTCCACATATTAACAAGTGGTCTCTTGGAAAAATGTATGCACAACAAAACCTGTTTAATAATGGAGCATTCGAGGCCACTCTTAACCAAAAGAAAGATCGCCTGATTGGCACAGTACGCAACAATACTTCCTATTCGCTGCATGATGCTCGCATTGTCTTTGGTGATAGCATTCAATCTATCCCGACGCTTGCACCAGGCGCTGTTGTTCAAGTAGACTTGCCTATGCCTACGCCAAAAAGCGAATCTCGTTACTATGACGACACAGAATTCGCTGCACGCATGCTTTCACAAAACGGTGAAGAAAAGCTTCAGCAAGCTCGCCTACAGTTAATGCGGATGTACGATTCTCGCAATTCAACAACCGTTACCCTGCTCGGATGGACGGACCAGCATCCCCTACAAAACAAGGTGGCTGACCGCCCGTATAAAGTCTCCAACGTTACACTGGTGACAGCCAAGCTGGCACAGATCGGGAAACAGGAGGACCAAAATGATTGAAATCAAAGAGCTATATAAAACATTCGGTCGTACTGTCGCTCTGCGTGGCATTACATTAAACATACCAAAAGGACAGGTGTACGGATTTGTCGGACCAAACGGAGCCGGAAAAACGACGACGATGTCCATTATGGCCACATTAATGTCTCCCACTGCAGGGGAGGTACGTGTAGGAGGATACGATTGTAAAACCCAGGCCAAGGAAGTACGACGCTTGATTGGATATATGCCTGACTTTTTTGGCGTATACGATAATCTGACCGCTTACGAATATTTGGATTTTCACGGAGCCAGCTACGGCTTGCAACCACAGGAACGTGAGCGCGTCATTTTGCAGATGCTGGAGCTCGTTCAGCTTACAGGCAAAACGAACGAATACGTAGATCAGCTTTCCCGTGGCATGAAGCAGCGGCTGGGGCTTGCACGGGCACTCGTTCACAATCCGCAGGTCCTCATCCTAGATGAACCTGCTTCCGGTCTCGATCCACGAGCCCGAATCGAGATGCGCGAAATTATTAAAGCATTGCGCGATGCAGGCAAGACGATTATCATTAGCTCGCATATTTTGCCTGAATTGGCAGAGATGTGTGATACGATCGGAATTATCGAAGGGGGCGAGCTAGTCGCAGAAGGAAAGGTACAAGAAATATATGAAAAAATGCATGCGCATCGCTTGCTCCGAATCCGTTTGCTGGATAAGCATGAAACTCTGCTCTCCCGCTTGCGTGATACTTCCCACGTCATAAATGCTGTGCAGGACGGTGCAGACATCATGGCAAGCTTCAACGGCTCGGATGCTGAACAAGCTACATTGCTGGCCTCTCTGCTCGCAGAAGGCTATCCGCTTGTCTCATTCGGGGAAACGGAAGGGAACTTGGAAGACGTATTTCTCGAAGTAACGAAAGGAGGAGGCTCATGAATTTTCGTCAACATCTCATAAATCCTGTCCTGACTAAAGAATTCCGCATCAGAATGCGCTCAAATAAGACGCCCTGGATTATTACCTTCTATCTAATTACGCTGGGGCTTGTTCTCTTCCTTATGCTATATGCGGAGTTGTCTAACCAGTCGTACTGGTCATCTAACTTCTATAACATCTTCATTACGATGTCATTATTACAGTATGGATTGATTATTTTTGCTACTCCAGGATTAACAGCAGGTGCCATCTGCGGCGAACGGGAACGGCAGACGTTGCCAATTTTACTGACGACTAATCTGTCTTCCCTGCAAATCGTTCTGGGCAAGTGGATTTCCGCACTTAGCTTCATGCTGCTGCTTGTATTCGCTTCACTTCCGTTATATGGCGCTATTATGCTATTTGGCGGTGTAGCTTTTACACAGATTGTAGAAATCTTCGGTGTATATCTCGTTACAATGCTCTCAATCGGCGCCGTCGGCATCTGCGTATCAGTACTAACAAAGCGCACTGGAGTAGCGGCTGTCGTTACGTATTCGCTCGTCTTTGCCTATACCGCTCTGTTGAACGTGGCCGAGATTCTTCTGTTGCGCTCAATGGAGAATGACATGATACGCAAAGCCGGCTTTAATAGCCCGCCCGCAGATCTCTCCTCTCATCCGCTCATCGGGTTGCTTAAGGCGTTGGATACGATTAACCCTGCCAGTACGATCGGTCGCGTTTTTACTAAAGAGAATTGGCTTAATTTCAGAACAGAAGGATTTTTTATGAACTATCAGCCATATAGCGGTTTCATCTTGTGGTACCTATTTCTTTCCATTATCATGCTTGGATTGGCAGCATTCTTCCTGCGTCGCCGGTACACAAAATAATATATAAAATCACACTTGATATTTTGACAGGGGAGTGTGGTTGGAAGTAGGAGATTTTGAAAAAAGAAGAGGGTGGATGCACCCTGCGATCCGGCAGAAGAAAAGCCAGCGTGTCTTTTTCCGACCGCTCCCGCCTACCATAAACATTTGTCGATGTATCAAATCAGATGTATATAGAAAGGCAACGGTTATGCGCCGTTGCCTTTCTGCTATGCGTATCCAATTCTTTTAAAGGAACAAAGATACCCTCTTCCCAATTTCCTATGCCTTCCATTATACTTCAGTTAAGAACACACCTTTGAGTTATATATTCATATTGATAAGGGGGAAAAACGAATGCAAAATACCGCCCTGCTACTCGTTGATATTCAGAACGACTATTTTCCGAATGGACGTATGGAGCTTCATGAAACACATAGAGCTGCCGCGAATGCGCGCAGCGTGCTCGATGTCTTTCGCCGTGAACAGTTGCCCCTCTTTCATATTCAACATCTCTCCGTCCAACCAGGCGCTACCTTCTTTATACCCAGGACAGGAGGAGAAGACATCCATGAAACGGTAGCACCGCTTCCAAACGAAACGGTAATTACGAAGAACTATCCAAACAGCTTCCGCGACACGCAGCTTCTCAGCCTTCTGCATGAAGCTGGTATCGAAAACCTTATTATTTGCGGCATGATGAGCCATATGTGCATTGACGCTACAACACGTGCCGCCGTCGACTACGGCTTCCGTTGCACGGTTATCGAAGACGCATGCACATCGCCTAACCTATCTGTTCGTGGCCGTACCATTCCAGCGACTGACGTCCATGACGCATTCATGGCGGCGCTCGGCAGCCTTTATGCTGACATCCAAACAGTTGAAGTTTTTCTACAAGGAACAAAGAAGTAAGGTACATACATCACACATACCATAACATAGTAAAGGCGGATCGCATGATGCATCCGCCTTTACTGTCATCAGTCACATTTCTTCAGCATTTTTCCTACCTTTTTGACGACTTTTTTTGCCGACTTCGCGGTCACGATTTCATTTTTGCCGATAATCACAAATTCCTTTCTCTTACCAATCTTACACATCGATTGACAGCCCACACATATTTTTGCGGTCGGTTCCAGTTTGCCTAGCTGCTTCTTCAGCTTCTTTACGTTATCCGTACATTTATGGCAAATTCGCAACGTAAGGGCCATCTTCATCCCGTCCTTTTATATAGGAATCCAATTATTATGCTTATTGTATCATACACAAAAGAAAACGATAATCATTATCATGATATTTATGCATAAGAAGTTATTGGAAAAGAGAATAGATTATTTAACCTCAACCTCAACCTCAATTACCCTATCATGCAATACCTTATAATCATCTGTCTTCTTCTCTCCTTCTTCCCCAGAGATAACATAAGGAATAATTTTCAATGTACCAACATAATCATTGAGCGTCTCAAATCGTATATGACTATTTTCTGCTAATGTATGTCCTGATACTCGCTTTACTTCCTTCCCGTTTTGATCTTCTATTCGAAAAAGCACATCGAATTGTGTACCATTCATCATTTGATAGTTCAACTTTGTCGATATGGGATTGTTCTTTTTTCTAACTTCCTAAAAAGTATCTACACTTCTTATTTCGTTTTGTCTCTGCTCTTTCTATCAAAAACAAGAAAACATTTCTTCTGAACTCATAAAAAAACAAACCTGTTGATTATCCATATAAATGTTTTTTAACTTAATTATTTTTCTAATAGACAATGAAGCTCATTGTATAAAATTGTCATTTCTTCATCAGTACCGATAGAGATACGCAATTTGTCAGAAAGACGGCTGCCTTCAAAATAACGGACGTATATATTCCTCTCCATCAGCTTCTCATACAACTGTCGGGCTCCATTATCTTCTATGTGAGCCGGAGGCGTACATAAGACGAAATTGGTTTGCGATGGTATGACATCGAATCCTAATGACTGAAGATTTGCGCTAAAAGCATCACGAGTATGTCCCACAGCAATGGCAGTGCGCTTCATATGCTCTTGATCCTGCAATGCAGCCAATGCCAGCCTCTGACTTATCACATTGACATTGTAAAGGTTTTTCCCCTTCTCCATCGCAGCAATGAATGCTTCATTAGAAAAGCAGTAGCCGATGCGCGCTCCGCATAAGGAATACACCTTGGAAAATGTCCGTACAACTAGCAAATTTGCATAGCGTTCAATAAGTGGAATCACGGATGCATGGGGGTCTGCAAAATCTATATATGCTTCATCGACGACGACAAGCCCCGGAAAATTCTTCACAAGTCGTTCGACCTCTGAAACAGGCAGCAAGCGACCAGTTGGTGCATTTGGATTTACCAGTACGATTACATTTGACCTGCTTTCAAGTAGCCATTCCACATTCACTGAAAAATCGTCTTGTGTTGGAACGTTAACACATTCAACTTGATGAACAGCAGCCACGCTATGGTAAAGCGAAAAAGATGGATACGGGATAGCAATACGATCTTGCGCTCTTATAAATACACTGAAGAGCAATGAGATAATTTCACTGGAGCCATTTCCGCAAAGTGTCTGTTCTTTCTTCACACCATACAGCTTCGCCAATGCTGTACGAAGCTCATCACAGAGCGCATCAGGGTAACGCTGTAGTGTTTCTTCATCAATCGAGTGAAGTGCTTTAAGCACATGGGTGGATGGTGGATACGGATTTTCATTCAGATTTAGCTTGATTGCACCATTTCCTTTGGGTGGTTGTATTCCCGATGAATAAGCATGTAATCGTTCGATATGCGGTTGTACAATAGACATTGCTTTTCCTCCTCAATCGTCGGTTATTTCATCTTTGGTTTCTACAAATGAGATGATATGATGAGCATACCTAGAGATTGTCTCTTCTAAAATGGACAGTTTTTCATTTTTTTCAGTGTCAGTTTGTCATGAGATGCGGGGAGGATTGCAGATGATTGAACTTACGCCTACACTTGATGAACTTTCAAGCGAAGCTCTATATATGCAGTTATATCGTTATATCCGTGATGAAATCGTAGCAGGCCGCATTCCGTCAAATGTCCGGCTTCCCTCCATTCGAAGACTGTCGGCCCATCTTAGTGTTAGCCGAACACCCGTGGCGCTAGCGTACGACCAACTGCTGGCAGAAGGATATATTAGAAGCAAGCCTCGAAGTGGTTTTTTTGCTGCTGAATTGGAACTTCCCGCTTCTATACCGTCTTTACATGCAGGAAGTCGTTCCATCGTATCTCCTTCACCACCGCGAGCTTATCACGCCCCTCAAGATGAGCCTGGACGTTACGATTTCGGTTATGGCAGCATCGACTTGGCAAGCTTTCCTCTTACAAAATGGCGAAAGCTAATGAATCGGTGTCTGCTGCCCGAAAATAGCAGGCTGTTGCTATATGGCGATTTACAAGGAGAGCCGGAACTCCGCAAAGAAATCGCGGCATACCTGTATCAAATTCGCGGGGTTCGCTGCCGACCGGAGCAAATTGTTGTCGGGGCAGGTACATACCATTCGCTTGACCTGCTTTTCCAGCTACTCAAGAAGGAAATAACCTGCCTAGCAGTGGAAAAAGCCGTCAATGATGGGATGAAAGCATTGTTCAAGCAGTTCCCCTTTGACTATCGCCCCCTTAGGCTAGAAAGCGACGGCATACGAATCGAAGAAGTGTATGCCAGCGAAGCGCAAGCAGTCTATGTGACACCCTCGCACCAGTTTCCATTCGGCATGACGCTATCGATCGGCAAACGGATGAAGCTGCTGAATTGGGCAAAGGAGCGGCAAGCCTACATTATCGAAAACGACTACGACGGCGAATTTCGCTACAGTGGTAGACCCATTCCTTCGCTACAAAGCCTTGATGACGACGGGCGTGTCATTTATGTCGGCACGTTTTCCAAATCACTGACACCTTCATTCCGCATCAGTTATCTTGTCCTGCCTCCCTTACTGCTGGAACAGTTTCGACTCAGAAGGCACAGCTACGACCAATTGGCATCTCCAATCTTCCAAAAAACGTTGCAGTTGTTCATGGAATCTGGCGATTTTGAACGGCATATGCGCAAAATGCGCAGCTTATATCATAAAAAACACGACGCCTTACTTCAGGCCATACACCATGCCTTTAAAGACAGTGCTGATAGCATTGGAGCAGGTTCAGGATTGCATGTTTTGCTTCGGATACGAAACGGGATGAGCGAATCGGAGCTTGTTCGCACAGCCAAGAAGGAAGGCGTCAACGTGTATCCGACCTCCCCGTATGCGTTAAAGCCGGAGTTTGCCGTACCTTCTACAGTACTTCTCGGCTTTGGCGGATTATCCATAGAAGATATTCATGCAGGAATCGATCGGCTCAAACAAGCATGGAGTGGTGGCTAGGTACGCAGGCTATCGACTTGCATTTTTCTGCTTACTTTCCGAAATTTATTCTCTATGTATACGGACACAAATTAACACCAAATTACGAAATATATTTCTATATATGACAATAAAAGTAAGGGGAGCTATCACATGCAGATATATGGGAGTCGAAAGTGCATATATTGTAATCAAAAATACAACTGGACCGGTATGTTGGAAAATCGCGCGAGCGAGAAGATGCAAGGAGAGATTTTAAAAGATCGGGATTTGCATTTCGCTAAATTTTTCAAATCTGCTGATAACGATAAAGTATATCATGTCAAGGTCATATGCCCAATCTGTAGGGAAACGAATACTTTCGAATATACAAGAATGAGCTTTTCCTCCGAATAAGTACATCAAAGTGTGTAGCTCACTCAAAACAAATTTTTACTATTTTGCAACCTTTTTTCTTTAGCCAAGTGATACAGTAAAGATAGTCTAGTTTGAGTAAACTTTTTCTAAATAGCCTCTTTCTTTGCCCTTTCTTTTTTGGAAGGGTATTTTTTTGCAACCTTTATTTGCATGTTCCGTATATGGAAGATAGTACACTCCCTTTATCCTGTCCCTTGTCATTATTAATCAGCAAGGGGCACTTTTTTGTTTTATTTGTCCTTGACGGTGGAAGATATATGTTAGAAGGAAACAGCCCAGATTTCTCCCCTATGCATCCCTCTTTCACACAGCGGAAGAGGGTTATTTCTTCACATAAAAAAAGGACCGGCTGTATGCCCGACCTTTTGTGCTTATTACAGGGTACTCTGTTTGCTATTAACAACCACATTGTACTTTCCCTGTTTATATTCGCTTATCCACCGATAGATGGTAAGACTACTTAACTGATGACGTCTAGCTACGCTACCAAGACTTTGCTCTTCTAGAGCTTGCTTAACTACTTCACATTTAAACTCAAATGAATACTTTTTCCTCTTCATCCTATTCTCCTTTCGGCGACCCGGCTGTCATAGTTCTAAAAACCCTTAGACCCGTGGCTTTGCGTCCCCATCTTTCGATGAGTTTGCCTTTTCGATGTATCTTAGGATACAAAAAGAATATATCATAAAAAATCAGATTGACCAAGATCACTTTCTTAAAAAAATCAACAAATTTATGTAGAAATAAGGCAAAAGCATTAGGATTTTTTTTGTAACTTTTTGGCTGTGGTCGTCGTATAAAGGAGAGTAACCTCCTAAACCTGCCCTTTACCGTTGACAGCCGGTAGAGGGCGCTTTTTGTATGTAACCTTTTCGCCCTTTCCTACGTATGGAAAGGCGTAGCTAAGTCTTACTCTCATTTGCCCCTTCGTGTCTTACTGAAGGGGCTTTTTTTATTTTCTATCACACCTGTTGATTATCCATAGATTGGAAGGAATAAGATGCACGCATCGGCGTGCTCCCTCGTCTTTTTCCGACCGCTCCCGCCCACCGCCCTTCCTTCTGTTCTTCCCTGTCACCACAAGAATTTGTCGATGTATCAAATCAGATGTATATAGCTATACCTGTTACGCATTTGAAACGAACCTGTTCTCTTCTTTTCTAAAGTTGGCGTAGCTAAAGCAGTCCTTGTACTGCTTCAACTCAATAGATACGCTAACGGAAGAAATTCCTTCGATATTCCCTAATTTTTGATTGATAAATTCTACAAGCTTATCATTAGAAGCAAAGTATGCCTGAATAATTAAATCATACAAACCTGAAAATGCTCCCACAAACCTTACTTCAGATTGCTTATTTAGCTCTTTTGCTACGCTCTCTTGATATCCAAGTTCCGTACATATCGAAATGATGGCTGATACGTCCAGCCCGATTTTTTCAGGATTGCTATGTATGACAAACTCAAACACCTCTTCCTCTAGCATCTTATTAACTCTGATCCGAACGGTTCCCTCGCTAACGTTCAATCTTTGAGCAATAGAAGTGTATGAGTGACGGGCATCTTCTTGTAACATCATAATGATTTCCTTATCTAGCTGATCTAGTTCCTTCATTGTTGTTCCCCACTTTTTCCGATTTATATTTGTAATAGTATATCGGATAAAATACAAATAAGTTGCAAAATTTATATGTTTTGCATCTACAGTACTAAAGTTACACCCTCTTATGCCCGTTAGGGAGGCCAATACTTGTGAGAGCTGCCGCAATCAAGAGTACAATAGAAGAAGTGAATGCAACGTTATAATTGCCCGTCACATCATATAATAAGCCTGGGAGATATGCACCAAGCGCTGAACCTAATTGATGGCTTAACGACAATAATCCTAATACGAAGCCAACTGAATATTGCTTGAAATAATGGACTGCCAGCATCGATGTAGGAGCTACCGTTGCAAAGTTAACGAGACCAAACAAACAAGCAAAAATCAGAAGAAAATACGGCTGATTGGGTATAAGTAACAAAACAATTGATAATGCCCTAACAACGTACAATAAGATGAGGAATTTCTTATTGTTCCAGTGATCGGCAATTTGCCCTGAAAGCACTGTTCCAACAATATTGAATCCTGCCAGCAAGCTCACGGTTACACTCGCCACTTTGGTAGAATAACCGCAATAGTGGGTAAAAGGTATAAAATGAGTATCCATCAATCCTATGGTTGTATACCCACATATAAAATACGGGATAGCAAGACACCAAAAGCTTCGGGTTTTCATGACATAAAGAAAAGCTCCTGTTTCGTTTACGGGATTCTCGCTTTCCAAAACTTCGCTCTTCTCTTCACCATACCTTTGTATTCCCTTTTCTTCCGGATAATCCCGAAGACAAATAAAGAGAATCGGAAACACGATTGCACTTAAAAAAATACCCAGGCTTACAATCGTTGTTTTCCACCCTACCCACTCGATCAGAAATAGACTGGTTGGCACAAGAACGAATTGACCCGCACTTGTCCCGGCCGTTATGATACCGAGAGCAAGGCCTCTCTTCTCCTGAAACCAGTTCGTCACAGCTACAGAAGCAGCAACCCCTGAGACTCCTCCAAACCCGATGGAAGCGATCACCCCATACAATAGAAACAACTGCAACGAAGATGTTACAAAGAAAGTAAGGATGGCGCTTATTCCAACCAGCAACGTACCTAAGGACAGAATTTTGCGAACTCCTACTTTATCAATCAAGCGACCGATAACAGGCTGGGAAAGTCCATAAACAATGAAGCTTACTAATGCAAGTAACGAAATCATTCCTCTGGTCGTTGAAAACTCACTTTCCCATGGAAGGATGAACGCGCCAAATGAAGAACGGAACCCTTGTACGGTAAGCAAAGACAAGAAGGTTAAACCAAGAATCATCCACGCATAATGTATTCTCTTCATTTCTTATACCTCTTTTCACTACATTCATTACGCTATATGATAAGAAATTCTAATAAGGAATTGCATATCAGAAAGCAGGAAGTATCTAATCTTGGCCTCCATTTTGAAGTATTATTGGGTTAACGAATATCATTTTGAAAACGGTGATACAATGGATGAGTTAGATAGTAAACTTCTTGAACTTTTGCAATCGGAAGGGCGCATGACGATAAGTGAACTATCCAAAAAAATGTCCTTAAGCCGACCAAGCGTTTCCGAACGTTTGTATCGATTACAAGAAGAGGGCATTATTGACGGGTTTACCGCACGGGTATTTCCAGAGGCGGTTGGTCGAAGCGTAGTTGTTTTTGTTCAAATCAGCGATCTTAAAGCAGGCTGTCGCGAATTTGAACAAGTAGTTGAAGATATTCCCGATATTCTGGAATGTCATCGAGTAACAGGTACAGCGAGTTACTTTATGAAAGCGGCTGTAGCCAATATGGAAAGCCTCGGGTTATTTGTAGACAAACTTACACCTTACGGACGCGTTAATACATCGATCGTTCTCTCGTCACCGATACGATATCGTTGTGTTCTGCCTAATGATGATAAGTCAGACACCTAAAAAACTCGCAGGCATTGCCGCTCGTCCATGAAAAAAGAGCAGCGTTTCCGCTGCTCTTAGGCTTTATTTAGCTGTTTGGCTATCCATTTAACCCATCCGATAATGATGCTCAAGTATTTTCTCAGCTAGAGTCAAATACTTCAAACGATATAGAAGCGACATGACACGCCCTCCTTCTTCATTCAATGTCAGCATCACTTCATCCTTGCTCATATCGGCTTCGAATAATAACCCCAGAAGATCCACAACTCTCTCAAAGCTATCCGCTTGTGGAAATGGAACCTCAGGCTCCTCCACAAATTGGTTAGCATTTTTAGCGACGACATCTATATCGTATTTAGTGATTTTATCATGGGCCACGATATAATCTTTTTGTTTAACTAACGTACAGGAGCTAAATACACGTTCATCCTCAAATGTGTACATGAAAAAAGAAAGCACATCATTACTATGCGTAAAGAAAATGGGGACGATTTCTTTATTGATTTTATTCTTCCATACACGATAAGGATAAAAAAGCTGTCTTATATTAAAATCACTGGCCGTTTCTTTTTTCGCTTCGATTAAGGCAAACTTCGTGTTGCCTTAATATCCGCCGTCAATCTCTATTTGAGCCCCTTTTACTTTTACATGTTTTCTATAACCTTCGGCGTTCTCCACCTCATACTCGAACTGCCCCGAACCCATTCTCCCGCTTACTGTATGCTTCGTTTCTTCACCTACAAATTGTCTCTGCTTCAATTTCATAAAGCCCTTTTTCTTCAACAATCTTTACAATGTCGTAATCGTCGCATATCGTTTCCCTTGCTTTATCATTCTTTGCCTTCGCCAAAGTTTACCACCAGTACCTCGTTAATTTTCCCCCGCTTCGCTCCTTGAGAATTAATGGCTCGGCTGGCCTGTACTTTTTTGATGCAGATCTCAGGATTTGATGTATGCAGTTCCTGGTAAACCTCATTTATAAACGGAGTATCACTATTGCTTAATAGCACATAACACCCTCTCTTATGCAATTCCAAATACAAGTCCCGTAAACGTGTCTGGTCGTCCCTCGTGAAACCCTCATTTGAATAGCTTGTGAAGGAAGAGGTTTCTGAAACCGGATCATATGGGGGATCGAAATACACCAAATCTCCTTCTCCTGCATTTTGAACGGCTTCCTCAAAGTCTTCATTTAAGATTGTTACATGATTATTGTTCAAATAATCGCTTACAACTCTCAACACGTCCTCATTCACGATAGAAGGATTTTTATATTTTCCGAAAGGAACGTTAAACTGTCCCTTACTGTTTACTCTGAACAAGCCGTTATAGCACGTCTTATTGAGATAAATTAACCGCGACGCTCTTTGTAGCGGTGAAAGATGATGATACGCTTCGGTTCTATCCAGTGCTCTTATTTCATAAAAATACTCTGGATTATTCTGATGCTTTTGTAAATCGCGGACAAGGTTATCAACATCTGTTCGAATCACATTGTACACATTAATTAATTCGGCGTTCACATCATTTATCGTCGCGTTATGAGGCTTCAAGTCGAATAAAACAGCTCCTGCCCCTATAAACGGTTCATAGTAGTGGGTAAAATGTTTCGGAATATATTTTCTTATTTCAGGAAGAAGCTGTCTCTTGCCTCCTGCCCACTTTAAAAATGGTTGTACTACAGTCGTTTCAGCCATTATGTATTCTCCTTGCTTCGTATGCTTTCTTCACGAATACCATGAGCCATTTTATCATAAAACCAAGCGCCATAGTGCAGTAACAGAAAATACGTTCGTATCCTTTATTTATAGTTCTACCAATAAAACAAAAACCCTTCCGTATGTTAGGAAGGGTCCTGACACCATTATTCTAACTCTTGACGAAGCTTTTGCTCTTCCTCTGTTTCGCAACCTTTATGCAAAACTTCTTTAATCATATTTCGATTAAAAAATACGTTATATTCTTCACTAATATTGCCTTCAGGGTAAGGCACGGCAACATAGTCATACTCTCTTTTTGTAGAAGTTTGCTTTTGCTTACGTCCGTAGATCATGACAGGCTTCTCTACCTCTTTTAATTTTACAACACTTCCGATAGGAAGCAGCTTATTTACATCTATCTCTTCTTTCATCGTAGAACATCCTCCAGCTATCAGTAATGAAATGAACATACATATTGCTATCATCTTTTTCATGCGCTTATTCCCGCTTGCTTTTGATCGAGATAATCTTGCCTTTTAAATAAAAAATGCGAATTAAATAAAGCACAAGACTAGGTAAATAAAAAACTGCTGCCATCGCGATAATGATCATTTTTTCCTGGTCAGCATTTTCCGCATGTCTCATGGCAAGAAAAATCATGACAGTACCCGCTATCGTCATGATGAGCGCAAACAACGGGATTGCTTTGTATATCCGTTCTAGAAAAAATACTTTCGCATCTTTACCGTTACTCATTCCATCCTCCCTATGCTGCTAATCATCTTTGATGTCAACGCCAAACTTCACCCCTACACCGATTCCATCCGCTGCATATACTTCATTTTGCAAGCCTACGCTTGCGCTAACGCCAGTCCCACCCAACGATATATCCACGCCCACATAAGGGCTGATGCCAAACCATTCCTCAAGGGGGGAATAGCCAAAGAACGTAAAGAGCTTTTTCTTTGTTTCTAATTTAACCGCACTCGCTTCCGCTCCTGCCCCGACGCTGTAATTCTCAATCCCTGCCTTGGCTTCTGCTGTTCCTACCTTCAGCTTGGCTTCAATGTCATCATGCTTAAGCGTACTCTCAAATGCACTCACTTCAGCTTTACCGCCAATAAAGGAGCCTGTAGCCAGATCCTTAACCAATTGTTTGTCGCTAATGGGAATATTCATCTCCCCTGCGCCCGTCAAAATCCTTGCATTCAATGGCATCTTTTTTCCGCCTGCTAATGGGGCCGTATCAAGAAAGCTGCCTTCTGCTTTATAACTTAACTGATCCTTATTAAACTTAAATTCGTCTTTAAAGTTTCCAATACCAGGCGTATCCCAGAAAGGAACATTTTCTTTTTTCGGTACCGATGTCCTTGTCTTCGTCGTTGTTGCAGATGTTAATGGCATGAAAGAATACGCTCGTCCCTGCCAGCTTATATCCCGGGAAAACATCGGTGGTACTCCATATAGCATTGCCAGGGGCGAGTTATGCATGGCGGCTACCGGAGCGAATGTCATAGAAGAGGAACGCTGGAATGTGTCTATCGAGGGCTGCTCCCATTGTACAGCCATTTCGTCAGCTTCCTGAAAATTGTCAGCTACCTCATGCAATCGTTCCTCGATATAGCGCATCTGTTCAATGTGCTTTTTCATCATACGGAGCGCTTGCTCGTATACCGCTTGTACGTTGTCTCCTGTAGGAACTGCAGTGAGGCGTGCCATGGAAAAGCCGTATGTACCCATCTTGGATGCAATATGCTCCAGTCCGTTTATCTCATAGCCCAATCGTCCGGCTGCATCCTTTATGCGGGAAGGTGTAATAGTAAGGGAATTTGCGCTCATATCCGTTTCTCCTGTTTCTCTCTATTTATTCTTCTGCTCTTCCTGCATTGCCAGCTGCTCAGCATATATCGCAAGCTGCCGCAACATGGTGCACGTCTCATCAATATATTGACGCGCAAACTTATAAGACATTTCTGCTTCCTGATACAATGCATTCACTTTATCCTTCGCCGTTGTTTGCCATCCCTGCTGCACATTTGTCATAACTGTTGCAGCACGGCTTCCCGACGCTTCATACTCTTCACCTATACCTTGAAGTTCAGAAGCGACTTGTGAGGCCAACTCTGCTAATATTCTCATCTGGCCCAATGCTATTTCCTCCAATATCTATATACATCTGATTTGATAAATCGACAAATTCTTGTGGTGAGAGGTAAGAAAAGAATGAAAAAATTAGAGGTTGAAAAAAAACGCGTTTGCCTTTTTTCTGCCGGGGCGCAGGGCGTATCCACCCTCTTCTTTCCCCACCTCTCCTACTTCCAACCACGTTACCATGTCAAAATATCAAGTGTAATTTATATAAATCATTTTTCCATTAGAAAAATTATACAACATTCCTTTTCTACTAAAATAGAGACCTAGTTAGCTACATGGGAAAATTAAGGGATTTTTACTACGTTATTAAGATAAAAACATGTGAACACCTTCCTTTTTTCCTTGTACTTATATAATTCTTTTTGCTCAACCTATCCAATATATAGAAAAATACCCCTGGGAGAGATCAGGTCTCCACAAGGGTAAAAATTTAAATATCCGTTCCAATGCAACAGTAGCATTAGCGCCACCTTCTGTCAGATGGCCTTTTCCCTCTTTATCCACCGCCAATGTAAATGTCCCCTGATTCCATTCAAGCATTGGATCATGCAGAGTGAACGTTAATTGGCAATCTGCTTCTTGGGACTGAAACGGGTATTTCTCCAGAAAAAGTCTGAGATCCACAATACGGGCCATATAATAAGGTGCAATCGTTTCCTTAATGGATGCACACGGAGCCCGCCCCCACTTAGGAACCAACGCAATTGAAGTAGGGACAGCTATTGTAGAACAAATCAAAGGTATCTATCTCAATCCACTTGAACCCTACTCAGCAAAAATGACTCAGATGAACGCTGGGGAGTGAACGACTAGAATCTCCTATTGTTACACACACCATGGGCAGAGGATTTTCATTATTACACCAAAGAGCGACCTCATCTCAAAGCAACCATGCTCGGTTTGGGGTGTGATTTGAAACCCGGATTACACAACCCACATATGAGCTTCGATCGAGAAGCACTACTCGATGGTATCGAAATACTGACGAGGGCTGTCCTGACTACTTTTGAACAGCATGGCCGTCCGATCCCGTACAGGTAAACAAGCCGTTAAAACCACATAACAAAAGTAAAGCCCTCCTGCCTGTTTTGGCAGAAGGGCTACTTTTTGTACGTCTATAGAAGCCGTTGGGCAGTCGGATTATTCGCCCGTGCTGCTACAAATTCTTCATTCGCCTGATTCGTGGATTTAACTGTCCATGTGTTATCTGCATTTAATATAGCTGTGATTGAATAAACACCCGGATCAAACTTGAGTTCTGCAAACTTAGTCATTTGTGCTATGTCTAGCACTTCCCCCTCTGTAAATGTTCCAAATGAAATGTAATACTTCGGATGAGGAGTAAATGTTAAATCCAGGTTAGGTTGGGCTTGTACTGCGAATGTGCCGTTTCCAGACATCCCTATCCCTACAGAAGCTTGTTTGAGGGGAATATTTGCATCCTGGTGTATCAAGAGACTGCCGAGTGGCTGTTCCGTCTTTTGCTTTGTAAATGTGTATGCGTTACTTACATAAGAGAGATTAACCGCATTGTTCTGTGTTAAGTCAGCATTTAGCACTTCACTTGCGATGAATTGAACGCCAGGGACAAGCTCGCCTGTTTCAGCCCAAACAAAACTGTAATCAATATTCCATTTAAAACCTTGTGTTAGGATGCGTTGTTTTTGTAAACCATGCGAGAGACTGTACATTCGCAACCCCAATATTAGGATCTTTTTGAAATACACATACATCTCCAAGGTTTGTTGAATTGTTTACAAAAACTACTGAATATTGTTGGCTCACGTTATTACCTCCCTTAATTTGTAACTAATTAGAATTATATGGTAATGAACAGTCACAAAATAGTGACCGACGTCATAAATTTAGTCATATTACCATTTACCTCATATAAAGTTAAGATAAATTCTAATTATCCATGATAGAGAAACGATATCTCTTCCTACTGTCTTTCCAATACAAAAAATAAAAGAGCCCTTTAGGATTTCTCCCAAAGGACTTGTAAAACTACCCATTCAAATTCGTAGCTTTTAATTCCCTATCATACTCTCTACCTTAATAACGCTGGTTTGCTATTCATAACTTATACACGTCTCGCAAATTTTTTATAAAACTGTGTTTATAAATGCTCTCGTTCTATCAAATTGCGGATTGGTAAATATTTGTTCAGGTTTGCCTGATTCTAGAATTTCACCGTTGTCTACAAACATAATTTTGTTTGCTACTTCTTTAGCAAAACCCATTTCATGCGTAACGACAATCATTGTCATATGCTCTTCTGCAAGCTGCTTGATAACCTGTAATACCTCACCCGTCAGCTCCGGATCAAGGGCTGATGTCGGTTCATCAAAAAGGATAATATCGGGGTTCATCATCAATGCACGGGCAATCGCTACCCGTTGTTTTTGACCGCCTGAGAGCCTGGCAGGATACACATCAGCTTTCGTAGATAATCCAACCTTTTCTAAGAGCTCTCTGCTTTTTTTGCTTATCTCCTCTTTCGATCCCTTCTTTACATACCTCGGGGCAAGCTCCAGATTTTCCTTCACAGTGAGATGGGGAAATAGATTAAAATGTTGAAACACCATTCCCATTTTTGAGGTAATTTGTTTTATATCTTGACTGTTCGCATATATACCGTCTTTTACAAGATAATCGCCTTGAACACAAATGCTTCCATCATTTACATGCTCAAGGTGGATCAGGCTTCTAAGCATCGTACTCTTTCCAGAGCCTGAGGGACCTATAACCGCAACAACTTCGCTTTTATCTACAGTAAATGTAATATTTTTAAGTACATCTACATTGCCAAAAGACTTTTTTACATTTGAAACTTCAATGATCGCCATTTCATGCCAGTCCTTTTATTCAAATTTGAACTTTTTCTCAAGCTGCTTAAAAAGCAGTGTCAAAACAAGGGTCATTAGCAAATAAATGACACCTGCTATAACAAAAGGAACAATCGTAAAGTCACGATTCACAGCCGTTTGCGCAAAATGCAATAGCTCTGGAACCGCAACTGCGTATAAAAGCGCCGTATCCTTTACGAGCGTTATCGATTCATTAGAAACTGCAGGCAACGCGACACGGAACATTTGCGGCAGGATTACCTTCGTTGTTGTTTGCCATCTGCTTAATCCCAACACCTGTGAAGCCTCATATTGTCCCTTATCAATCGCCAAAAGACCGCCTCTAAAGATCTCAGCAAAGTAAGCCGCATAGTTCAGAATGAAGCCCAGGCAAGCAGCGACAAATCTATCCATAATGAGATAGTCGCCGATAATCGGGATAAGGGGCAGTCCGAAGCAGATAAACAGCAACTGCAATAATAACGGAGTGCCACGCATCACATAAATATAACTATTCGCAAACCAGGAGATAAGCTTGCTCGTACTATTTGCCATCAAGGTCAAAACAAACCCCAGTGGAATTGCGGCAACAATGGCGATTAGAAATAAGAGGATCGTCATTTGTGCCCCTTCTAACATGGAGCCCGTAATATTCAATATGTAATCAATGCTCATCGTCATATGCTCCTCATTAAGAAAAACTCGCGGGTTTTTCGAGTAATACAACCGGAAGAAAGCGGATGATGCTTTCCCCCTTTACAGCGACATTTATATACATCTGATTTGATAAATCGACAAATTCTTGTGGTGAGAGGGAAGAAAAGAAGGAAGGGCGGTCGGAAAAAGACACGCTGGCCTTTCTTCTGCTGGATCGCAGGGCGCATCCAATCTCTTCTTTTTCTGAATCGCCTACTTCCAACCACGCTACCCTGTCAAACTATCAAGTGTAATTTATATACTTTCTTATCCATGAAGAAAACCGGATCTTTTGGAAAAAATCCGGATTTTGATTTATCATATCATTTACTTTATTTCAATACTTTATCTTCACCAAACCACTTTTCAGAGATTTTTGCGGCAGTGCCATCCTTGTTAATCTCATCCAGTGCTTTTTGCAATTCGTTCAGCAATTTTTCATTGCCTTTTTTCACGCCGACTCCATACTCTTCTGGCGCAAGTGATTCATCTAGAATCTTGAATGTATCTTTTTCCTTAGACATGTAGTATTTGGCAACGACTTCATCAATAACAACCGCATCAACACGTCCAATTTTCAAATCACTTAATGCCAAAACATTATCTTTATACTCGGATACGGTTTTGATTTTCGACTTTACTGTACTTCCATTTAATGCTTCCTGTGCAGAGGATAATGCTTGAAGTCCTACATTTTTTCCTGCTAAATCGTCTAATTTACTAATGTTTGATTTCGTCAGTGTGACTACAATTTGAGCATTTTTCAAATATGGTTTTGTAAACAATACCTGCTTTTTTCGTGTTTCATTAATCGTATAGCCATTCCAAATCAAATCAATTCGTCCGCTACTAAGTTCGGATTCCTTTGCCTTCCAGTCTATTGGCTGAAATACAACTTCGTATCCCATTTTTTCACCGGCTGCCCTGGCATAATCGATATCAAAACCAACGAGTTCGTTTTTCTCATCACGAAATCCCATCGGGGCAAATTGATCATCCACACCGATAACTAATTTTTTGTCAGTGCTGCTGCTACTAGCACTAGAGCATCCGGCAATGATTGATATAATCATACCGAATACAAGAAATATTGCTGCAAATCTTTTCATCTATGTATCCCCCTATAATTAATGCTCTATTAGAGTCTATCCTTTATCATGGTAAAACACTAATTCGATAATATGATAAAATATCTTTTTATAATTCATTTTCGTGATTTCTGGGTCGAAATCCTCTAAATATCTTCAATTTTCTTATCCTTTCTGATGAGACGATAATAGCAGGAAAAAAGCACCTGCCAATTGCTTAGCAGGTGCCCTTTTCTTTATCTATATTTCTTTATTTTTTATCATTCAAATATAACGTTACTACACATGTATTGAGTATTTTTCACACTAAAATTTTCACTGCTCATAATTGACTTGACTGCAAAACACTTCTCCCGTATATCTGTTATTACTAGAATTCTGTACCTGTGCAAATAAATAATATTACGTATTTATTAAATATCTGATTAGGAGTATGATGATATCTTAAAGAAAAAAGAAAGAGGTTATCATATGGATTCAACATTCTCATCGAGAGAAACAACTAAAACAAAAACCATAGTCATCAATGCACTTTTCATCACATTTACCCTTGTAGCCACAATGTTCATCAACATAAGGCTCCCAATAATGGGTAACGGAGGCCTAATCCATCTGGGTAACGTGCCTCTTTTTATAGCAGCCCTGGTTTACGGCAAAAAAACAGGAGCCATAGCAGGCGCCTTCGGAATGGCCTTCTTCGATCTTATCTCTGGTTGGGCAGCATGGGCACCGTTTACATTCATCATCGTAGGTACAATGGGCTTTTTAGCCGGTCTCATATCCGAAAAGGTACCCGGCAAAAGAGTACTTGTAAACACACTGGCAATTGTCGTTGCACTGATTATAAAAGTCGTGGGCTACTATTTTACCGAAGTTATCCTTTACAGTAACTGGATACAGCCAATCGGCTCCATCCCTGGAAACGTTATGCAGGTCGTAATAGCTGGTATCATTGTAGTACCACTTGCAGGACGCTTAAAGAAAGTTGCTGGACAGATATAGGAGTGAAACATATCTTGGAACTATTTCAAAACATTCTTGGAGTTAACAAGTAAAGAAAATAGAGAAAAGTAATAAACAATCAGGAAAAAAAGAAGTAAACCCTACTAGGATTATTACGCACATATGTGCACGGATTTATTTATATATACAATATTAAATAGTAACAGGCTATTCAGTTTAATTCACGGCTGAAAGATCAAAAGAAGAAAAGTACCTCTAGCTGAACCTTCACTAGGGGTACTTTTCTATTTTTATATAAAATGCAATTATATTTTTATTGTTATAAAACTAAATTGTCTAAAAGGAAAGGTTCTCTACTCACTGTTTGAACTGTAACCCTAAAAGTAGACACTAAAAAAAACCTATGCACTGAGAAGGTGACTCCGATATTTGAACTGTAACCCCAATAATGGACAGTTTAAAAAAGTGACGGCTAGGCTGCTAAAAGCTGATTCCTGTATTCAACAGGAGTTAGCTTTTCTAATGTCCACTGACACCTATAGTAGTTATATCTTTCGATATATGCCTCTACGCATTTTTTGAGCTCATTAAATGATTGGATCCTCGTATATTCCATTTCGTCCTTCATATGACAAAAAAAGGATTCAATTGGGGCATTATCCCAACAGTTTCCCTTTCGAGACATGGAGGGGGTTAAGCCAAGTTCGATTATACGCTTCTGATAAGCTGGATTTGTATAATGAACACCTTGATCTGAATGTAAGATGGCTTCTGGATGGATAGAGTGGTCCAACTGTTCAGCGAGTTTATCAAGCGTACGATAGACCAATTCCATTTGTAATGACTCTGATAAATGATACGCCACAATCTCTCGCGTTGCTCCATCTTTTACACAAGACAAATAGGCCTTCTTTCCATTACCATAGAAGAGGTAAGTGATGTCTGTTAAAAATACTTTCTGTGGCTCACCCTGATCGAAGTTTCGTTTCAAAAGGGTAGGGCGTATCTTGTGCTCATGCGTTGCCTGTGCCATTTTCTTGTAAGGGTTCGCACATCGGATTTTCGCTACTAGATTGTATTTTCGCATGATTCGACGGATTCGCTTGTGATTCATAACGACGTTTTTCCGATTTTCAAGCTCCATTTTAATGGTGCGTACACCCGCACGCCCTTTCTTAGCATCATAGATCCCCTTGATTAACTGGTAATCTTTTTCGTCAGCCTCTTCTCTGTCACAACGTGTTTTCTCGGTACGCAGCCATCTATAGTAACCACTTCGGCTCACTCCTGCCAACCCGCAGAAATAACGTGTCATATGTGGATGAGAGAAGCGCCGTAGTATCCTCTCAATGAGTTCAAATTTCTCTGATGGTGTTAGGACTTCTTCTGAAACGCCTGCCTTTCTAACTCGTCTAGCTTTTTTAAGAAATCAAGTTCTGCCTCAAGGAAAGCGATTCGAGCCTGTGCCTTCTTGAGTTCCACCTCCGGTGTAGATTGTTTAGAAGAAGGACGTCCTGTACTTCCTTTTCCTCGTCGTTCTGTATGAAACGCACTTTCCCCGATTTCTTTATAAAGCTTCCGCCATCTTTTGAGACATTGATTTGGGTTCTCCTTCCCGATGATCGAGAGATCAAATCCATTCTCAAGAAAAATCTGCATCGGTTCTTTATTCTTCAGATATTCTTTGACGGCTTTTAACTTAAAATCCGGATGATACGTAATGGAACGTTCAGAAACCTTACTCACATTAGGATTTGTCTCTAATTGTTTGATTTGGAAAGCACTGAAGATGATTTTACTCATGTTTCTCTACCTCACTCGTATTCATTGAGTTGATTATACCTGTATCTCTGTCATTTCCCCATACAAAAAACCCGAATAACGGACTTTTTTTAAGTGTCCATTATTCGAGTTTCAGTTCAGTTATACCTCTTATTGATCTTTCTTAACAAGTAGTGAAACACACTCCATATGTAACGTATGCGGGAACATAGCTCACTTGGTTCCTATCTGCCACGACAGGACAAATCCTTAATTTATAAGGGTTTTCGCGTTTTGAATATTGTTCTGTTTGGTTGCCGACTTGAATCAAACGACTACGTTCGTCCCCAGCAAAAAGCTGATGCTTCATTGTTTCAATCGACAGTTAGAACATATGACCAGTAAATCTTAAGCCATTACATCATGTCGCCCATTTATTTTCATAAATAATAGAAGAAAATCTGTTACAAAAGACCATTATAAATCAACATTTTACCGGTTTATTTTAAATAACCTTAAATAGTTTATAACCAAATCGAGGACAAAAATAATTATAAAAGCCCTTCTCTTTAGAGAGGGCTTTACCTTATTTAACATAGGTTACAGTTTCAGTTAAACAATAATCTTCAATAAGCAAATGAGGAACTTCTTCGTCCCTCCCCGAAATCACTCAAATTGTTATAACTGACAAAAAATCGTTGTTCATACGATCGGTTATAAGCTAATCCTGAAGAACTAATAGACATCATCAATCGCGTTTTAGGCAAGTTCCCCAAAATTTATATAGGCATTGACTAAAGTTTTAACATAATGATTTTTTGGCAATACTGACTCCTACGAACATAAAAAAGGAGCGGTATTAGATGAGAAAACTTACAATTACAAATACACATGGTTTCACAGCTGAAAGCCTTCTCAAAGAAGAGCAAAAGATGAAAGATGTATTCTTAAAACAACGTGTTACAGCCGTTCGGCTGGTAATGGAAGGATATCAAGCGATTGAAATCGCTCAGATAGTAGGGATTTGTCGTCAATCCGTCTCTACCTATGTCAAATTGTTTCAAGAAGGTGGGCTTTCTACTCTTCTTCATCGAGATTTCCCTCCGGGAAACCGTCCTCTTTTGTCTCCACATGAGCAAGAAGAAGTGAAGCATGTTATGCAAGAAAGCACACCTGCAAGAGAAGGGATTGAACCGGTTGAATCTTGGGATACCCGTTTACTTCAAAAATGGATAGAGAAACGTTTCTCCATCACCATGTCTCGTCCGGGAATTCGAGATATGCTTATCCGTATGGGGTTCCGCTGGAAGCGAACTACGTATGTATTAGCTAAGGCGAATCCAGAAAAACAACAAGCATTTCTTCATCAATTAGAGACAATAAAAAAAACTTAATGGACAAAAACACAGTGCTGCTTGCACAGGATGAAACACATATCCGTTCGTATCAAGCCCTACGGGCTACATGGTCGGAAAAGGGACAACAAAAACAAATCCCTACCTATGGCCATCACGCTCAGGTTACCTTGTTTGGAACGGTTGATATTCATAGCGGTGATGTCTTTTGTACAACAGCTTCTTCCTGTGATGCGGCTTCCTTTTTACTGTTTTTAAAGAAAGTGGTCACTCGGTATGCAGGTAAATTTGTCATTATGATCATGGATAATGCACGCATCCATCGGGCTAAATTACTTCGTGCTTTTTTAGAAGAGCACCGCCACCAACTATACTTGTTGTTTTTACCACCGTACTCACCGCAGCTAAATCCGATTGAGAAACTCTGGCGTTGGCTAAAGGACTCTATCATTTCCAATGTATTTCATAAAAATCAATCGGAGATTGAACAAGCAGTACAAAAGTTTCTTCTATTTATGCACGCTAATCATGAACGTGTTTTAAAACGAATTGGATGTATAAGTTAATGGCTTAAACAAGATCTATATAGTTTCAACAAAATAATTTTATAAAATATATTTCAATTTGAATGAACACATTCTTATTAAATTTAAGAGATAAAGGGTATTACTTTTTGCAAAACCCTTTTTCAACATTTTATATCCCAAAATAAAATTAAGGGAATTACTAATTAATTATTCGTAAAATCATTTAAAATTCCTAATATGTCATCATTCTTCATCTGACGCTTGTATTCTACATTAATACCTTCTTCTTGCAAAGCTTTAAAGAACTTTTCACTTGCATTAATTTTTGCATTCTCGGTACCACGTAAATCCGCTTCTTTTTCTATATCTTTACTTTCAATAACAAGATTAATCGTTTGTTCTCCAGTTGTATTTGTAATCACATACATGAAGTCAGGGCTGGTCGTTCCACCAAAATACATAGGAACTTGAATACTTCTTCTTGGAATTTTGCCAAACACTTCAACAGAATCAATTGCACCATTTTCTATATTTTTTTCCTCAATCTCACTATCATAAACAATTTTATCGAATAGGAATTTTTCAGGTACCTCTTTATTTTTATCAGCTTTGTAAACACCCAGTAAAGCCTGAGCAATCGAATCTTTAGGACTACCATCTACATGATTGAGGTGCGTTTCACGCACTCCATCAAATACTTTTCGATACGTGTATTTAGACGCAAACTGTTTTATAAACCAAGTTTCAAAGTTTCTGATAAAAATATCAACGCTCTTTTTTGTTACGTAGATTTCAGTGTTTGTACGCTCATGAAACTCTACAATTCCTTTATGCAATAGTTGAACTGGGATGCTGGAACGATTACTTAAAATTTTCAAGAATTCACCATACGGTAGTTTAGACTCATGAATTTCAAAAGACCCAACATTCGCTTCAGTTAGCCCAACTTTTCCGTTTTCATTCTTAGTAGAACGTTTCTTGAAATTAGATATAGTACGTGAAAACATTTCTTCTGTTAGACTTTCTTTAATACCTTGAACAAGTATTTCTTCATCAACCTCTTCAATGTCTACCATATAATTTTGATTAATTTTCAACCATAATTCACGAATTTTTTCAAAGTTTTCTTTTCGAATCTTAACTATCTCAGAATTGCCTTTGGTAACTTTGTTCTTTTTCAATCCAGTATTAAACAATGGATATTCTTCATAAAACTGTTCACGATTTTCATTTATTATATTTTTATCGATATCAACGAAATTCTTAGTAAGCAACTCTATAAATAATTCTTTTGGTTCCTTTCTAAGTTTCAATGCTACTTCTTCAAGTTTACCATCAATATTAGAAACAAATGATACTCCATCGTTTATTTCTTTAACAAGTTTATCCGCAAATTCATTTTCGGTGTGATCGACCAAATAATTCAAATAGAATGTTTCTTGTCCTGCAATTGCTCTATTTCCATACTCATCTACTGGCAGACGCAGTCCACGCCCAACCTCTTGAATTTTTGAGTTTTCACTACCTGATGAGCGCAATTTCACAATTGTAAAGATATTCGGGTTATCCCAACCCTCCCTCAACGTCCATTTTGAGAAAATAAAACGCATTGTATTCCATTCTCCACTTTCATTTTTAAATGAGAGTAAAGTTTCTTTATCACGTAAAATATTGTTCACTTCGTGTTGTATAGCCTCGTCGGACGTGTCATTATCTTTTGAGAAATAACCACCACTCGTTGAAGGTAAGTCATTTAAAGATGCAAGTAAATAATCAAGATATTCCTCTTCTATTACGGTACGTTTTTTATTTTTTAATTTCGTAATTTCTTCCTTCAATCTTTTTTCTAACATTTCTTCAAAATATTCCCGAAGTTTTCCCCGTCGACCATTTACACCACGATAAGAGTCCACACTATCAATAAAGAACAGGGCTAATGTCTTGTAACGAGTTGCCCTGAAAAAATTTTCTTTTTCTTTTTTGAAATGTAAGTCTAATGCTTGATTAATCATCAATTCTTGATACGAAAGACTGAATACCCCAGGATATATGCTATCTCCTACCGCCACTGCCTTATCATTTGAGAGAAGTATACCTTGCGCACCATTTAACTCTTCTTGATTTCCTATGTTTGAAAGACTTAAAGAGGTAAACGATTCATCAAGAACATTTAATGACTCATCAGTCGTTAAAATATACTCTTTTTTGGTATCCATATTCATAAATTTAGCTGTTTTAGGTTTTTTATTGCTAATGCTTACCAATCGAAACCGTGTTAGTTTTACGGATTCAAACTCAGGGTTATATATACTCACACCTTTAACCAAATCACGATTAAAAGCATCAGCAGAGGATAAATTAAATACTAAATTATTGTAATCCCTTGTTTTATCACTATTAATAGGAAACGTTGCACCAAAGCGAATAATCGCCTGTGGCTTAATGTTTTCTAAAATATATTCATACGTCTTATTATTACGATCAAATTTATGCGGCTCGTCAATGATTACAATAGGGCGAGTATCAGCGAGAGCTTCTACGGGACGAGTTGTACCTGATAATAGTGTTTGGTCATAATCACTTCTATCCAATGTGGAGGTTTTCCCCTTTTGTAACATAGCCATCCCTGTAAGCAAAACATGAATGGTATTTGACGCATATGAGTCACCTTCAACATACTCATTAATTTCTCGTGGAATATATTTTCGCCCTTTCTTTCCACTCGATTTTTGGCGATTAAGCGTTTGTAAATTTATCCTACAATTAGAAAAATCAGAGTACAAACGATAGTGACGCTCAAACATATCTGAGCTAATGAATGCTTTTGTCCCCTCTTTGATAGGAGTTGAAGGTACAACGATAATAAACTTGTTAAAACCATATTCTTTATTCAATTCGAGCATTAAGCGAGAATAGACATACGTTTTTCCCGTACCAGTTTCCATCTTTACATCTATACCTAATACACCATCATTAACGAAAGAACGAAGTGATGGATCAATATCATTTCTACTTTGTATAGAGGTGATGTTAGCTCGAATTTTGTTTTTTATATATTCATCTTTGAACTCAATAATAGGGTTTTGATAGCTTTTTAGACGGCTCATTGGTACTTCTTCAAATACACCAACAACCGACTGTATTGCCTCAATTTGATAGTCTAATTCCTGTAACTCAATCCCCATTTCAATACCTCTTTTCTAACGAAATGCCTGCTCTTGTTCGTAACGCTATATCTAGTTCTCGCATTTCTTCGAAATTCATAGAGTGTGCATAAACTGTTACATTACTTACTACAAGTTCTTTCGAATCAATTTGACGTAATAATTCAACTACATTATCAGATGTGAACCCCTCGTCAATTAGATACAAACGTTTACCGCGTTTATACCCTGTATAGTCTAAGAATTTAACATTCTCAGCCTCAATTCCTAATCCCTCTCCATCATCTAAGAGCCAAGTTGTAACCAAGGTTTCACGACCGCTAGCATCACGATAAGCATATTTGTCAACGTAATGTGCAACGGATATACCGAGTGTTTCTTGTACTACACCATCATTACCAAATTCTTCAATTTCCTCTAGAGCTTTTGTTGGTCGTTCATGAATAAAATACGTTTTAAAGCCCAAATCAATATGTGTGTTACTTTTTTTACATATTTCTTCGGCAGCCTTACGAATCCGTTCCCGACCTAGTTCATCAATAGACTCATAACCCTTTTTGCGAGCGTTTGAATCTTCTTTTGTCGGTTCAGGTAATTGAACTAAAATAAATTTTCTATCGCCATTTGTTTCCGCATTAACTTGAAATAAGGCATCGGCTGTTGTTCCAGAACCTGAGAAAAAGTCCAAAACAGTATCCTGGTTTCCAGTTAGAATTTCGATAAAATATTTTATTAAGGAAGTTGGTTTCGGGTTAGTAAAAACTTCTGCCCCAAAATAATTGAGAATTTCCTCACTTCCATCTGAGGTTGTCCCATTTTCAGTTAAAACTAACAAATTTCTTGGTTTCTTCCCCTTTGGAAGACGTTGTTTAAAATGAATGTTCCAATTTCCATTATTATTTACAAATTTCACGTCTCCAATTTCTAGATCAGATTTGAAACGTTTTTCAGAACGAAGCCAACTAATTTTATTTCCATTTTCATCATATTCAAGGATAGTTCCATCAGGAGCTTTAATTGGATAATATTGTTTACCAGATTTTCTCTTGAACGTATCCCAATAATATTTACCTATATCGTCTTCCTCTTTATAACGTTTGAGGTATTCGCTTGAATAAACTTCGAAAAGAGGGGGTAATTCTGAAATATCACGTGCATAAGCCAAAATATACTCTGTTTCTTCTGCCACGTGAGTTGAGTCGTTACCGCCTCCTTTTTTATTTTGCCAAATGAATGTAGGAAGCTTATTTGCTTCACCAAAAATGTCATCACACAGAAGCTTTAAATTTGCATATTCATTTTCATCAATCGAAATTACAATTACCCCATCCTTTTTCAATAGTTTATGGGCGAGTGAAAGTCTTGGAAACATGAATGTTAACCATGCCGAATGACTTGATTTTCCTTGTAAATCAAAAATTTTTTCTGCTTTATCCTCATCACCAAGTATTTTCACTAATTTTTCCTTAGTAAACTCAAAATTATCAGGATAAGTGAAATCTCCTTTTCCAGTATTATAAGGGGGATCTATATAAATCAATTTAATACTACCTGAATACGAGTTACGCAAATGTTTCAACACATTAAGATTGTCTCCAACTATGTAAATGTTTTCACTATCTTTATTAACCTCATCGAAGTTTGTTTTTACATCAGGAGTTACAACTGTATTAGTAGGTGCATCCACTTGAAGTTTGGCATACTCTTTCCCTAAGAAATTCAATGAAAAGCCTTCACGATTTATTTCCCCTCCAGCTTGTCCGATGAATTCTGCAAATTTATCAATTTGAAATTGATTTTGTTTGTCAAAAAACTGAGGGTAATTTTTTTTTAACTCCACTAGTCTTTCGTCAAGAACAATCTCTTTTATTTTTTCAATCTCTTCATTCATTCAATTATCCTCCTATACACCGCATTTATTGATAAACTTTATCCATACTCGATTACTTTTTAAAATTAGATATTATTAATTCCACTTCACTTCTTACACCGTATGCTTTATCTTCTAAAAACGGTTTTAGTATTTTAAGTGAGTCTTTCCCCATTAAATTAGCAATACACTTTAATGCCTCTAACCTCATATGCCAATTTTTATTCTTTGTAAATTCCAAAATGGTCCCAATTTCGTCTTTTGAAATAATATTTCCATATGATTTTAGAGCACCTAACTTTGCATATGTTGGTCCTTCTAAAGCAATCTGTAACAAATCACTCTTTAGTTTTACCGGTTTCTCCATAATTATTTTTTCTATCGCTTTATTCCGTTCATTCATATTATTTGATAAGATGCCTTCTAATAATAAATCCATATAATCACCTCAAAATAGAATCTATATACACCATTTTCCCCTTAATTTATGTTTACCGTTAATTATACCAAATAAAGTGTCGTGGTCATCATCAAAAGAACGATCGGGTTTATGCAAAAGCATTGGTGAAATAAACATGATGTCAATACCTCGGACATCATTCTACCATATGGAAAGGCTCGCCTGACCGCTTTAAACTGGTGGTAATTTATTCTTCAAAATCCTCATTTGCTCCTTTTGATTTCTATAGAAGAAAAGACAGCTATATGGACTTTTTTGTTTCTTTTTTTCATCAAATTCTCCGACTAGATAGCGGCCCTTAAATTCATTGAGAGCTTCCTGGTATACGACCGTGTTTAAACCTATCGGCAAATCCGGTACTATACAAGAATCCGCATAGCCCCATACACTGGTAACCCTTAGATCGATATTATCAACAACTATATAAATCGATCTTGATGTTTCAACTTCTGTGTAGCAAGAAAAAATTTTATCGATACTGCTCCTAAGAATCCATAGGGAAAAGGAGCGGAAATACGATGACCCGATTAAAAATTACAGAAACCCACAGTTGGACAGTTCGAGCCCTTCGTAAGCAAGAACGAAAAGTAAAGGATGTTACCTTACGGCAGCACATGGCTATTCGTCTTGTTATGGAAGGCTATCTAGGCAAAGAAGTAGCGACGATGCTCAATCTTCATCGTCAATCCGTCTCAACCTATATTTCCACTTTTAATGAAGGCGTTTTGGATTTGGTACTAGAACGTAAGTTCCCACCCGGAAAAGAACCGTATTTAAATGAGCAATAGCGAGAAGAGTTGAAACGATTGATTGTAAAAAGTACACCAAAAGATCAAGGAATCGGTATGTATACGTCTTGGATACACGGATTATCCAAATGTTTTTACAAGAGAAATACGAGATTTCAATGAGCCGTGGTGGAATCACGCGCATGGGGACTAAGCTATACACGACCTACCTATACCCTTGTAAAAGCAGATAAGAAGAAGTAGGAAGTAATTTATAAATGAAGCCGATCTGATAAAAAAAATTCCGACACACGACATGGTGCTTCTCTATGAAGATGAAAGTTATATTCATGCCTTTCAAGCTCTTCGAGCTACATGGGCAGAAGTAGAAAAACAAAAAGAAATTCCAACCTATGGGCACCATACAAGCGTAACCTTATTTGGTATGGTTAATGCTTTGGATGGAGAATTTTTTTGCACACAAGCCGCTCAGTGCAATGTGCAAACGTTTTATTCTTTTTTAGAGAAGACGCTAGATTTGTATGCAAACAAATATATCGTAATAGTACTAGACAATGATCGTATTCACTAAGCCAAACTGCTTCAGCCTCTTCTGAAGAAGAATCAACATCGTCTCTTCTTAATTTTTCTGCCACTGTATTCTCCGAACTTGAATCCCATTGAACGATTATGGAAGTAACTGAAAGAGAGTGAATCGCGAATCGATTTCATAGAAATAAAAAAGAAGTCGAACCGTCGGTTCAGTCTTTTTTGGAATCGATTCAAAACTCTAGAGACTAGGTATTACAATGTCTTGGTTGCAGTATTTATATATCTAAATATTTAAATATATTTAGATATATAAATAATTTGTATAGCAATCTTTCAAATATAAATAAATTACTCTTACGAAGAGGTCGTCTATTTACAAATCATTTTGAAATTATGCACTCGATAAGTTTTTTCTGTTCCAATTCCTTTTTGCCGATACGTTAGCCATTCTATATGAGACAACGTATTAGTTTCGTGCTTGTAAAGATGCTCTCATCATTCCACACCTCATCATCATGATTTTGAGTTTCAAAGCTTATGTCTTCCTTTGTACCCCCTTTCTTCACCTTTTCATCCTCTTTCTCCATCCCCTTTATAGAATATTTTTCAGCAATAAAGAGCATCTATCTCTGGTTTAGTACCTCGAATGTCCGTCATGTCCTCTTCACACAGCGTTTCGATTCGATGAATCAGCCGTTTGGATTCTTTCCCCACTCCCATTCTTAACTTCAATAGCGTTTCAACATCCTTTGCCTAGGATGCAATATACGTAAACGAATAGTTATCCACCTCTAATCCATAAAAAGCAGCCACCATAAAAGCCGTTCCCTCCACAATAACCTCTGCATCATCTCTTCTTTCTCTTGTATACTTGAAGCCTTTGGCATGACGAAACGCATGAATCACTTCATGGAGAAATACCATACACTCCTCATCCGCTGAAGCATGAGAAGAAGAGAGCCGAATAGTATGAGTACTTGGAACATAGTATCCACTCGCACGTCCGGTATCTCCATACTCCACATTAATTCGTTCCTGCTTGGCTAATTGGAGCAGCTTTTCTTTTAACCATCGTCCCAGTTGTGTATCACCAATCAGCTCATACCCCAGACTCTGTGGCACAGGAATTAATTCAGAGGTTTCCTCGGTCTGTATAATATCAAAGACTGCTTCCGTTCTCTATCCAATAATTATGGATTCTTTTTCACCCGTTTTTGCATTTTCTTTTTGAATCACACGTGGGACTAAAACGTAAATTGCCTTAGCCCCCTTTTCGATTTTTCTTTTGAATTTCTGTGTCCACGCGGTAAAACTAGCGACATAGAACGCACCTGGATATTGCAATAAAATTCGCATGGTTCAGACGGGATACATTAGAAACATGGTTCCGTGATCAAGAATATAGTAATTATTCCGCAAAACACACGTCTTAAAACCCTTTTCTTTACGTAAATGAAGTCGAAATCCCTTGTACCGCCAAGTGCAAGGGATTTATTTTTAATCAACAATTAGGAGGTTAGCCGTATGGCAGTATTGAGAAACGTGGTTCAAATTCGTGGAGACTTGTTGTTGAAGCAGGATATGACACTAAAGGCAAACGATCAAAACGCTATAAAACAATTAAAATTGAAGATCCAACATTACTAAGAACAACAAAGCGTTTGAAAGACTATCTACAAAATGAATTGATAAAGTTCAAGATCGAGGTAGAGGTCGGGGAATACATCACACCAGAAAAAATGACTTCCGAAGCATTTGTTAAAAAATGGGGAACTAAGCATGCCTCAACGCATTTAGCAGAGAAAACGTTATATACTTATCAGTCTAACTCAAAAAATAGAATATCACCTATATTCTGTCACTTGAGATTAGATCAAATAAAACCACTTCATATTGTGAGCTTTATCGACTCATTATCTAAGGAAGGCACACTCCAAGGCTTCAGGAAAGAGATTTTGTCGACTAGCACGATTGAGATTCACCACCGAATACTCAAAAACATTTTTTCTCGGGCTGTTGAATGGAAGCTAATCAAACAAAACCCAATTGCTGGTATTAAGAAACCTGCCGTTAAGCTCAAGGAAATAATCCCTTACGATGAGACCGAAGTTAAGGAACTGCTGCTTGCTTTGTAGAAAGAACCCATCCATTGGCGAGTAATGGTAACCTTAGCCCTCACGACAGGACTAAGACGAGGCGAATTATTAGGTTTAGAGTGGAAGCATATCGACTTGAATACTGGTGCTATTAATGTAGTACAAAGCGTCTCAATGTCTCCGGGAGGTGTCGCTCACCGAAGCACTCGAAGCGCAAGGTAGCACTTCCCACTTCGATGCTAGAAGAAATGAGGGAATATTATTTATATAAAATGAAGGAACGTGATAAAATTGAAGATAGATGGCAAGATGGTAAATACTCCTTTGTATTCTGCCATCCGGATGGTAAAGCATTTCATCAGGAACGACCCTACTTGTGGTTCCGTAACTTTATCAAGAAGAATAATTTGAGATACATTCGTTTTCACGATCTTCGTCACATTTCAGCTACGCTGTTGATAAACCAAGGTGTTCACGCTAAGATCATCTCGGAACGTCTTGGACACGGCAATATCAGTACGACGATGAACATTTATGGACATGCCTTACGGTCCGCTGATCAATCTGCCGCTGATAAATTTGAAACCATTTTAACAAGTAAACAGGGACGTGAATAACTCACGTCCCCAATTCCATTAACCACTTATTTAGAACCCTTATAAATCAAAGATGCAACGGATTCCACATGACTCGTATGCGGAAACATATCTACTGGCTGCACCCACTCCAACCGATACTCCTTCAGCAAATGCGCCACATCACGGGCCAGGGTCGAAGGATTACAGGACACATACACGAACCGCTTCGGCTTTGCTTTCAGAACCGCATCCAGCAGCGCCTTATCACACCCGACGCGCGGCGGGTCTACCACGACAACGTCTGGCCGCTCGCCCTGTTTCACCCATTTTGGCAGCAGCTCCTCCGCCTTGCCAACATAGAATTCCGCGTTCGCAATCCCGCTCTTCTCTGCATTTCGCTTCGCATCTTCAATCGCTTCCGGTATCACTTCAATACCACGTACCCGCTTCGCATCAGGAGCAAGCCAGAGCGAGATCGTGCCTACGCCACAGTACGCGTCCACAACGAGTTCTTCCCCGGTCAGTCCGGCCGCTTCCCTCGCTGAATTGTACAACTTAAGTGTCTGGGCCGGGTTCAACTGAAAGAACGCGCGCGGCGACAGCGAGAACTTCACATCGCCCAGCGATTCATCAATTGTTTCCTTCCCCCATAATGTCTCCGTTTTATCGCCAAAAATAAGCGACGTCTTCTGCTTATTGATATTCTGGTTGATGCTAGTTAGCTTCGGCAAACGCATCCGCAGTTCAGTGATGATTTCTTTTTTACGCGGCAGCTTCTCTTCTGCGGTTACCAGGATAAGCTGCTGCTCGCCGGTTTCGAAGCCGACACGCGCGATAATCGTCCGGATAACTCCTGTCCGCTTACGCTCGTTATATACGGGGATCGACAGCAATTCCAAAACTTCCCGCGCCGCGGCGATCATCTCGTTCGTCTCTGGATGCTGAATCGGACAGTCTCCAATGTCTATAAGCTGGTGGCTATCCGCCGCATACAGACCAGTAATGATGCGATCGCCCTGGGTTCCGGCTTGAAGCTGGGCTTTATTGCGGTAACTCCACGGCTCCTCCATGCCAAGGATGGGGCGCAGTGGCAGTTCTCCAATATCAGTATATTTCTCGAATGCGCCGCGTACGATGTCCTCTTTAGCTTTCAATTGACCTTCATAGGTCATGTGCTGCATTTGGCAGCCGCCGCATTCATTGTATACCGGACAGGAAGGCGCCTGTCGCAAGTCTGACGCTTGCTTTATTTTTTTCACTCTTCCTTCAGCGAATGTAGACTGCACTTTCGTGATCTTTACCTCCACGACTTCTTCAGGCAGAGCACCTGGTACGAATACAGCTTTACGTTTGTAATAACCGATACCTTCGCCGTTGATGCCGATACGCTTTATCGTCAGTAGAATCTCCTGTCCGATTTTCAACTGCACATAGGTTCCTTTTTTTCCTGTGTATTTCTTATTCATGCCTTGTTCATCCCTTTACGTTTCTTCCTGCTCAGAATGTCTATTCATCATACCATATACATGTACCTGCATACACATCCTCTCCTTTTCCGCATGTTTCAACACATGCACCAGAGGAATTGATCGCATCAATAAAAGAACCCAAAAAAAGAAGCGGCATCTTCTTTCTGATTCCGCTTCTTTTTCTAATTTATACATACTATATACATCTGATTTGATAAATCGACAAATTCTTGTGATGAGAGGTAAGAAAAGAATGAAGGGCGGTGGACGGGAGCGGTCGGAAAAAGACACGTTTGCCTTTCTTCTGCTGAAGCGCAGGGCGACTCCAACCTCTTCTTTTTCTGAATCGCCTCCTTCCAACCACGCTACCATGTCAAAATATCAAGTGTAATTTATATAGGCTCCCTAGCCCTGGTATTTTTCTTTCTGACGAATGATATTCTGCTTCATCGTCTCAAGAGTCGCAATTACTGCCTCAGACGCATGTGCTAGCTCTTGCAGGCATTCCTCAGCCCTGTTTTTATTGCCCTCATTGTATGCCTGTGCGGCTTCCTTCGCCAGCTCGTGCACCCGAATGTGCGGCGCTTCAATGCTGCGGTACGCTTCCGTATCGCCGAATAGCCGCTTGGCTGTACCGTAATACCATTTGCCGAGACGGCAGTCTGTGTGGGAGGCAATTGTTTTTTCGTCGATTTTCTCAAAACCAAGCAGCAGGTTGTAGATTTTCCAACGCCACAACAAATGGTCAGTAATCGCCAGTTGCAGCAAATCCTCCTGGCTTATCTTCAGGTTAACCGAGATGAAGTCTACGCGGTACTGATCGATCATTTTACTGAGATGATATACTGCTTCGCCTGTGCGATGCCCAATCTCTACCCCTTTCTCCACTGCTTCGGCGATGCTGTGGTTGCGTATCGTAATATCGTCGGTAGATGCGGCCTGCTGCTCGATGATGGCGGCGATTTCCTCGAAGTGCTCACCAAGCTTCTGCAAGACATCATTAACATGCGTCAAATCATCTACCACTCTATGTGAATTCTCCGCTCCACGGTGCAAACGTGCAGAAGAATCCTGCACAAGCGAAGCGATATCCTGCGTAATCTCATATAGCCCGTGCATGTCATCCGTAATCGTTGTCACCGATTGCTTCGTATGGTCGGCAAGCTTGCGAACCTCATCCGCTACCACAGAGAAGCCTCTCCCATACTCGCCTGCACGCGCCGCTTCAATCGAGGCGTTGAGTGCCAGCATATTCGTCTGTTCAGCGATGCCTTTAATCACGTCCATAACCTTGCCCATATTATTGACGCGTGTATGAAGCTCGTTTACGTGTGAAGCGACTTTGGCCTGTTCTGCATCAATCTGACCTAGGGAATCAATCATCGTATCGAGCGCATGAAAGCCTTTATCCAGCTTTTCCAGCGTCTCCTTAGAATCATGAGCGACGCTGGCAACGGAATTGGACACTTCTTCGATCCCGGCATTCAGCTCTTGCATTGCGGCACTGACAGCCAATGAATCCTCTGCCTGCCGCTCCTGATAGCGGAGCAAGTCCCGTACTTCATCGATTTCTGCATTGTAGGAGATAATCTCTGACAATCCGCTAATGAACCGGTTAGCCTGTAGTTCCATATACGTCTCCATAATAATCTGCTGCTCAAGCGCGATTATGCTTTCATAGGCCAGAATTGCATCGGTCATTTCCGTCGGCTTCCGCTTTAACGATCGGATGATACAAGGAATGAACAGCTGACTTAGCAGGCTGAACACCGATAAGAGCCAGTCTGGGGTCAATCCGCTGCGGGCGTACGCTTCGGTTACGGCGCGACGGCGAAACACAGAAGACAAATCCAACTCATCTTCAAGCAAATTTACCATATATGTGTGAAACGTTTGCTTTAGCTTTTCATCGCCGAAATGCTTCTCCATGATGCGATAAAGCTCGGGAAACGTGTGTAGCCTAGCATAGAATTGGTGAATAATATCCTCACTGTGCTCCATATAGATTTGTTTCAATCGGCGAACCGTTTCTTTATGAATGTGTGAAATACCGAGAAAGTCCAGCTTCTCCTGCAGCCGTTCATTTGCTTCAATGCCCGAATGCGAAGACCCCGTGAAATAACGGTATGATTTCATTTCATTTTTCCCAAACATTTCTTCCCCCCATTGTTATATATACTTACCTAACCTCCTGAAAAAGCACCGAACTCCCAACCCATTATATAAGACTTTTTTACCATGCTCAATATGAAACAGAATTTATTCACCATATTTCCATGTTTTTTACAGGTGAATGTTGTTTTAACCAAGGATGTCTGCTTCTTTTCCTAAACTTACTACCATTCTTCCAGGTATAAATTTGTTACAATAATCAAAGCAAACATCAGTATCTGTCTGGAGGAGTTCATATGGCGACCTCAACAGCCATTGCTTCGTTGGAGACGCTCGTCGCCATTCATCGCAGCAACAATCCCGATGAAATATATGCACAGCTTATCTCCAACTTCAAGCGAGTACCCCATTTTGATTGGATCGGCGTCTATATTAAGCATGGGGAGAACATGGTGCGAAAAGCCGCATCCAGCGAAACACCCTCCGTTTCGCCCGCGCGCCTGTCCATTATTCAAATCCCTATCCGCGAAAAAAAAGAAGTGCTGGGTAAAATTACGGTAATGATGAAACCATCCCAATTGATTGACGAGTCCGATTATCTTGCGCTTATGAAAACCGGGGAGGAGCTCGGAAAAAAATTAGCACTTCTCGATAACTCAGCTTGAACGAGTGTCGGGTAAATGTAGTATAATCGACTTCGAGGTGAAAAACGGATGACTAAGTACCAGAAACAATCACTGTTTATTGCGATCCTTGGCGTGGCATGTTTTGTCGGCGTCGGGATTTCCGTGGGAGAGCGCAACACCCTTTTATCCGCTATCTTTCTTGTCGCGGCCGTTTTCGTCATCGGATTCGGCTTCATGTTGAAAAGCAAACGAAGAAAAGACGGAACGTTATAATGGATGCGGGCCCGCCGTTTGGGAAAACATACGGCGGGCCCGTTTATTTTTAGAAAAGCCAGGGTAACATAAATCTACATATATGAACGATTGTTTACGTTAACTATCATAAGGAGCGATACACAATGGGAATTTTACGTACGGTTATCCTCGTTGTTCTTGCACTGTGGCTTATCGGCCTTCTGTTTAAAGTAGCCGGAGGATTGATTCACATTCTACTGTTGATTGCCGGCGTGCTCTTCATTATTGACCTAGTAACCGGCAGACGAGGTAAAGTCTAGCTACAAAACCTTCGGGTTTCTCCCGAAGGTTTTGTTTTATCCAATAGACAAATATTCAAAAGAATACTTGAATAAAGAATGGAAACAATATACACTAAAAGCATCAACATATGGGGAGGAAGCGTTTATGGGCGGACATCATCATGGGCATACGCATCATCATGATCACGGGCATCATGGAAAAAATACGAACCAGAAGGTATTGTTTCTCGCTTTTTTGCTGATTACGGGATTTATGATTGTGGAGTTTATCGGTGGTATCCTTAGCAATAGTCTGGCCCTTCTCTCTGATGCCGGACATATGCTGAGCGACTCAGCTTCGCTTTTCCTAAGTGTGCTGGCAATGTGGCTTGCCTCTAAGCCTGCCACCGCTACGAAGACATACGGGTACAAAAGAACGGAGATTCTCGCAGCCTTGCTGAACGGTATTACGCTTGCTGTTATTTCGATTTACATTTTCATTGAAGCATACCGGCGCTTTTTCACACCTGAACCGATAGCAAGCGGCAGTATGCTGACGATTGCAGTCATCGGCCTTGCGGTTAATATTATTGCGGCATGGATGCTTATGCGTGGAGGAGATACATCGGATAACCTGAACGTCCGCAGCGCATTTCTGCACGTTATCGGAGATATGCTGGGTTCAGTTGGTGCCATCATAGCGGCCGTGCTCATCTGGCAATTCGGCTGGACGATAGCTGATCCGATTGCCAGTGTTGTCGTTGCGGTACTCGTCATTCTCTCGGCATGGCGTGTCATTCGCGATTCGGTAAATGTACTAATGGAAGGTGTTCCGGCGGGCATCGATATCGACGAAGTACGAGAGGCGGTGCTTGCCATCGACGGTGTCACCGCCATACACGATTTACACGTATGGACCGTTACGTCGGGCTTTCCTTCACTAAGTTGCCATCTTGTTATACGAAACATGGAACAATCCGGAGAGGTGCTACGCAAAGCCAATCACCTGTTTAAGGAACGGTTCCATATTGCCCACACCACAATCCAAATTGAAGATCCGGATATGTGCCAGGAAGGAGATATGTGTGATGAAGAAGATTACCGCCACTAACGAAACGTGCCATATCTCTTCGGAAACCGAAGCGGAATTACGAAATACACTCATCACCAAACCGACGGAAAGGCTCGCTGGATGGTTCAAAGGACTGGCGGATGCTAATCGCGTAAAAATCGCTTATCTACTGACCCGTCACGAAGAATTATGCGTACACGACATCGCGCGTCTGGTCGGTATCTCCGTCGCAAACGCATCCCACCACCTTCGCTTGATGCGATCGCTCGGTGTGACCAAAACAAAGAAAAAAGGAACGACTGTATTCTACTCTCTTGCCGACCAGCATGTTCATACTATCGTGTTATTGGGTATGGAACATATGGAGGAAGGGATATAGTAACAAGAGTCGCAAAGAATAGGGGAAGAGACAATGACAAAGCAAGAAATACTATCACAGATCGAGACGCTTTCAGATCGGGATATAAAAGCATTAGCCCGTACGTTGAACGCGCTCAGCAACATGAAAGAAAACAAATATCCCTTTCTCGGAAATTTCCTCGGAGTAGTAGAAGAAGACAGCGAGAATGAGACCGAATTTGTGTGTTCTATGCCGATTGGCCGCGAGGTGCTTAATCCATACCGTATCGTGTATGGCGGCATCACGGCGACGCTGGCCGATATGGCTATGGGCTGGATGTTGGAGAGGCGCATCTCCGGCAAAGACAAATTCGTCACGCTGGACATGAATGTAAACTACCATAAGGCTGGTACCGGTAAGCGATTAATCGCGACGGCCCGCGTCGTTAACCAGGCGCAGGATATCTGGCAGATGGCCTGCGATGTGCGTAACGATCGGGATGAGCTGGTAGTTACGACAACCGGTACCTTCTTGCAGCTACGCCGCGGAAAAGAGTAACACAGCCCGCACAATACTTTTGGAAAGGCGGAGGTTATCGTGAAAAAGACATGCCAAGCAAATGGAATTGAACTCGCTTATCAGGAACAGGGTCAGGGAAAGGCTGTCGTACTGCTGCACGGATTCTGCGGCAGTTCTGCGTACTGGGAATATATCATCCCGGAGCTTGCCAAGGAATACCGGGTTATTGCACCCGACCTACGAGGCCACGGCAATAGCGCTGTCTCTGTGGGCACCTATTCCATGGAATTGTTCGCTGAAGACATCAAGCAGTTGTTGGATCACCTGGATATCTCTAAAGCAACGCTTCTCGGACATTCACTCGGCGGATATGTGACGCTTGCTTTCGCAGACAAATATCCTGAACGCTTAAACGCATTCGGTCTTATTCACTCCACCGGTCTGCCAGATACGGACGAAGCCCGGCAGAATCGATATAAAGGAGCGGAGCGAATCGGGCAAGAAGGGATCGAGCCGTTTATTAATGATTTAATCCCTAAGTTGTTTGCCAAGAACAATCTGCAATCAATGAAAGATGAAGTGGAAAAAGCGCGGCAAATCGGGCTTGCTACCAAGCCGGAAGGCGCCCAAAACACGCTGAAGGGCATGGCGGAGCGCTCAGATCGCAACTATGTCATCGCGAATACAAGCTTGCCTGTGCTACTGGTAGCTGGAGCGGATGATCAGGTAATCTCTCCGGATAAAACATTTTCAGTCGAGCACCAGTTAATGACAGCGGAAACCCTACCTTACGTCGGCCACATGAGCATGTACGAAGGACCGAATAAGCTTAACGATATCCTCCATAAATTTCTGAGCCCCAAAAGGTAATCCAACATAAACAATGAAGAAACGGCTTTCCTAAAAAATAGGGAGAGCCGTTTCTTCATTATTAAAATATGTGTAGCGCTATCCTGTCTAAAATAAGCACATCATAAATTCATCTTCTGTTAACGGGCCAAAGTACGCTTTCAGATTTAGTTCCTGCAAGGCAGTGCGAATCTCATCCTCATCATAACGTAAGCCGATCAGCTTCTTCTCGATTTCCGCAACGTCTTCACTACCGAAGAAATCACCGTAAATTTTGCATGCTTCTATCCGGCCTTTCTTCACATTGACTCCTACTTCTACTTCTCCGCAAGCAAAACGCTCAGACTTGCGCACATCAAAGGACGGCGATGAGCCGTAATTCCACTCCCACTTGCTATAACGCTCATCCATCATCTTCTGAATGGTAGCCTTATCTTCATCAGTGAGCACATATTCTTCCATCGGCTCACCCGCTTCCTCAAACAAATAATGCAACAGGAGTTCCTTAAACTCTTCGATCGTGCTCCTCTTCTCCAGATACTCGCTAATGTTGGTAACACGGCTACGAACGGATTGCACACCTTTGGACTTGAATTTGTTTTCTTTTACTTTAAGTACTTCCTGCACCCGATCAAGATCGGAATCGAATAGAATCGTACCATGATGCAGCACTTTTCCTTTATGAACGAATTGGGCGTTACCCGAGAATTTCTTTCCTTCAATCGCCAGATCGTTCCGGCTGTTAAACTCAGCCGGTACGCCGAATTTGCGTAATGCACGGATAACCGGTTCCGTAAATTTGCGGAAGTTGATGCCACCCTCTTCATCTTCCATAACATACGTGAAGTTCAAATTGCCCAGATCGTGATATACGGCTCCACCGCCCGTCATGCGCCGCACCACATGAATTCCGTATTTCTTTACAGCTTCCGGATTGATTTGCTCAACGGTATTCTGATTGCGTCCGATAATGATGGACGGTTCGTTCTGCCACAAGATCACATATGATTCCTTCGGATCAAGGTGTTTTAGGGTGTATTCCTCAAGTGCAAGGTTGTAGCGTGGGTCTGTCGACTGATTTGTAATGTATTTCATTTCCATAACTCCCCTTATATACTTAGCTTCGTCGCCTGCAGAAACGCTTATTTTTCGAAAAAAGGTGGTTACCTTACCTCTCTAATTATATAATAATCTCTGGTGAACAGCCTGATTAAAATCGGAGGTAGGTTTGGAGGAGAAATATGGACCAATACATAATTGCGATTATTCTCGGTATCGTCGAAGGCTTGACCGAATTCTTGCCGGTATCTTCGACAGGCCATTTGATTCTGACCGGAGAGCTGTTGGGTGCTACTGAAGAAAAGTGGAAGACATTCGAAATCGTTATCCAGCTCGGCTCTATCTGTGCCGTCCTACTCCTGTTCTGGCGACGGATTCTGGGACTTCTAGGTATCGGTAGAAAACGGACGATAGGACCACAGCTCAATCTACTACACATCTTTATCGGTATTCTTCCTGCTGGCGTGTTGGGCGTGCTGTTACACGGCTTTATTAAAGAAAAACTTTTTTCTTCATTTACCGTACTGCTTAGCCTTATTATCGGCGGGATTCTTATCATTGTCGCCGAGAAAATGCAGCCTCGTACCACTGCGGAGACAATAGACGACCTTAGCTATAAACAGGCATTCGGCATTGGTCTGTTTCAGTGCCTGGCGCTATGGCCCGGCTTCTCCCGCTCAGGCGCAACGATTGCCGGGGGGCTTTTGCTTGGGACAAGCCGTAAAGCAGCGGCCGAATTTACATTCATTATGGCGATTCCTGTCATGATGGGAGCCAGCGGACTCGATTTAATTAAGAGTTGGGATATGCTTGCAGCGAGCGACCTGGGCTTCTTCGCCGTCGGTTTTATTACAGCATTTATCGTCGCGGCGCTGGCTATTGTTTCTTTCTTGAAGCTTGTAGAACGGATTAGTCTGACACCGTTCGCTATCTATCGCTTCTTATTGGCGATTGTCTTTTACTTCTTCATTCTTCAATAAATATAAGAAAACCTCGCGGGCATTGCCGCTCGTCCTTTTTTCACAAAGACGTCAAACGGCTGCTTAGTGTCACTTCGGGCGAACCGACAAAACATCTGGGTATCTCAGGTGAGGGAGACAGTTGTCGGTCTTTTTCGCCCGTCGTGCCACACGCTCCACAAGAAAAAAGCAACGTTTGGCACACGCCTCGCGAGCTTTTTCAAGCGGTAACTTTCTTACCTAATAAAAAATACGTGACCCTGAAAACGGGCACGTATTTTTTATTATTATCGAATGATTCTTTTTGCTGTTTTATAGTATTTTTTGTACCAGGACCAATTGAGGTCACTAATAGCTACGTTCCTTTTCGAATTTGCCATATCAAGCAGCTTACCGCCTCCAAGATATACGCCTACATGGGTAACCCCTTTTTTATTCTTATTCGTGCTGAAAAAAACAAGGTCACCTTTCTTTAACTGACTTTTCGGAACATAAGAGCCATATTTGGCTTGTCCATCATCCCAACGTGTATGTAGATTGATTCCGTTCTTCTGAAAGATATAGTAGGTAAAACCAGAGCAATCCATATATTTTCCCGCCGTATACTTATGGTTGTATTTTGCTTTGCCCATCAGACTTTTACCGGTTTTGATGATGTTGTTAATGACTTGGCTTTCATTCTTGATGTTCACGCTGCTGCCAGCCTTCGCGGAAACGCTTGCGGCGGAAACGCTTGCGGCGGAAGCGCTTCCCGGAACGGCCATACCTCCGAGTAAGATACCTGCTGCCATGAATCCTGCTGTAATTGCTTTGATGTGTTTTCTCACTACTGTTCTCCCTTTCTTCTCTGCCGACGAGGTTAGCTGACGGGTTCGGTTGAAAGGCGCCCGACCGCATAATATGCGAATTCACCCCAAATGCTCGGTTCCCCCGTTCCAATTTTTTCATCAATTGGATTTGGCATTTTATTTTTGGTCACGGTTTATACCTTAACGTAAATAAAGGAAGAAGGCATTGTAAAAAATATGGCGAGAAAACCTTACTTTGTCAAAAATGTCTTTCAAAGATACAAAATAAGTAAAATTAAGGTATTATTTTCACGAGTACGAATTTTTTGTATCGGGGGAGATGAAATGACACGACTACAAGAGGATTGGTGTTTCAATCAGGGTATAAAGCTCCATTATCTGGATAGTAATCCGAATGACAAAAAACATTTGCCTTTATTGATTTGTCCCGGCCTTTCCGAACCAGCAGAGAATTATGTGCCATTCCTATCAGCGTTGCCAGCAAGGCGATGCATCGCTCTTTCTTTTCGGGGAAGAGGGAAAAGCGACTCTCCTCAAAAAGGCTACTCTCTGGAGCATCATGTAAGCGATATGGAAGCCCTGGTTCAACATATAGGAGTAGAAGCCTTCTATCTTATGGGCTACTCAAGGGGTGTTTCTTATGCACTTGGGTACGCTCTTCAATATCCAGCACGTATTAAAGGACTGCTACTGGCAGAGTACCCGGCAGAACACAAGGAAATGCCTAAAGGCTGGGCAGATGAGTATTTAGTCAGTTACTGGGGAAATAAGCAGGGAGCAAGTTTATTGAAAGCTCATGTTGTCAGGGGAATTGAGAAGGATTCGAGACAAATTGATTTTTGGGATGAACTGAAGAAAATCCAATGCCCCACAATCATCATGCGAGGAACAGGAGAGGAATCCTTGCTTTCCGATAAGGAGGCTATGCGATATGTAGCCTGCCTGCAACCGGCGCGCTCTCATATAGAAGTATTCGAAGGAGCGGGCCATACGATTAAAGATTCTGATCACGAAAAATTTGTTGAAGTCGTAAATCAGTTTCTAAGCAACATAGACACCCGACCTTAGCAAAAGGGAAAGCACCGCTTTTCGCGCGGTGCTTTCTTTAGCAAGCTTAAATATGTATTCACCCAGGAACGAAGGACAGCGAACGGAGCTCCTTTACTACGCTAAATGGTGTTCAATCTCCGCCATTCCACCCTCGACATTCACTACCTGTTCAAACCCGTTACCTAACAAATATTGAGTAACATGCCAGCTCCGGACACCGTGCGCACAAATAATATACATCGTTTTCGTTTTATCCAGAGCATCCAGCTTCTCGGGCACTGTGTTCATTGGCACAAGGTGCGCTTTATCCAGGTGACCTGCTTCCCACTCATATTCCTCACGTACGTCCATAATGTATGCATCATCAAGATCACCGTTTTTATACTTGGCTGCAAATTCATCTGCCGCAATGCTATGTTTATTCATCATAATTTCTACCCTCTCTCTTATATAAAATTCATCCTGCACCATTTTAATTATAACCAGCCTATATGCATCTGATTTGATAAATCGACAAATTCTTGTGGTGAGAGGTAAGAAAAAAAGGAAGGACGGTGGGCGGTCGGAAAAAGACACGTTTGCCTTTCTTCCGCTGGAGTGCAGGGCACATCCAACCTCTTCTTTTTCTGAATCGCCTCCTTCCAACCACACTCCCCTGTCAAAATATCAAGTGTAATTTATATAGTGTAGAAAGATAACTTTTGACAAGGTTCAAAAAAACTTTCCTTTTTTATGGATTTTTTGTCGAAATAGGATAAAATAGAATTCATATAGTTATATAATACTATAATTCAACAATAAAAAAGGGGTGATATAGGATGGAAGAACTCCTTAGAAAGATTGAAGAATTACGCCGACAAATGCTTCAAACAGCGGAAGAGAGAAGTCTGGCGGACCCCGAAGTATGCAGAATCAGCCAGCGACTTGATCACTATATCAACGAATACCTTAAAGCGGTTCGGACTATTTGAACATCTGCAGACTATATATCACCCTTTTTCATATAACGTTCCTGTAAACACATCTCTATCTCGGACTTTTTGAACATCCTCTTATAACAAATCAGGCGGGGAAATGCTCCTCCCCGCCCGCTGCTAATATTCTAATCGTCTTCCAAAAGCGTCTCCAGCCTTCTACGGAGCGCTTTTTCTTCTTTTCGTTTTTCTTTTGCCTCTTGCTGTAGCGCTTTAACAATAGAGAAACACATAGCCACCAAAATGATCGCAAACGGCAGCGCGGTAACGATCGCGGCCGTTTGTAAGCCGTTCAAGCCGCCGCTCATCAGCAACACGACTGCAATGGCCGATTGTAATACACCCCAGATAATTTTAATTTTTGCATCTGGATGCAAATCACCTTTCGATGATAGCATACCCAGCACAAATGTAGCGGAGTCAGCGGAGGTAACAAAAAATACAATGATTAGAAGCGTCGCAAGGACTGCGAGAATCGTGCCGAGCGGCAAGGTCTCCAGCATTAGGAACAGTGGCATTGTGACGTCTTCCTGAGCTATCTGTGCCAGATTACTTCCTTCAAATCTCACCTGATACAATCCAGTTCCACCGAACACCGTAAACCATAGGCAGCTAAACAATGTCGGAACAAACAGGACAGCAAGCACGAATTCACGAATTGTTCTTCCTTTTGAGATGCGGGCGATAAATAACCCGACGAACGGTGCCCAGGAAATCCACCAGGCCCAGTAGAACAACGTCCAGGAGGAAATCCATGAATTATCTGTGAACGGGGTCAGGCGCAGACTCATCTGTATAAGATTCTGTAAGTAGCTGCCGAGCGTCGACGTATACGTATCAAAGATAAAAGTCGTAGGCCCGAGAAACAACACGAAGATCAAGAGCCCAGCCGCCAACACAAGATTGGTATTACTTAAAATTTTTATACCCCGGTCCAATCCTGTGGTCGCGGATACGAGGTACAATACGGTCACCACAACGATGATAATAATCTGAGTGGTAATAGTATTGTCCATTCCCGTTAAATGAGTAAGTCCTCCGTTAATTTGCAATACACCAAGGCCAAGCGAGGTTGCTACACCAAATACGGTAGCGATTACAGCAAGAACGTCAATCGTCTTGCCAAGCGGGCCATTCACCCGTTCTCCGAGCAACGGATAGAATGTAGAGCTAATAAGACCACGCTGTCCTTTACGAAACTGGAAATAAGCCAGCGAAAGCGCAATGACCGCATAAATAGCCCACGGCTGTAATCCCCAATGGAAGAAGGAATAACGCATGGCCAGTTGTGCAGCTTCCTGCGTACCTCCTGTACCAGTTGGAGGCGTTAAATAATGGCTCAATGGTTCAGATACGCCCCAGAATACGAGACCGATTCCCATCCCTGCGCTAAAGAGCATTGCAAACCAGGTTGGCAATGAATATTCCGGCTCATCATCGTCTTTACCCAGCTTAATTTTTCCATACTTGCTCAATGCCAAATAAAGTGCAAACACCAAGAAGCTAAAGGCAGCCAGCAAATAAAACCAGCCGAACTTGTTAACCGTAAATGCAAGTGCTGTATTCGTTACGCTTCCCATGTTTTCCGGCATAAATGCGCCCCATAGAACAAATAAAAGAATGACTGCTATTGAAATATAAAAAACCAAGAAATATCACCTTCACTTCCGTTCATTTTCTTCATATGTTTTTATAGTTTTATTCTTTCCATGTATACGACATATAATGAAAAGCCGTGATACATACATAAAACTCCAATTTTATCACCTCCTACTTATATTGGAATAATGACCTTATTTAGCGTAACATACTTTCCAGATAATATGTAAACTGTCGCAATTTTGGTTCATTTACTATAAAAACCTTCGCAAAAGCAGCGAAGGTTTTCTTTGCATTTATAATAAGGGAAGATGAAGCGTAGAGAATGCCTCTGCCTCCTCTTGGTCTCGCTTTTCCTTTGTCATTCTCGCTTCTTTTGCTTTAGCAGTTGCCAGGATTTTCGCCGGTTCTTCTTTTGCTTCATACATTTCCTCTCTTACGATGGAACGCTGATATTCAATTTGATTCACTTGCTTCCTCTCCTTATTCGGTTTTTCATTTAACTGACAAGCTCTCTTGCTTGCTCTTTATTCTACTTCCACGTAAACAAAGAAGATGAACGATATTTTAAACTTTTCTGAACATTAATTTGCGTTTATGTACTAACAATACAGATGAAATGTGTACAGCAAGGAAGAATCCTAACAAAAAACGTGATACAATAAGTAAAATACGTAGTCGGGAAAGGTGAAGAGGATGGACTTATCGAAGAAAACAAGTGAAAATATCGAGTTTATGCTCGAAGGAATTACAAACAAGCTTCGTATGGTAAACGTTGGAGCGATTCAGCCTTCTCATTTTGACGAAGAAAAATATGAGGATTTACGCGATATTTATGATATGGTTATGCGAAAAGACCAGTTTAGCACAAGCGAACTGCAAGCCATCGTAACCGAACTAGGCAACTTACGCCGCGGCTAATCCGTTCTAATAAAAATGGATGATTTTTGGCACATGAAAAACACAGGGGGCATTTTGCCTCCTTTTTTATGTTTTTTTGTATCTAAAAATCATCCCAAAAACAACATCGTTAAAATGTACGTTTTTTGTACAATAAAAGAGACCGATACATCTTCGTATAAAACATACAAATAGGTATAGTTAACTCTAGAAGGTGTCACAGTCACTAATATTAACTTTCCATATGTTTGTACCTATAACCTTTTGGTTTAAGTGACGAGCCTATTTGGATTATTTCTCCACTTTCTATTTCTCTATAAAAATACCTCACATCAGATTCATCTGTAAAAACAACTTCTACAGCGAATAATGGAGCTTTACCAACAAGACCTTTAATACTGGAAATATTACTATTTTCTATCCCTTTTTCCATCACTAGATAATTGTGGACCTTATTTTCTAAACTGATTAATGTGGTTTTAATGTAAATGAAAGGGGTAGAAATTAGGGCTATGACAAGAAGAAAAATAATGATCTCTCTTTTTTTTATTTTATTCATTGTTCCTTTTTTATGTTTTATAGCCATATTTCACCAATTACTTTCCATTGTAAGGATTATGGATATACCTATCAAGAAACCAAAGCACCAAAAATCAAGTCAACATACATCCCTAAACATGCAAAAATAAGCCAATTTCGTATGATAATGAAAAAGCGACTTCAACACTTTAAAAGCAAATTACAGACAAAAGAAAAAGCCATTCCAAATCTAGAACGGCTGCTTTAGTTTGTAAAATGAAAATTACCGAATGTTATATCCATTCTCTTTTTGCTTTTTACGATTTACATAGTGCATAGAGATGGTAACAATAACTCCCAGAAAAGAAGTTACAAGCATCCCAAATCCCAAGCTAAAGTATCCTAATTCCTTATAAAAGCCGAGAGGTATTAATACAAGTCCTATGACAAAAGAGATCAGAGTAGGATAGATGATATATTTCTTACTTAATCGAAACAGATTTAAAAAGCAAGAGAATAAAAAAGCTACACTTCCTATTAATAATCCGAAGTTTATAGGAGTCATTAGAAATTATCGCCTCCATTATTTACAAATTGATTCTACATTATTTTGGTAATTTTTACAAACATGTACTATGTTTTTCTTGCTGCTTGGCTCCATAAACTATGGTTAGCGAACTTAACAAGGGAGCTTTCCTGATACATCTGAAAACTCCCCTGTTTACATATCCAAGATTATCAGACATAAAAACAACTTATAAGAAAATTTATGGAAATATTCCCCTAATGAATAATAATTAGATATAATTACTTATTATGTAAAACGGCTCAGAGTGATATGTCAGTATCGAAAAAAGATAGAAACAAAACTTTATTATTTTATCAAGGGTGTTGGTTATCCAGTATCATCCAAAGTGTATAGTCACTTCAACCAGTCCCAAATGGGTGTCGATTCGTCTCCCGTACAGAAGGTTGTTGTGCTCGCTTCTTGTTCCGGAAGAGAGACGAAAAGCCCTGTTCGTGCCTCGTTGTTGGTGTCTTTTCCTCTCTGAATAATCAACACTCTTAGTATTCACAGGTGGATAGGTACCTTTTTTCTTCCACCTTATGGATAATCAACAGTTTTCCAACAAAGGCTGATATCTGTTAAAAGGAGGAGGCTTGACTTTGAATACAATCAAAAATAGCGAAGAAATCAAGATTTTATATGATGAATTATGGAACAAGCTTCAGAAGCACGACGAGATATACGTGAAAAAGATCTTAAACAATTGCTTAGTAAAATTAGATAAGGCTCAATCAAAAGACTCTATTCCTGATATGTTAAAAAGTTTATTTAAAAAGCCTATGTTTTGGATTGGTTTGATATCGGTAATAGTAATGGTGCCGATTATATTTACTCTATTTATCTGGATATCATTATTAATCGAATAACTTCAAGAAAAGATTCCAAAGGTGTCAATTACTCAATTTTGTGTTCTGATGGGAAAAGGTGGGGGTTATGGTTAAATTTCTATCTTGGACTTTTATTATCTTCATGCTTGTCCTCTTCTTACTTTGGGGTATCCTGACGATTACAAACGGCGCTCCAGAGATTGTAGGACCTGTAATTATCACAGGTATCATTTTTGTAATTGGAATGCTCGCATACATTATCAAACTGTTAAAAGAAATTATAAAAAACTCCCGATAACCGGGAGTTTAACTTGCATAGGCAGTATTATCAAACATAGATCGTTAAATATATACTTTTCTCAACTATCCATTCCCTTTAGTTTAATAAGCAATAGGAGCAAAATGCCTCAAATCAGATTCAGTAATTCCTTTTTTCTTTCCTTCATCTGAGATTCTATATTGAAATTGATGTACGTTATTGTGTGCAAAGTATATAAATTACACTTGATATTTTGACAGGGTAGCGTGGTTGGAAGGAGGCGATTCGGAAAAAAGAAGAGGTTGGATACGCCCTGCGCTCCGGCATAAGAAAGGGCAGCGTATCTTTTTCTGACCACTCCCACCCACCGCCCTTCCTTCTTTTCTTACCTCTCACCACAAGAATTTGTCGATTTATCAAATCAGATGTATATAGTATGATGAAAATCATCTGACAGATTATAGTAGCCCACCTGTTACTGGATCTAGAACATCTATATCTCATCTGAATGTTTAATAATCATTTATTTACTTTATTTGTATAATTTGTTAGTGTTTTATTTGGGTATTTCCTCCAATTAAGAGATTTCGACTTAAGAGAAGCAGTTGTACAAACTACTTTATACAAAGATGGGGTATGGCAACGGGAAGATTCGGATATTTATCAGAAAAAGGCAGAAGTAAAATTCGAGGCATATGGTTGGTAGAAAGGTTCCCTATACGAGTTAAAAGCTAAGCATCATGTAGTTAATAAAGATGGGGAAACAGATATTTCTAAGACATCCTCCGATGTATTAAGAGCAAGGAAAAAATAAACAACTGTTTACTACATAGCTATGTAAAAAGGAAAGGGGGAAATCACGGTGAAAAAAAGGAGTTTTATTACAGTGACCATTATGTCGGTTTCTTTGTTAGCTATCTCGGGAGCAGCATTAGCCTCTCAAGGAGCAGAAGAAAATTTATCGCTACCAAAAGAAATAAGTGAAAAACTAAAAATGAATGTACAATCTAATGATTACACCCTTCAGTCCCCTAAGACAAAGGAGTTTCACGCTAAAACATTAGCTCTCTTAAATATTGGAATGAACCAAAGCGACTCCAGTAATCATAAAATACAAAGCACTGTAAATGATTTTGAACATGGCTTGAGGAATATGTTACCTGTCTATGATAAAGATGGACAAGAATGGATATATTGTTCGTATATACAAAGCAATTTTATTGAAAGAGAAATTTCTAAAAAGTATTCTCCAAAGGTTGAAACTTCCTTCATTATAGCAATTGAAAATGCTATGAACCAATCTCGACAAGCAGGGGATACTGTTCCAATTATCCTGATTAACAAAGAACTTACCAAAGGAAAAATTGCTTTTCTTCGTAACAAAGGTGAAGGAGAAATGATTACTAAAGATTTTGATTTAGACAAAGAAGCTAACGAATGGTATGTAGAAAATTAAGTGAAATGAGAAAGCTGAGGCAGTTGGTATTATTCCCTCAGCTTTTTCATTTGAATTTTTAATAAAGCACAAAAAAATAAGGAGGGATAGGCAGTGATCTTGGATGTTATAGGAGCACTGGCCTGTTTATATGTCGCACTTGAAATAATTATGTCAATTTTTCATTGGTATAAAAATAAGAAGTATAATTGCTTAATTTATAAAACAGATGATACTAAAGATTTTTTCTCAGTCGCGAATCAGCTAACTGAAGATGGAGTACCTTTTATTATACGTTTCTCTAGCAGCATGAGACTAAGCTATAACAAATGTGTAGAATTAACAAATAGTACATTAACGCGGTATATTTATATCGAGAAAAAAAATGAAAACACCGCCCTACATACACTCAAAAAATTAGGTTGTATTAAATTTTAGAAGTCTAGCCCACTTTTTAATGAAAAGATACGCTACTTCTATGCGAAAAAAGCTTGATTTCAAAGGTTGTCTGGCATCTCATATAAGGATGCAACCGAGATACGTGTAAAAATAGGACATACAACTACATTATTACTATATAAATTACACTTGATATTTTGACAGGGTAGCGTGGTTGGAAGGAGGCGATTCAGAAAAAGAAGAAGTTGGATGCGCCCTGCGCTCCAGCAGAAGAAAGGCAAACGTGTCTTTTTTCGACCCGCCCACCGCCCTTCCTTCTTTTCTTCCCTCTCACCACAAGAATTTGTCGATGTATCAAATCAGATGTATATAGTTAGCTTAGTAGCGATTCAAAATCCATTATCAATAGATGAAGGGTTACAAATTCGGTTGTGCCGATTGTAACCCTTCTTGGTTTGTCTATTGTTTAGCTATTTAAGTCCTGTAATGCTTACACGGCTGAAGTATGGTTCGAGATAGCATTAATTATAGTATCCCAATCGTCAAAGTGAACTTCGTGACCCGTTCCTTCGAGGGTTAGCATCGATGCATTGGGAATTTCATTAGCCAGAGCTAGACCATGCTCATATGGAAGCACCGTATCTTCTGTGCCATGGATAACCAAAGCAGGTACATTGATTCCTTTTAACTTTCCTTCATAGAAATCATCGCCTTTAAGAAGTGCATGATTAAACATACTGAGTAGATTGTTAGCTCGTTTTATTTCTTTGGTTACCTGCTTATAAACTCTCTTCTCATCGAATGTATGCTTTGAACCACAGAGCAAACGTGACCCTGCAACCAAGTAATTTGCAACCGATTCTTCATCTGACCAATTCAGTGTAGCTCCATTGGCATGGTAAGCGAGTATCTTCTCATCCATCGGAGGCAAATCCCGGTTGTTGTCATCAGACCCGAAAATACCTGACGCTATCAAAGTTATGGTTAGAACTTTTTTAGGGTGCCTTAATGCTACAATTTGAGCAATCATACCGCCCAATGACATACCGACAATGTGTGCTTGGTCAATACCGTATGCATCAAGTACCCCAACAGCATCATCAGCCATGTCTACTACGGTATATTGAGAATTCCCCGGCTCATAGGTAATGGAACGTCCGACATCGCGGTTATCATATCGAATAACATATCGTCCCGTGTCGGCTAATCGTTGACAGAACTCTTCATCCCAATAAACCATCGAACACATAGCTCCCATAATCAGTAAGACCGCCGGATGGGTTGGATTACCGAAACTCTCTGTGCATATATCAATTCCATTAATTTTATTTATCTTTTCACTCATGATTAACTCCTCATTTCATTCGAATTTGTTAATTTAAAAAAGGCACACCCAAATAAACCCACACATTTTTCAAAAAAAAATGGATGAGCATAAATGAACAGTACCTCAAATTAACGTAAACGAATGAACTTGATAATCATGATAAGCACTCTCCTATAAGAAGTGAATAAAGGTTTTTAACCTCTTTCTGATTATAACATACTTCTGCCAGTTATCATTCTATATAAATTACACTTGATATTTTGACAGGGGAATGTGGTTGGAAGGAGGCGATTCAGAAAAAGTTTTGCCCTTATAAGCCCCACAAGGGGAATATAAGGGCAAAATAGACTCCTATCCGTGATTAAGCTTCCTATAGTATACCTGTTACATCCAAAAATACGATAATAATAGCCAGTGGTGCCACATAACGGATAAAGAAAAACCAGGCTGCAAACCAATACTTGCCGTACTTCGTGCCTACGCTTAGTTCATGTAGCAAAGTTTCTTTCCGCATCTTCCACGGTGCAAAAATCGCAATAAGCAAAGCTCCAAGCGGAAGCAATACATTACTGACGGCATAATCCGCCAGGTCAAACGCCGTTTTGCCAAGCCATGTTACATTGCTTAGTAAACCGAATGACAGCGCAGACGGCACACCAACAAGAAATACCAGCATTCCTCCCCATATTGCGGCACGCTTCCGCCTGTCTGGCTTACCCGCTGTCCATGCCGCCACAATAATCTCCAGCATGGAGAATGCAGACGTAAGGGTAGCAAATAAGAACAGCACTAGAAATATAATAAAGAACAAATGACCAAACGGAATCTGTGCAAATACGGAAGGCAATACAATGAACAACAGCCCCGGCCCTTCCGTCGGCTCCATTCCGAGCGAAAATACCGCTGGAAAAATCGCAAGACCCGCCAGAAATGAAATAAGAACCGTTAGACTCACGATGGAGGTTGCTGAACGGGTGAGGCTTTCTTTACGTGACAAATACGAACTGTATGTCACCATGACCGAAGCCCCGACCGTCAACGAGAAAAACGATTGTCCCATCGCATACAGTACGACTTCGGAAGTTAATTTCGAAAAGTCGGGTTTCAGAAAAAACGTTACGCCTGCCCATGCCCCTTCCAGCGTCAGGGAGCGAACGATTAATGCTATAAATAGTAAAAATAAAGCCGGCATCATATATTTATTGGCTTTCTCGATCCCTTGCTGTACGCCTCGGGCTACTACGTATATTGTACATAGTAGGAACAAAAGCTGCGCCACCACCGCCTGATACGGGCTTGCAATAATTTCCCCAAACAGGCGGTCATATGCCACATTTCCAGTCCATAACTGTCCTGTAACTCCCCGAAACAAATATAGCAGAATCCAGCCACCTACTACACTGTAAAACGACAGTACAAGAAAACACGTAAGTACACCAAGACGCCCAATCCATGGCCACGCCGACCCCGGTACCAGTACCTTGTATGCGCTTACTGCTTCTTTTTGCGTACTACGTCCGATAAGGAATTCCGCCAGTAAAAGCGGCATCCCCACCAATACTGTAAACAGTAGAAACAGAACGAAAAAGGCTCCTCCGCCTCCCGTACCCGTCATATATGGAAATTTCCAAATCGCCCCCAGCCCGATAGCCGAACCGGCTGCTGCGAGAATAAACCCCAACCTTGAGGTCCATTGTGCTTGCTGACTCATTCTTTCTCTCTCCTCTTCTCCTCTGCACTTATTCATGCTAAGCTATGTTGTCAATCAAACAACTGTTTCAGCATACTATGTTTACTTTCATTCATCAAGTTTCTTTCTTCATCAACGGTTTTAAGACGTTATATAAGTCAGGAACCGAACGCATCGCATACACTTTGCGACTACATGCCCCTCCTTCTATAAGGCTCAGGCACGGTACGCTTTCGATTTTCCACTCCCGGGCTAAATCTGGCGCAAAGTTAATATTGCATTTATACAACGGAAGCGCGGTCATTGTAGCCTCAATTACCTCAAGCATCTTCTCGGCGACACCGCATGTGCCACACATAGGCGTATAAAAATAAATAGCAAACGCCGCATCTGCATTCTTGCACCGCTCTTGAATGTCTCCGCTATCCACTTCTGTCATTCTCCATTCCCTCCTCGCAACGTTTGGCAACACCTCGCGATTTTTTCTTTCCTAACCATGAGAAAGGAGCCTATACGGCTCCCTTCTTTGTACCCTTATAGAGGATGTTCAAAAAGTCCAGGAAACAGAACTGCGAATTTCTGCGTTGCGTTGCCCCTCCGTTGCTCACGTAGTCTCCTACGCTCCGCTGCTCGAGTCTGCCGCGCCTTGAACTTCACGGCTCTGTTTGTCCTCCTTTTTGAACAAGCTCTTATAGAAAATCAATGTCGACTTTTTTCCTGCGGTCCATCAACGATTTCGGCATTCGAATTTCCAGAATACCGTTCTTGTAGCTCGCTTTTGCATCCTCGGCTGTCACCGAACTTGGCAAATTCACCACACGCTCGAAACGGCCGGAAAATCGTTCCCTACGATACAGATTCTCTTCCCGCACCTCATGCATTTTATTAATGGTGCCGCTGATTGTCAGCATGTTGTCATCAATATGAATGTCAATGTCTTCTTTCTTCTCGATGCCGGGAATCTCGCAGGATGCCACCACATGCGTCTCTGTTTCATACACATCGATACGCGGAGAAGATGACTCCGGTATCAAATCCGGGAACATATTCATGAATTCCCTCTTCAACGTATCAAGATTCCGAAAGCGGTCTCCAGGAATAAATGGCATAGCAGTGCCCTCCTTGGTATTAGGATATCTTGGTTCTCCTATTATTTTACCAAAAACAGCCTCAAACAAACATGGAGGTTTTGTTAATACAAATGAATCCAGAGTTAAATAACCCCTACTACATCGAGAAATACAATAATAATTGCTATCGGCGCTACATAACGGATAAGCAGCAGCCAGGCAGCAAACCAGCGTCGGCTTATGCTTGAGCCTGAATTGAATTCGGCAATCAGCACGTCACGTTTCATTTTCAACGGAACGAAAATAGCTATCAGCAATGCACCAAGCGGCATTAAAATGTTACTCACAAGAAAATCAGACGCATCAAAAATAATTTTGCCGAAAATCGTCATGTCACTCCATACACCATATGACAACGCAGAAGGAATTCCTACTACAAAAATCGCAAGTCCGGTTAGCCAGGTTGCTTTTTTACGCTTATCCTTATTCCCCTTAGCCAGCGACGCAACGATAATTTCCAGCATTGAAAATGCGGACGTGAGTGTAGCAAACAGGAATAACGCTAGGAAAATCGTCAGGAACAGACCGCCGAACGGAATCTTGGCAAAGACGGACGGCAGCACCATGAATAGAAGGCCCGGTCCTGCTGTTGGCTCTACACCAAGCGAAAATACTGCTGGGAAGATGGCAAGTCCCGCCAATAGGGAAATAGCCAGATTAAGCCCTACAATAGAAGTTGCGGAACGTGTTAGACTTTCATTTTTCGCCAGATAGGAGCTATACGTTACCATAACGGAGACCCCCACGCTCAGGGAGAAAAACGATTGCCCCATCGCATACAGTACCGTCTCCGAAGTCAGCTTGGAGAAATCAGGTTGTAAGAAGAAGGCTACACCAGCCCACGCTCCATCCAGCGTTAAGGAACGGACGATTAAAATAAGGAACAGGAGAAACAGCGCAGGCATCATGTACTTATTGGCTTTCTCGATGCCATCCTGCACACCCCGTGCCACTACAAGGATGGTCAGTAGCATAAATACAAACTGCGCTCCAATTGCCATAGTCGGGTCGGTAATAATTTGTTCGAATAGCTTGTCGTAGCTTTGCGTTTCATGAATGAGTTGCCCTGTCACGCTACGAAAAAAATACAATAGAATCCAACCGCCTACTACACTATAGAAAGATAACAGAATAAAGCAGGTAGCAACTCCTAGCCTACCGATCCATTGCCAGCCTGAATTCGGTGCAATCGTTCTATAGGCGGTAATCGCTTCCTTCTGGGTACTGCGGCCAATGATAAACTCTCCAAGCAGCAATGGTAGACCGATTAGTACAGTAAAAAGCAAAAACAATACAAAGAAGGCGCCACCCCCACTCGTTCCTGCTACATAAGGGAACTTCCAAATCGCCCCCAGACCGATAGCCGAACCGGCAGCCGCCAGAATAAAGCCAAGCTTCGATGTCCATTGTTCTGTTTGTTTCATGAGTCTCCCCTATCTTCCCTTGCTTTTGTTTTGTATAAACTTTTTTACGCTGTATTACAATGTTTTCAGAATTTATATTATATCATACAACTCTTTGCCTACAAACAAAGCTATAAACAAGGAAACAAAGAAAAATCAGGAAATATTTGCGAAATTGCTCTCTGATAAAAAAAGGAGGCCCTGGAGAGGGACTTCCCCCTGGCCCCTTTACATATCGAACCATCCTTTGCGGCGGAACCACCAAAACAATGAACCCGCTACTCCCAGCATAACGCCCCATATAATAAAATATCCGTATTTCCATTTTAACTCCGGCATATAATCAAAATTCATCCCATACACTCCGGCGATGAATGTTAATGGAATAAACACGGAGGAAATAATCGTTAACGTCATCATTATATTGTTCATCCGGTGCGAAGTCATAGAAATATAGCTGTCTCGCATATCTGCGGTAATGTCACGGCTCGCATCCACTATTTCTGACAATCTCAGCAGATGGTCGTGCACATCCGTAAAATATACACGCGATTCTTTAAACTGACGCAGACGCTCCGAATTCAAAATCCTGTACAGCAAATCTCTCATGGAGGTCACTATGCGACGAAGCTTAATCAAATCGCCGCGAATATCGAACACTTCATCCATCAAACGCCTGCTGAAGCTTTCTTTCATTGTGCTATCCAATTCATTGAGATTATCCTCGATTTCGTATACGGCCGGAAAATAATAATCTACCAGCTTGTCGATAATTAAGTAGCCGATATAAGTCGGTCCTTCCGTCCACATATCCTGATTCTCCCGGATTTTCTCCCAGACTTCCCTAATTTCGCGCAGAGGCGTTAAATGGAACGATACGATAAAATTATCCCCGATAAACATATCTACCTCTTCAGCATCCAGCGTATCCAGATTTAACGCATGGAGAACAAAAAAATTGTACGTATCATAATAGTCAAGCTTGGGCCGCTGCAGAAAGTGGAAACAATCTTCAATCGCCAGCGGATGAAAGTGAAAATATGTATCGAGCAGCCGACCTTCTTCCTCCGTCGGAGCTTGAAAATCCACCCAGTACCATAGGGGATTGACGGCCGACAATTGGGGCACGGGAATATTCTCTATAAGCTCTAGTTCATCTGTAAGCACCAATGTAGATATCAAGCTACACTTCCCCTTTCTTTTCTCTTTCTACCCTTCTTTCTTTCCGAGTATGCACCATGCTGTCTCCCTTTGCTTCAAAGATGAAGAAGTAGGGTAAAATCATAAACGCTGGGTACTATATTACCATACCCTATATACATCTGATTTGATAAATCGACAAATGTTTATGGTGGGAGATAAGAAAAGAAGGAAGGTCGGTGGGCGGGAGCGGTCGGAAAAAGAGCAAGTCAACGGAGATTCTTCCGTTTCTCGCTCTTTTGTTGTTACATATCCATGGTTCAATTATACAGATGACAAGCAGCATAATGTTGTACTGCGACTTCCTGCCAAATTGGCTTTTGCTCCGCACACACAGGCTTAGCCATCGGACATCTCGTTCGGAATACGCAGCCACCGGGCGGATTTATCGGACTCGGTACGTCTCCTTCAATCTGAATACGCTCCCTGCTCATCTCCACATCGGGGTCCGGTACAGGAATAGCTGACAACAGTGCTTGTGTATATGGATGCTTCGGATTTTTATACAGTTGGTCGCTCGTCGTTAGCTCCACCAAATTACCGAGATACATTACACCAATACGATCACTGATGTGCTTTACCATCGCTAGGTCGTGGGCAATAAACAAATAGCTCAAGTTACGCTCCCGCTGAAGCTTCTTCATCAAATTCACAACCTGCGCCTGCACCGATACATCAAGCGCCGAAATCGGCTCATCTGCAATGACCATCTGCGGATCTGACGCCAAAGCTCGCGCGATGCCGATCCGTTGCCGTTGGCCTCCACTGAATTCATGAGGGAAGCGGTTTGCGTGTTCTTTGTTTAATCCGACCATCTCCAGCAGTTCATGCGCTCGTTCGTGTCGTTCCTTTCGAGAATAGGAACCGTTTATTTCCATGCTCTCGGTAATGATATCCGCAACAATCATTCGCGGATTCAGTGAGGCGTACGGGTCCTGAAAAATCATCTGCATCTTCATATTAAAGCGTTGTAATTCTTTTCCTTTTAACTTATGGACATTCTTTCCTTCATACAGCACTTCACCCTGAGTGGGTGGATACAGCCCGATGACTGTTCTGCCAGTCGTTGATTTACCGCAGCCTGATTCACCCACCAGACCGAATGTTTCCCCTTCATAAATCTCGAACGATACATCATCGATCGCCTTCAGCAATTGATTTTTTCCCAATGAAAAATATCGTTTCAGCCCGTTTACCTGAAGCAGCTTCCTTGCTCCCATAGTCCGCCCCTCCTCGCCTGTTCGTTTATTCCCAGTATCGTCGGGAGATACAATGCTCGTTCTCATATTTGTAGCCGCGAAGCGGAATAATCTCAACTGAGCTTATCGTCTCTGGAGAGTGAATCATCATACCTGCTCCTGCGTAGATGCCTACATGATGAACCGCTCCCCTCCCTTCTTCATATGCGAAAAACAACAAATCACCAGGTGCCAAATCCTCGGGCGCGATCTCTTTTCCATACATCGCCTGATCAGACGCATCACGCGGAATGATAATCCCTTGCGATTTGTGCATCGAATAGGCAAAGCCCGAGCAATCGTAGCCAAAGGACGACATTCCTCCCCATAAATATGGAAGTCCAAGGAACATCTTCCCCGTTTCAAGAATGCGGAAGCCACATTCCGCATCTTTTCGTGCGCTTCCATCTGTTACGGTCACATCATCCGCCCAAAGCAACTGTGGGCCATCCGGCGTCGCTACTGTAATCCATTCTTCATCTTGCGCAAGTACCGGCAGCCGTGTCAAAAAGCTAAGCACAATTCCCTGGTTATACCGATCCCGGTATAACCTCGTTTTTGGACGTGATACGACCGCCCATCTGCGCTTTTCTAGAGCAGCCATATATTCTGTATTTTCCTTGACCTGGCGGCGAGGCATCCACCCCGGATAACCACGACTTTCTTTGCGTGATGCCTGATCGGGAATAGCAACACGTATCCAGTCATCCGCATCCTCTAAAATCTCCACTGGTGTACCGTATAAAGCCTGGGTCTGTACAAGATTGCGGTCATGCAATTCTAGCTTATCATCCAGACTCATACTTCCGATCCAACCTTCAATATCGATCGGGTTCCCTAATACATGAACATCGAGTGTTCGGGGAGATTCGGGAGCGGTCCAGACGGTTGCTACCGTAGTCGCCACTGCCCACCCTGTCTGTTTTACCTGCGTCATGATACTTGCCCCACCCCCTCATTCGCACTTGTGGCAATTCCATCAATCCCTAGCCCCGGTTTGTCGGGCAGCGTCAACACTCGCCCTTCGTACCGGACGCCTCCGTTCACCATATCCTGCGCCATCATAAGCGGCGCATCAAAATCAAAGCGTGTAATGTTTTTCTTACTGGCGGCGAAATGTGCAGCAGCAGTAACGGCCAGCCTCGACTCGATCATGCTGCCGACCATGCATTCAACCCCGCATTCTTCCGCCATATAGTTAATCATCTGGGCTTTGTAAATACCGCCCGCTTTCATTAATTTAATATTGATAAGGTCTGCCGCCCTACGCTTTAGCACCTCGAACGCCTGCATCGGAGAAAATACACTCTCATCTGCCATAATTGGTGTATCTACCGCATCCGTTACTGTTTTTAACCCTTCCAAATCATACGCTTTAACCGGTTGTTCTACTAGCTCGATATCAAGACCCATCTCTTCCATCTTGCGAATGGAGCGTACTGCATCCTTGACCTGCCATCCCTGATTAGCATCCAGTCGGATTTTCACCTGACTGCCGATGCGACTGCGAATCTCTTTAATCCGTGCGATGTCTTCCTGAATGTTGTCTTTACCCACTTTAATTTTAAGTACATTAAAACCTGCTTCAATATAGCGCGCCGCGTCCTCTCCCATTTCTTCCGGTGAATTGACGCTAACGGTATAATCGGTCTCAATCTCATTGCGGTAGCCACCCAGAAACTGATAGAGCGGAAGTCCGCAGCGCTGGGCCAAAATATCATAGAGTGCCATATCCAACGCAGCCTTTGCACTGCTGCTGCCAACCATAGATTGGTGAATGATATGGAAAATGCGCTCATACGCCAACAGGTTCTGTCCGATAAGTTGGGGACGCATTACATGCATAATAGCCGACTCAATACTATCCAGGCTATCTCCCGTAATGACCACTGTCGACGGCGCTTCCCCCCAGCCCGCAAGTCCGCTCTCCGTCGTAACTTTTACCAGAACGGATTCTGCATTGACCACTGTACGTAGCGCAGTCTTGAACGGTTTTTTTAACGGAACAACCTGCCGTTTCACTTCAATGTTTCGGATTATCATACTGTTGCGCCTCCTATCCTTACGTCCCTACCATATATATGAACCTATCGCTGTGCACGCCCCTTCACATTCGGATATTGGAAGGACAGAACACGCTATGCGGGCAAAAAAAGGGGAGGTCCGCCTGCCGCGGACGTCCCTCCGCTATCCTATTTTATATCCGCCCATTTGAAATCTATATAACCGAACGGATGTCTCACAATGCCTTCCACCTTGTCGCTTTGCAAATAGGCTTTGTTGTAATAATAGAGCGGAATAATCGGTGCCTCGTTCATGAGAATTTTCTCTGCCTCATGCATCATTTGATAACGCTTTGCATCGTCCGCTTCGTTGTACGCATCCTGAATGAGTTTATCGTACTGCGCATTGCCCCAACCGGTCCGATTCATGGAATTTCCGGTCTGAAAGCCTTCCAGGAAGTTAATCGGATCGGCGAAATCCGGCAGGAATGAGGAACGTGACAGCATTAACTCCCCTCTTTTTTGCTCATCCTGCAGCACTTTCCATTCTTTCGTTATCAGCTTAACCTCGACGCCAAGTACCTCTTTATACATTTCCTGCATTGCCTGGGCAATTTTCGGGTGCGTACTACTGTCGTTATATACAAGAGTAATTTCTGGCAGCTTCGTATATCCTTTCTCCTGCATTCCTTTTTGGAGCAATTGCTTTGCTTCTTCCGCATTAAACTTCAATAGCTCGCCGCTAACATCACGGAAATCTCCGCCTGCCGGATCCTTAAATCCATAGGAAACAAAGCCAGTAGCCGGTTTTTCTTTTCTTTTGTTAATCAAATCAACGATTTTCTGACGGTCAAGAGCTAGATTGAACGCCTTACGAATATTGACATTATCGAATGGTTCTTTTTTAATATTGAAGCGGTAGAAGTACGTTCCCGCCCCGTCCTCAACCTTGGCTTTGTTCTCCGCGAACAACTGGTCACTTAAATCGGGCGGCACATTCGTCGTTGCATGCAGTTCGCCTGTCTGGTACATCTGATACTCGGTACCAAGGTCGTCAATCATCTTCCATGTCACACCATCAAGCTTGACATTGGCAGCATCCCAATAGCTTTCGTTCTTGATCATCTTAATTTCATCATTATGCTTCCACTCACTCATTTTAAACGGACCGTTGCTTACATATGTGCTGCTCTCGGCAGCCCAGTTTTTATTGCTCTCCACCGTCTTTTTATGAACCGGGAATAGCGCAGGGTTAGCTACCATATTGAGAAAGTAAGAAGCCGGTTTAGCGAGTGTGACCTCCAGCGTTTTCTCATTTATCGCTTTCACTTTTACGTCTTCAGCCTTACCCTTACCAGAGTTGAAGGCTTCAGCTCCTTCGATAACATACGCCAGAAAGGCTGCCGGAGATGGAGGTGCAGTTTTTGGATCGAGCATCCGCTTCCATGCATACTCGAAGTCCTGCGCAGTCACCGGCTCCCCGTTAGACCATTTCACTCCGTCTCGAAGGGTGAATGTATATTTCTTTTTATCCTCCGACACTTTCCATTCTTTAGCCATAGCAGGTTCCGGTTCCTGATTTTTGCCGAGACGAGTCAATCCTTCCATCAAGTTAGTGAGAATATCATATGAACGCTCATCAAACCCAATAGGCGGATCTAGGGAGGTCGGTTCCTCTTGGTTGTTGTACATCAGAATCTTGGCCTTTTGTTCCTGCTTGGCCTGCCCAGCATCCTGGTTTCCTGGTGCAGCTGTATCATTCGTTGAGCAGCCTGCCGCCAGTACACCCAATGCCATCGTACAGCTGAGCAATACCGCTGAAAGCTTTCTCACATTGATTTCCCCCTTTTTATATAAGAAAAACTCGCGGGCGTTGCCTCTCGTCCTTTTTCCACAACGAAGCCAAACGGCCGCTTTATGCCACTTTCTTGCTTTACAGCGACATATCATTTCTTATCCATTGAAAAAATGAACTGCCTCATCCAATGGCCTCATCCATCTGGGGCCGTATGTTTTTGGCTCGCGGGTCCTGTAACCAGCAAGCTACCTGATGCCTATCATGGACCGCTGTCGTCTCTGGCTGATAGCGCCCACATACTTCGAGCGCATATTCACACCGCGCAGCGAACGCACAGCCCTGCGGCGGTGCGAACAAGTCAGGCGGCGTGCCTGGAATCGACTTCAGCGGAATATCTCGCTCCAAATCAAGGCGTGGCATCGATCCTAACAGTCCACGGGTATACGGATGTTGCGGCTGATAGAAGATGTCGCGCACAGCTCCGGACTCCACCACCTGTCCCGCATACATCACATTTACACGATTCGCAATTTTCGCGACGACTCCGAGATCATGGGTAATCATAATAATAGAGACACCAGTCTGCTCCTGTAGCCGCTTGAACAAATCGAGAATTTGCGCCTGAATCGTTACATCAAGGGCGGTTGTTGGCTCATCAGCAATCAGAATTTTGGGCCGACATACGAACGCGATCGCAATCATAATCCGCTGCCTCATTCCGCCGCTGAACTGGTGAAGATACTGTCTTAAACGGCTCTCTGGATTAGCGATGCCGACCAGTTTCAGTGTCTCGATTGCCTGCACCTTCGCCTCCTGACGCGACAATTTCTGATGGCGTATGATGCCCTCCATAATCTGCTCTCCAATGGTGATGGTTGGATTCAAAGCGGTCATCGAATCCTGAAAAATCATCGAAATTTGCGATCCTCGTAGCTCACGCATCTGCTTCTCAGTCAATGCCGTCAGATCTTTACCCTGGAACCGAATATGCCCTTCCGTAATCCGACCGATATGTTCCGGAATTAGACGCATAATGCTGCGCGCCGTCACGCTCTTGCCGCAACCGGACTCTCCTACAACGGCCAGTGTTTCCCCTTCATGTAACGAGAAGCTTACTCCGCGGACGGCCTGTACCGTACCACCATGTGTTTGAAACGAAACATGCAGCCCTTCTACTTCCAGCAATTTCTTCTTCTCCATCCTGCATCACCTCCTCTGCTTCGGGTCGAACGCATCTTGCAATCCGTCACCAAGCGTATTGAATGCCAGCATTGTAAATGAGATAAAGAAAGCCGGGAAGAACAAGCGCCACCAATGACCTGACAGAATGGTAGGAAGCGCATCGTTCGCCATCACACCCCAGCTGGCAAGCGGTGGCTGCACGCCTAGACCGAGAAAGCTCAGGAATGCCTCCGCAAAAATAGCGGACGGAACAGTAAATGTAAGCTGTACGATAATAATACCTAACGTATTGGGAAGTAGATGACGGCGAATAATATACCACGGCCGCGCTCCCATCGTTCGAGCCGCAAGTACATACTCCGAGTTTTTCAGCTGCAATACCTGTCCCCGTACGATCCGCGCCATTCCGAGCCAGCCGGTAGCGCTCAGCGCGATAATAATAGTAAGAAGACCGGGCCCCATTACTACCATCAACAGAATAACAATGAGCAGATATGGAACACCGTATAAAATATCGACAATACGCATCATGATATTATCCACTCTGCCGCCCATGTATCCGGAGATTCCTCCGTAAACGATGCCGATAAAGAAGTCGATAAGTGCCGCCATAATTCCGATAAACAGCGAGATACGGGCACCGAATAGAATGCGCGCATATACGTCACGTCCCAAATCATCCGTACCGAACCAATGCTCAGCGGATGGCGGCTGATTCCCTGCTAATAGCGATTGCTTAGAATAGCTCTGACTTGTCAGATATGGACCAAAAATAGCGAGCGCCGCAACGATAAAAATCACCACAAGTCCCATCATAGCCAGCTTATTCTTGCGCAGGCGCAACCATGCATCCTGCCAGAACGTCAGTCGCGGCCGCACAATCGCTTCAGCCGCATTCGCGTCTTTATTCATCGGAACGAACAATTCGTTAGGCACTCCCATGCTATCCCTCCCTCTTATGTAGCTTAATGCGCGGATCGATGATGCCATAGGCTACATCTACAAGGAACATCAAGAATACCAGCAAGGCGCTGTAAAATACCGTCGTTCCCATAATGACCGCATAGTCACGGTTGTTAATTCCATCTACAAAATACTTGCCCATACCAGGGACAGCAAAGATTTTCTCGATGACAAAGCTGCCGGTCAACACATTCGCGAGAAGTGCCCCGAGCAATGTCACAACCGGCAACACTGCGTTACGCAGCGCATGCTTACACACGATGACAGCCGGAGATAGTCCCTTCGCTTTTGCCGTTTCAATATAATCCTGGTTCAGCACTTCGATCATATTCGCACGGGTCATACGGGCAATTAATGCAAGCGGTCCGGTTGCCAGGGCCAGAGCAGGTAGCACGATATGCTTCCATGTTCCCCATGATGCAACGGGAAACAGCTTCCACTCTACCGCTACATACTTAATCAGCACTGTAGCTACAATAAAGTTCGGGACTGCAATACCGATGACGGCGAATACCATCGCCGCATAGTCGATAATTTTATTGTGGCGAAGCGCAGCTACCGTTCCTAAGGCGATTCCTGAAACAATCGCAAATAAAAGCGCAGCCATACCTAGTTGAAATGAGACCGGAAAACCACGGGCGATCATGTTATTGACCGTATCCGGATAGTGCGATATGGATGGTCCCAAATCCAATCCTACCAACGATTTTAAATACAATACGTATTGCACGCCGAGCGGCTGATCAAGATGGTAGTGCGCCATTAAATTTTGAATGACCGTCTCGTTACTTTCCCGTCCGTCACGCTGAAATGGCGAGCCCGGAATCGTATGCATCAGGAAAAATGTTACTGTGACGATGAGCCACAGTGTAATAACCATGGAAATGAACCTGCGCAGCACAAACGACGCCATTTCCCCACCTCCGTCAATCGATCTGGATGAATCAAAATAAATACAGAAAACCCAGCAAATGATCCGCAGCTTCTGCCACAAATGATCATCTGCTGGGTTTTATTTACGTGTATGTACGCCATACGAATAAATAAAGCAGCGTTTATATTCAGTTATAGAGGATGTTCAAAAAATCCGGGAAACAGAACTGCGAATGTCTGCGTTGCCCCTACGCTCCGCTGCTCGGGTCTACCGCGCCTTGAACTTCATGGCTCTGTTTGTTCTCCTTTTTGAACAGGCTCTTCTAGTCACGCAGAACCCTGATCTACGCTCACTCTGCCAAGTGCACGGTATTTCTTCTGTGCATCCTTAAAGGCGACAATCAGCGCCTTTTGAGACGATCCGTGGTATCTTCGACGAATCTCACCCGCCAATTCCTCCGTCTCCCAAATCGTACGACCAACAAAAATTGAACGCACAAAGTCTGAAGTTAGCGGTATCGTAGACGAACATCCCGCATCGATAATCTTATCACTCCGACAATCAATGACCAGTCCGATGAAAAATGCGCTATACTGCTGGGTAATCGGATTGTTAATCGATGATTGAGCGTCGCCTATGATATAGATGGAGTCGGCATCATACAACACGGAAGTACCCTCGCTTCTCCGCTATACGGCTAGGCTTGCCGGGATGTTTAAAGGAAGACTTTAAACGACCGGTTCCTTAGTATAACGGGCAAATATTTCTTAATTTTAATATTAACAGAAAATAATGTATTTTGTAAACAATGCAATTCCTATGATTTAAATTTTTTGTATGATTTTCTGGTGAAGGATACGAGCGATTTCTTCCTCCGCCGCGAAAAAACCTCCACCCGCTTTCTGCTGACAAAGCCCATTCATCAAGTATAACAAGCCCTAGCCTTCCTCCTTACAGAAATACATTCCCGATAGCAAACCGTATTCACCATCATGCATATGATCCCGCATAAACTTGCTCAAATCAGAGGCGCTCGTACGCACCCCACCTTGCGGACCAAAAATCGCTCCGGTCGTTCCAGGAATGTATCCGCTATAATCGATAACTGCCGGCGGATACGTGCCTCATAAGCGCTCTGTATAGCACGTGCCGCCTGGTATCAACAATTGTCGCAAATCAAGAGAAGGAGGATTCTCGTGCCGGGATACGATCGCAAAGTCGGCATATACATCCTGTAAAGCGGATGGCGAACCTCGTACCCTAAATACTCCCCGATATTGCCATCCTGATCGCATAAGCCTTGTTCCCAGAGCTGCATAAGTGCAGTAGCGGTTACTGTTTTGGAAATGGAGGCGGCAGAAACAACGTGGAATCGGTAATGGGTATCATTCTCTCTATATCCGCCAAGCCGAAGCTACCTAGCCATACCAAGCTCCATCTGTCTACTACCGCTGCGGCTAATCCCACAATTCTATGCCTGTCCATAGCTTGCTGTATCGCTATATCCATTTCTATCATCCTCTTCAAGAAAAGCTATCTCGCTCAACCTTACATACTCTCAATGCAAAGTTTTTATACCAATCTGTTTTGCCTTTCTCTTGCGCAACTTTGTGAGTTGAATCCTCTTTCCAATTTTTTATTGCCTCTAGGGAATCCCAGTAAGAAACAGTGATTCCTAGACCTGTCTCATCTCTAACACTTTCAACACCTAAAAACCCTTTTTGTTGTGAAGCCAATTCAACCATTTTATCTGCCATTTTCTCATAACCATTATCTCCTTCTGTTCGTTCAGAGATAAAAATAACTGAATAATATGGCGGTTGAGGTGTCTTTGCAATTCTACTCATACTATTCTCTTCTCTTCTCCTCTTTACCTAATTAGGTATAATTAACTAATAAATAGTGTCATTAACAATGATTTAGTATCAATAGCTTCTTTATTTAGCTGCCTTACTAACTATTTGAGCACAATGCGTAAAACTAAAAACCCTATCTTAAATTTAACATGAAGATAGACTAAAATTATATACATCTGATTTGATAAATCGACAAATGTTTATGGTGGGAGGTAAGAAGAGAAGAAAGGACGGTGGGCGGGAGCGGTCGGACAAAGATTGCCTTTCTTCTGCTGGAGCGCAGGGCGCATCCAACCTCTTCTTTTTTCCGAATCTCCTATTTCCAACCACACTCCATTGTCAAAATATCAAGTGTAATCTATATAGGTTCTGATAGGATTACAATAATCGCCAGAGTAAAGGGGAGTATTATATTGAAAGCCAAATGTGTTAGATTCCATAAGTTTGGGGAGCCACAACACGTTCTACAAGTCGAAGATAGAAATGTGCAAAGTCCTGGAACCGGCGAAGTCCTGGTACGTATGATCGCTCGCCCAATCAATCCTTCCGATCTAATACCTATTAAGGGTGCATATTCTCATCGTATCGGTCTACCTACCATTCCAGGCTATGAGGGGGTTGGTATCGTCGAGGAAGTAGGTCCTTCCGTTTCCAAATCACTTATTGGCACACGTGTTTTGCCTTTACGGGGCGAAGGTACCTGGCAAGAGTTTGTCAAAACATCTGCGGAATTGGCTGTTCCGATTCCCGACTTTATTAATAATGCTACTGCTGCACAATTATATATCAATCCGATAACGGCATGGCTTACTTGTACAGAAGTATTGGGATTGCAACCGGGTGATGATGTGCTTGTGAATGCTTGCGGTTCTTCCATCGGTCGTATTTTCGCTCAATTATCTGCTGTTCTCAGGTTTAGACTGATTGCTGTAACACGCAGCGAGGCTTATACAGAAGACTTGATTAGACTTGGTGCCTCACACGTAATTAATACATCAAATACATCGTTATACCCTGCAGTTATGGAAATAACGCACGGACGCGGGGTCAAAGCGGCTATTGATTCCATAGGTGGATCAGCAGGTATAGATGCAGCATATTGCGTTCGTCCGAATGGGTCCTTATTAAGTATCGGGCTACTCTCAGGAATACCTATTAATTGGTCAAAAATTATAGAAAATACACAAGTGAATGTTAGGATGTTTCATTTGCGGCATTGGAATGAGCAAGCTTCTGCGCAGATTTGGCAGGCGACATTTCGCCGTGTTATTGAACTGATTCATAACAAGCAATTGAAGCTTATGGCACCTAGCCTGCAGTTTGATCTTTCGGATGTTACAAAAGCAGTTCAAGCAGCTGAATCTCATGAAAACACAGGTAAAATTCTTTTAACCAGCAAAATGTATACGGAGGGATAATGTGACGCATCATAGAGATACACACAATAGAAACAGACGTATAGAACCAAATGAGTTGACAAGATTTCAAGTTGTAACTATAATGGTTACAGAAGAGGGTGAAAGAATTGGTTAATAGCCGTCTCGCTGTCGCCATTCATATACTTTCTCTAATCGCTTCTAATCCGGGCAAACAAATCACTTCCGACTATATTGCAGGCAGTGTAAATACCAATCCGGTCGTTATTCGACGCATAATGAGCATGCTGAAAAAAGCAGGCATACTGAAAACACGCGCCGGAGTTGCAGGAACTGCTTTAGCCAGAAAACCTTCCGATATCTCTTTATTAGAGGTGTATAAAGCCGTTCAGATACAGGATGAATTATTTGCGATTCATGAACAACCCAACCCTATGTGTCCTATCGGAAAAAATATTCAATCAACACTAGAGGATGTATTTTTTGATGCCCAAAGAGCGCTAGAAAACGAATTGGCAAACAAATCGGTTGAAGACATTTTACAACATCTCTTTACATAAAAGAGATGTCTTTTCACCCCTAACCTGTAACCGATTATGTTACAAAAAGTAAAATTGGAGGTACCAACAATGAAAATCGGAATTATCGGAGCAAGTGGTAAAGCAGGAAACCTAATTATGAAAGAAGCGGTTGAAAGAGGCCACAATGTAACAGCTATTGTAAGAAACGCTTCTAAAATTACAGATAGCAATATAGCCGTACTAGAAAAAGACATTTTTGATATTACTTCAGATGATCTTAAAGCATTCGATGTGGTTGTTAATGCTTTTGGGGCACCCGCAGGACAAGAGCACCTTCATGTAGATGCCGGGAACGTACTCATCGACGCTCTTAAAAACGCTCCAAAAACAAGACTAATTGTCATAGGTGGCGCAGGAAGTTTATTTGTGGACGAGGCGAAAACCACACAAGTATTCAATACACCCGATTTCCCTAAAGAATATCTTCCAACAGCGAAGAACCAAGGAAAAAATCTGGAGATTTTGCAGCAAACTGATTCTATTACATGGACATTTCTCAGCCCTTCTGCATTCTTTGACCCACAAGGAAAAAGAACAGGCTCTTATCAAACAGGTAAAGACCAGTTGCTTGTGAACTCTAAAGGACAAAGCTATGTAAGCTATGCGGACTATGCGATTGCTGTCCTGGATGAAATCGAAAATCCACAACACCTGAACGAACGATTCACTGTTGTGTCAGAAGCGGAATAAAGAAGACATATCACATACAGATGACACCACCTGTTGATTATCCATAGATTGGAAGTAACAAGATGCATGCCGTACGCGTCATTCTTTTCTATCCATCTATGGATACCAGGGGTGTTGATTATTTATTCATCTCTGTGCGTTATAACATAAAACTTCCATCAACAGAGATTTACTGTCCATTGAACCGGGATAATTTTACTTTTCTCAATCCCGTATTTACGGCCATCCCGCCTACTTCTACTTTACGAATCTGTTTGCTTGCATCAATACATAATCTGGCTTTAATTTCAGAGGGGCGCTGCATTGTATAGCCCTGCTCAAAAGTCAAATCGTGCCATTGCTTATCCGTAAACTTTCCGTACTTATGTAAATAACAACTGAGTGCGCCAGTAGATGTTCCTGTAGCACTCTCCTCTGGAATATCCACCAGCGGAGCAAAATTCCTGCACTGGGCAATCGCCTTGCTCTTCGTCTCTAACGTAAATACATGGTAACCAAGCGCGTCATATTCTCTACTGACATGAGCGATTCGATCGAAATCGGGATGAACCTGATGCAAAGCATCTATACTTTTAAGAGGCACCAATATATCCCGCAATCCTGTAGAAACAACCTGTACAGGCAAATCTTCAACAAAATCGCCCATACCAGTGCCTAAGGAGTTCGCAATCTCCTGTTTATCAACTTCTTCATAAAATTGCGGGAGAGCCTGCGCAAGAAAAACATTACCATCTTCCTGTATATTTACTTCTAATATTCCCGCCCCTGTTTCTAACGTATATGTTCCACAACGAATTACGTTTTGAGACAACATGAGGTGAAAGGTCGCAATGGTGGCGTGTCCGCACACATCAACCTCACTGTTCGGAGTAAAAAATCTCAATTTATAATCTGCTTGACTCGATTTCTGGACAAAAGCAGTTTTGGAAAAGCCTATCATGTGTGCTACCTTCTGCATTTCCTTTTCTGTCATAACATCCGCATGCAAAACAACCCCTGCAGGATTCCCTCCATGTTTCTCTTTCGCAAAAGCATGTAATGTATATACATCAATCTCCACTGTGTATTTCACTCCTTCGTTCATGCCACTTTTAAACTACATACACACCAATACGTAACACAACACTAAATCCACTCGAACGGTGCGTATAAAGTATACTACATGCTATTCCTGTAAGTGTAATGTCATATAATGAGGGAAAGCGCATTAACACAAACAAAAAACAGCCACTCTGCTTGAATCAGATTGACTGTTTTACAAGGAATACGAAAGTAATGTGCTTATTATCTTTTTGGATAAAGAGGATAGTCCGTTTCCATAGGCACTTGAATAAGGATTATCTGTAACTCACGCTCTGTACCTGCTTGTAATGCCGCTTCCGTTTCCACCTCAGTACTCAGAGTGATAAAGTCTTTTTGTTGAAACGAAGCAGTGGTCTCTTTTTCTTGCCATGCCCCGTCTCCTCTAATTGCTAACGCTGCTACAGAGTAACCGGCAGGAATTGTATGATTATATACCATACCTGGTTTTACCCGGATGTCCCACATTTTGACGTCTGCAACTAGGTGAATGGGCGCTCCTTCGCCAATAACTGTCTTCACTTGATACCCATTCTGAACAACAAGAGGAAACGCTTCATGCTCATATTGGTTATACGTTGGGTTTCTTTTCAACGCTTCTTTCAGATACGGTTCAAACCAAATCTGAAACCCTTCCATATCTGGCCCGATAAACCGCTCCTCATGATAAGCTCCGGAACCGGTCTGCATGACCTGAGCTCCTCCTGCCTCTACTACGCTCCTCGTTCCTAATGAATCTCCATGCTCCGCTTTTCCTTGAACAACATACGTGATAATCTCAAACGCTTGATGGGGATGCTCTGGAATAAATCCTTCGGTTTTTGTATGGAACCATGCCCAATAAAATAAAGGTCCTACACGCTTTACAACAGAATTCTCTCCAGGAAATCCAATCGGTTTTTGCTCGGTTATTTTTCCGCCATCAAATGCTCCTACCGCTTGTTGATTGGGTGAATACACATCTATTTTCATTTCATCACTACATTTCATGTTTATTCCTTAGGTTTATAGCGAATGTTATATAAGAATAATAACGTTCTAAACTTACATTTGTCAAGTTACTATATTTATTAAATTAATAAACAAAAAAGAAAGCAGGAACAGTCCAATTGACTAATTCCTGCTTCTATTTTTTATGACTATAATCATCAAATATCACGATACATAAGCAAAATAGGCAATAAAAATCACAGACAAGACATACATAATCGGATGTACCTGACCCGGACGCTTCAATGCCAGCATCGTAATCGGATACAGGATGAAGCCAAGCGCAATTCCAGTCGCCACACTAAACGTAAGAGGCATCATAATAATCGTCACGAACGAAGGGATGACAATATCGAGCCTGTTCCAATTAATGTGACGGATTTCGGACGCCATCATGGCCCCGACGATAATCAGTGCAGGTGCCGTCACCTCCCCGGTAATAACGGATAATACCGGCGAGAAAAACAACGCTAATGTGAAGCAGCCTGCAATAACAAGCGACGCAAAGCCTGTTCGACCACCCACCGCAATTCCTGCCGACGATTCAATAAAGGATGCTGTCGTCGATGTACCAAGCACTGATCCGATGACAGAGGCGGAGGAATCCGCGAGAAGCGCCCGGCCTGCATTTGGAATCTGATTATCCTTAATGATACCCGCCTGACTAGCGACAGCAATTAACGTACCGGCAGTATCGAAAAATCCGACGAACAAAAATGTAAAAATTACCGTCAGTAACTCCGGCGACAATACATCAGGCACATGTTCAAACGCGACACCAAATGTCGGCGCAAGACTTGGAATCGTACCGACGATGCTATCTGGAACCTCAATGAGGCCAAACAGCATACCGACGATAGCTGAGATAATCATGCCGTAGAAAATTCCGCCCTGTACATTTCTAATAAGTAAAACAACCGTAACAATAAAACCAAAAATCGCCAGCAGCGTCGGTGCCGACTTTAAATTTCCAAGCGAAATGAATGTCGCTTCGTTCTTCTGTATGATACCAGCGCTTTTCAATCCGATAAATGTAACGAAAAAACCGATCCCTCCGGCGATCGCATATTTCAAATCCTGAGGAATCACATTAATGATTTTTTCCCGAATTTTCAGCACGCTTAAAATAACAAACAGCACCCCGGATACCAGAACGCCGGTCAATGCGGTTTGCCAGGGAATACCCATGCCAATAACTACCGAATACGTAAAAAATGAATTCAGACCCATACTTGACGCAATTCCAATCGGATAATTAGCCAGTATCCCCATCAATAGGGTTCCGAGAATGGCCGTTACTGCAGTAGCAGTAAATACTGCCCCCCTGTCCATGCCTGCCTCGCTGAGTATAATCGGGTTCACCACCAGAATGTATGCCATTGAAAGAAATGTCGTAATCCCGGCGACCGTTTCTTTTCTGTAGGTTGTTCCCCGTTCCTCAAATCCAAAAAACTTCTTCATCCTGTTTCCTCCAGCCATTTTCTCCATATAAATAAAAAAGCTCTGGCAAGCCATCTGTGACTTCGCCAAAGCTTTCAATACAAAGGGATGTGGAAAAATCCGAAGAGCAACATACCTGCTCCCCACTTTTTCTCGTTATCCCCTGTAGTCAAGCTTTTTACGGAAGCCCGGTAGAAACGTCCGGGCCATATTCCCGAACATATACAAGGTGTACTCTTATATTTTGAAAATGTATGGAGAACAATGTACCAATAACACGAATGTTCGTCAATACAGAACAAAAAAAGCAAAAAATTAAAAAAGTTCCGCTTCCTGCAAAAGGAACCGGAACATCACGAACGTTCAGCTTATTTATAATATCCTAATGATTGGAGCCACATCTGTTCATTATTTTGGTGCAGCCAACAGCACTTTTTCTGTTGATCCCAATGTAATCGTATACTCGGTCGGTATCCATTGCCCGGTATTTTCGTCGTGGCCTTGTAGGATAAACTTCGGATTCTTCTTCTCCATTTCAGAAGCGGCTATGGCAGAGACTTTACCAACTTTTCCACCCTTTGCTCGGTTAATAATTAATACAAGCTCAGTATCTGGAAATTCGGTCATCATTTCATAATCTCCGTTGCTGTCACCAGCCACAAACAAAGGACCGTATCCTCGTTTGTCAGCGATTTCTTTTTGGATGACTTCCGTCTTTCCATGATTTACGGTAAGAGGCCAATCTGTCCGTAATGCAGGCAGATACGTATCCCCGCTTTTTTTGAGCCTTATTCCAATGACGTTTTCTTTCGGCAGATTATAGCCGTACTTAGGATTCGTCGCAAAAACTTCCACAACCTCTTTCATTGAAGCGGATACGACATATACATCGATTCCATTCTCCCTAAATGTATGCATCAAGTTTGCAATTTCAGGCGTAAGTCGCAAGCCACTTGTATAGGAGACGCTTACTGGTCCAGCTTCACCTGCCATGGATTCCGGGCTTGCCATTTTTATCTTTGAAAGAGCCCCACCCAAGTTATAGTCGTTCGAAGCTTCTGCAAGCCGCTGAACTTCTTCTGTCGTCATATTTGCAAAAAAATAGAGGACCCACGGGTATCCTACGCTTGTATCGTATGTACCATTAATCGCTTCATATAAGAAGTACAATTTCGCTTTAAAATCCTTAAATTGATCGCTAGCCTGCACCGTCTCTAATGATTGTGTTCCTTTAAGCCCTTCATAATGGCTATAGAGGTACTCATAATCACGACTCAAGTCTTTACTAATAGCAGCAAGCGTAATTCGCTCGCCCTTTGTGTTCTTATATTCCTCTGAAAAAGCTCCTTCTGGAACGTTGGTTTTAATAACTTTGGTAAATTCCTCCGGTGTTAGCTTAAAAGTCAGATGATCCATCATATAAATAAACAAAGCTTCTTCTGTATCATTCATAATACTCGTATTATCCCAATCAAATATAACATAAGGTTTCTTGTCAGAATTATATGTAGAGCTTTTTATTCCATACCTTTCTATTAAATCTTGTACAGCAGCATAGTTTCTTAGCGCCCATTTTCCCGGGTCCAACATTTGAACCGCTGTCGTATTGGCATGTGCCTGGGAGTTCGTTAGGATCGGTGATTGCATATTAGCTGCTAGAACACCGCTTACCGGTACGGAAAGAAGGAGCGTGCCTATTACAGCACCCGCAATTATTTTTTTCACTTGCTTTCTTTTATGAACCATTAGTTACTTTCTCCTCTCGTTTTTGAATTGTTGACCCAAGGGTGTTGTTGGATAAACAGTATTGCTAGATGGTATTGTTCCAAAACACGACAAAAGGCGCCTCAACTGTACATTTATACAAGTTGATAGGCGCCTTTGCCATTCGTATGCACTTATTACCCTTATATTAATACATAAATTCTAAATTTTCAATATACTATTATAAGATGCGCATACTTCCTAACGAGGTCGATACTAAATATCAAAAAGTTTATGTGCCTACTTGCACGCCCTCATTCATAAGTACATCAAAATACCGGACCTGAAGCATCTCTAGATCGACTTCTTTGCCTTCCCAAGCGTTACGTAAATAAATGTCCGCGATAATCTGCTTTCTCTCACCACCGATGACGGCATCTTTGAGCGCAATAACACTTTCGTAGATTTTTGTCATCAGACGAGCTACTCTCTTACAATGAAACGTCTGTATATCATTCGACTCTCTAGCCAGGATGGCAACCGCTCCTTCCAATTGCCTTATTCCCTGTTCAATTACCGCTTTTTGATTTCGCCACTGTTCAGGCAGTGCTTTCATCTCTTCGCGCATCCGCTTTGTAAACGCATGATGCACATTATACTTATGAATCAGTCGCAGCACTTCAAGTCCTAGAATATTAGCGGTTCCCTCCCACACAGTCAATACTTGCGCGTCGCGTAGAAGGCGCGGTGTCACGAAATCTTCGATATATCCGTTCCCTCCATGCATCTCAATCGCTTCGTGTGCAAAACGGATGGCCTGTTCGGCTGTTTCCATTTTAAGCAGTGCGATTAATAGGCGGTTCATTGCCACATCATCTGTGGACATCTGTTCTTTCTTCAGCATCACTCGCTCGAATAGAGGAATAATGGAGAAAATGGCACTCGCTTCTACCTCCTGCTTAACTGCCATATCAGCAAGCGTCTCTTTCACCATCGGAAAATCTGCCAACCGCTTCCCAAATGCATTACGTTTATAAGCATACTTTTTCGCTTCGAGAAAAGCCCGCTGCATAATTCCGATAGATGCTATTGCATTACACACACGAGATAAGTTTAACGCTTCCATCATATAATAGAATCCCTTAGTCGGATCACCCACCAGATAGGCGTCTGCTCCTTCAAATACTACCTCCCCAGAAGGTACGGCGCGTACGCCGAGCTTATCTTTCAAGCGGCGAAGCTGGAGTCCATTAACAGAGCCATCTTCCTTACGCCACGGTACGGCAAACAGACTTAGTCTCTTCGTACCTTCCGGCGCTCCTTCCCTCCGTGCCAGCACCATCGCGACACCACACATTCCGGCATTGCTTGCAAAGTACTTCTCGCCATACAACTTATATCGCTCACCGTTCAGTAGCGCTTTCACCTCGTTGGCTCCCACGTCCGAGCCACCCTGGCGCTCCGTCAGGAATGTCGCCCCCTCAAATAGTTCAGTTTCTCCGGTAGAGACGACATGCGGCAGAAATTTTTGTTTTACCCCCTCGTCCGCATACTGATCCAGTAAGTATGCCGTGGCCATCGTTAATGTAACGGGACAATAAAAGCCCGGCTCCGCCTGCGATAGCAAATAACCTTGCGCATAGGAATACATATAGCCTCCTTTACGCCCAAGTTCCGGAATTTCTTTGTGCACATACCCAACGATCCCGCGGTTATACGTCTCGGCGATAGTCTGCCTGTATCCTTCATTCACCCACACTTCCGAGATATCATCACCGAATTTATCGTATTTAATCAGTCTGGGCTGACCCTCCCGATCGGTATGCGCAGCTCGACGATCAATATCCGTCCCGCATCTTTCGCCGAATTCGTTCAATTCCTGTTCTGCCCATGCATACATTTCACCATCAAGGTATTGCTTTAAAATAAACGCCAGATTTGGATCCTCTCGAAATAAATTCATGCTCATACACTCCTTTTCACTTCTGTCGTTTGACGTAGTGCATTTTTAAGAATCTTGCCCGTTGCATTTCGCGGCAGTTGTGGAAGCACTTCGTATAATTTCGAAATTTTGTAACCAGCCAACTTCTCTTTAAGGAACTGCTTACATTCCTGAGTAATGTCCTGCACTTCATCTATAAGCACGATAAATGCTTTAACTGTTTCTCTCCATTTTATGTAGCTATAAGTCTTATATATGAAAAATGAGCAGCAAACCTAAAAAGGCCAGCTGCTCATTTTTATCTATAATTATCCGTTCGTCAAAACAACAAAAAAGCAATCGGTGTTACAAGCAAGAATGTAAGGAGTGTCCGCTGGAACCATACAATAATAAGCTGTGGAATGCTAATTGGAATCTCAGTAGACAAAATGCATGGAATGGATGCCGAGAAGAAAAGAACGGACGAGACCGAAACAACAGCAATAACAAACTTGGTTACTAGCGGCGCACTGGCTACAACAAGGGCCGGCAGAAACATTTCAGCAATTCCAACCGAAAGCGCTTTCGAAGCTAGCATTGGTTCAGGTATTTGCACTAGCAAAGCGAACGGATAGAATGCATATCCGATGATATCGAACAGCGGTGTATATTTTGCAAGCACCAGGCCAAGTAAACCGATGGACATAATTGATGGAAGAATCCCCATCGTCATTACGAAACCATCTTTAAAATTCTGTGTGATATTGACAAGCAGACTCGGTGCTCCATGTGCTCCTTTCATCCCTTCATTCCAGGCTGACTTGAGCAGTTCGTCCTTATACTCCGGTTCCGGATCACCTTTTTCCGTATAATACGTATCGCTTTTTCGGCTGAGCGGACGAATACGCACCGTAATGGCTGTAACAATAAAGGTAATAACAAGTGTCGTCCAGAAATATTGATTCCAGTATGGCATAATATCCAGTGTCTTAGCCACTACAATCATGAAGGGTGTAGATACGGTGGAAAACCCCGTAGCAATAATACAGGCTTCCTTTATCGTATATTTTCCTTCCTTGAAAACACGATTGGTAATCAGCAATCCAATGGAATAGCTTCCTACGAATGAAGCAACCGCGTCAACCGCCGAGCGGCCCGGTGTTTTCCAAATCGGGCGCATAATCGGGCGGACCAATACGCCGATGAACTCCAACAAGCCATACCCTGTAAGCAGTGCTAAAAAAACAGAACCTATCGGTACAAGCAACCCGACTGGAATGACGAGCTTATCTAAGAGAAAAGGCCCCATATCCTTCTCAAACAGCCATGCTGGACCGATATGAAATACTAGCATAACAGCCACGAAGAAGCCTATAATTTTGAGGAAAGAAAATGCAATACTTACTCCGTCCTTGTTCCATGTCCTGCTTACAAATGGATAAAGGGAGCCTAGCAAAATAACAAGCAGCGCATAAAACGGCAGAAGAGAAGGCATACCTGCCTTGATAGCATTAACGATATGATCAAGGATAATCGTCGAATTTCCTTCGATTGTAATAGGAATAAAAAATGCAAAAATACCAAGAAAGCTAAAAATGAAAAATTTATAAGCACTCACTTTGCCGTTCATCTGAATTGGAGGAATTTCAGGTGTTACTAGATTAAGATTGTCTTTATCCATCACTCTCTTCTCCTTATTTACCGCGAAGCGGCACGCTTTTTCGATGCTTATATCCCGTCAAAAAAGAGACGGGATATAAGCATCAACTTTAGTTAAGGATGCGGGTGGGTTTGTTGCAAACCAATCTTCCAGCATCCACTACAATTACTCCGCCTTTAAGTACCGTGTGCGCATGATTAACGCCATATCGATATTGAAGCTGCATATAATTCGGTACGTCAAAAATGACGATGTCAGCTTTTTTTCCTTTTTCCAGGCTTCCAATTTCTTTTCCCCGTTTAATCGCATGCGCTGCATTGATGGTAGCAGCCGTCAATACTTCCGCCGATGTCATACCCATTCTCAGACAGCCAAGGTTCATGATGAGCGGTGTGGAAACGGTTGGAGAGGACCCTGGATTGCAATCCGTAGAGAGAGCCACCGGAACACCTGCATCAATCATTTTGCGGCCATCGGCAGATTCCGCCATTAAGAAGAAAGCCGTACCCGGCAGTAGAACGGCGATAACTCCCGCTTCCGCCATCATGGCGATACCCTTATCTGACGCCCGCAATAGATGGTCAGCAGACACAGCTCCAATCGAAGCTGCCAATTCTGCTCCTTCATATGGTTCGATTTCATCAGCATGAATTTTAGGAAGCAGGCCGTGATTTATTCCGGCTTCCAGAATTCGTTTGGATTGTTCGGGTGTAAACACGCCCCGTTCGCAGAATACATCGTTAAACTCAGCTAGATTCCGGCGAGCCACTTCAGGAATCATCTCATGAATGACCTTATCAACAAACACATCCGGATCAGCTTTATATTCGGAAGGTACGGCATGCGCACCCATGAATGTACGGACAATGTCAACCGGATGCTGTTCATGCAGCTGTCCTGCGACTTCAAGTTGCTTGATTTCGTGCTCAAGGGTAAGTCCGTATCCGCTTTTTGCTTCGATCGTCGTTACACCATGCAACAGAAATTGATCCAGCCTTTTTCGCCCCTCTTCAAAAAGGACTTCGTGGCTCGCTTCCCTTGTCGCGGAAGTAGTAGCATGAATGCCTCCGCCTTGATTCATAATCTCCATGTAGGTAGCACCCTGCAGGCGCATGTTAAATTCATTCTCACGGCTGCCCGCATACACAAGGTGTGTATGCGGATCAACAAGGCCTGGTGTGACAAGCTTACCTGTCGCGTCAATGATTTCTGCTTCTCCAATCCGGTCTTTATATCTCTCGGCAACTTCCCCATCCACTCCGACGTACTCGATCAGGCCGTCTTCGATCCAGAGACCACCGTTTTCGATGATGTTCAGTTGATCCATCTTCTTTCCCGTAAGAGGAGCATCTGAGCTGCCTGCAAGGGTTACCAGTTGACTGGCATTTCGAATGAATGTTATTTTCTTGCTCATAATCAGCCTCCTATTTTAGCATAGGTATATGGATACCTTTTTCTTTTGCTGTTTGAATCGCAAGGTCATAGCCGGCATCTGCGTGACGGACAACGCCCATACCCGGATCCGTAGTAAGAACGCGTTCCAACCGCATCTCCGCTTCTTTCGTTCCATCTGCAACAATAACCATTCCGGCGTGCAGAGAATAGCCCATACCAACACCGCCACCATGATGGACGGATACCCAGCTCGCTCCGCCGACGCTATTAATCAGTGCATTAAGAATCGGCCAATCGGATACCGCATCGCTTCCGTCTTTCATTGCTTCTGTTTCCCGGTTTGGTGAGGCCACTGATCCAGAGTCGAGGTGATCACGGCCGATAACGATCGGTGCCTTCAGTTCCCCGTTGGCTACCATCTCATTGATAATTCTGCCAAACTTTGCACGCTCCCCATATCCTAGCCAGCAGATGCGCGCTGGAAGCCCCTGAAATTGAATGCGTTCCCGTGCCATTTTAATCCAGTTGCAAAGGTGTGTATTGTAGCTGAACTCGCGCAAAATGACTTCATCTGTTTTGTAGATATCCTCTGGATCACCTGAAAGCGCAACCCAGCGGAACGGTCCTTTCCCTTCACAAAATTGTGGACGAATATATGCTGGTACAAAGCCTGGGAAATTAAAGGCGTTCTCTACTCCCTCGTCTTTTGCGACCTGGCGAATATTGTTACCATAATCAAATGCAATCGCACCCTGCTCCTGCATTTTCAGCATGGCACGCACATGCTCGGCGATGCTTGCTTTTGATTGCACTTCATATGCTTTCGGGTTCTGCTTGCGAAGCTCTGCCGCTTCCTCTAAGCTCATACCTATTGGAATGTAGCCGTTAAGCGGATCATGTGCGGATGTCTGATCCGTTAAAACGTCTGGAATGAATCCTTTTGCAAGCATCTGGTTCAGCATATCAGAAGCATGGCCCAGCAGTCCGATTGAGAGACCTTTCTTCTCCTCTTTTGCCTTCAGGGCTATCGAGATGGCTTCATCCAGATTGTCTGTCATTACATCCAGGTATCGTGTATCGATCCTGCGCTGAATACGTGTCGGGTCCACTTCAATATTGATGCTCACCCCACCGTTTAAAGAGACTGCAAGCGGCTGTGCTCCACCCATACCACCAAGTCCTGCCGTTACAGTAATGGTGCCTTCCAAGGTACCATTGAAATGCTGACGTCCGCATTCTGCAAATGTCTCATACGTTCCTTGAACGATCCCCTGGCTGCCGATATAAATCCAACTACCCGCCGTCATCTGTCCGTACATCATCAATCCTTTTTTATCAAGCTCGTGGAAGTGATCCCAGTTCGCCCATGCAGGAACAAGATTAGAGTTCGCAATCAATACGCGAGGCGCGTCCGTATGGGATTTAAATACAGCTACAGGCTTTCCTGATTGGATAAGAAGTGTCTCATCATTTTCTAAGTTCTTCAGCGTCTCGACAATTGAGTCGAAGCATTCCCAGTTCCGGGCAGCTTTTCCGATACCGCCGTATACCACCAGATTCTGCGGATGCTCTGCTACATCTTCATGCAGATTGTTTAACAGCATGCGTAATGCTGCTTCCTGAATCCAGCCTTTTGCATGAAGCTTCGAGCCTGTATAATGTTCAATTTTTCTCTCCGTTTGATTGTTCATCATATTTTCACCCGCTTTTAAAGTTTCACTTTATATACTTTAAGTGTAGAAAAACACAGATAATAAAAATAGAGGATTGATTTTTGAATTTTTAAAATTACTTTAGAAAAAAGAAAGCGCTTTGTCAGCGCTTTCAACTTAAAACTATATTTTCTTTATATTTCTATAATTTTTTTCGATTTCTAAATATTCGAGGGGTAGAGCCAGTTTTTTCTTTGAAAATTTTGCTGAAATAGTTTGCATTGATGAATCCTGTCTTTTCAGCAACATCCTGGATTGATAATTTGGTATCCAGAAGCAGACGCTGGGCTTCCTTTATCCGAACGGCAGTTACAAGCTGCCGAAAGGACTGTCCACGCCTTTTTGTCAGAAGCGAGCTGAAATACGCCGGGCTCCGGTCCACATAGGCAGCAGCATCTTCAAGCCGAAGATGCGGGTTATTATAATTCTCTTCTATGTAACGAAGTGCCTGTTCAATAATATCTGTACGTGAATGCTCCTGGTGTTTTTTTGCCGTATCAAGCACTTCGTATAAGAACAACAGAAACTCCTGTACAATTCGGTACAAAATCGGGTTATACAAAATAGTTTCAAACACCTGATGATAATGCTCTTCAAGTCGGCCTTGATCTAAATAATGGGACTTCATAAAACGGCGAACCTGGGCAAGAATGCTGGTTAAACGTGTCCGCAACAGTCCCGTCTCAGGATACGGCTCTTCCTTATTTAAAAACTCTTTGTACATCCATTGTTTAAGCTGCTCCCTATCAGCATCGCCCAACATATCAATCCATTCTCTTTGTTCTCCAGGCGTTAAGAATGGGTCGATAATTTGCCACTCTACCTTATCCTCGATAACCGATACCTGGCGGTAGCCTTTAAAAAACCGAATGTCAAGCGCCTGTCTGGCATATTGATATTTTTGGCGAAGCGACAGGGATGTATCATTCGTATCATATATAACAAGTGACAGCGGTTCCGTAAATTTCTCTTCCCAGTCCTGAAGAAGCCGGTTCCCCATTTTCTTTAGTGATACTAGCGAGTGCTGCGGCTCACGGGTAAAAATTGAAACAATCATATCGCTAAGCGGCAGCAGCACCGGCTCATTATAAAATGGATAGTCCTGCAAAAAGCTAAGCAGTTTGGGCTGCTGCTCTGTCTCCTCAAGCTGTAACAACAGCAACCAGCAATCATCTGCCGTTGACCTATGGGGAAGGAAGATGGAGTGATAGGATAATGCAGATAAAGACACGTCTTCACCATTAATTTCTATACCCTGGTGTATATGAGACACAGCTTTGCAACATCGTGCAAGCACACGCCGAATACTGTCGGGTGAATGCGGCTTTATCCATAGATCATATGCATGCAGTTCAATTCCTTGCATCGCTCTTTCAAAAGTGGCTTCTGTTGTTGTAACAATAATAGTTTGTTTGTACTGTCTTATTCGTTCTTTAAAATCGTCCCATGCTTCCCTCGGAATCATATCGAGCTCTATGCAAATAACATCCGGCATGTCTGACTCTATGATTTGAAATACATCAAGCATAGTACCGGCCATTAACACATGATCAAACGGAATGCCGTATGAATTAACTAACCACCCTATTCCGGTTCTTTCGTTATGATCCCTGTCAGCAATCAATAACTTTGTCATACGTACTCCTCCATTTCTTTACCTGCATCTTCCTTTTTTGTGCTGGTATTTCGTCCCTATATGTCTTTTAATATTTTTATAAGCAAAGTATAAAGTAAAATTTCCATCAGCGGAGAAGGTAAGTACAATATTTTGAAGTATTTATATAAAAAAACTCTTTGCTAAAAATCCCAAGGGAGGCGGACAGGGTTTATGAATCCATTATTGTTGGATTTTCCCACTGAATTTTGTACTGAAAGATTATTGATTCGCATGCCGAGGCCAGGAGACGGTAAAGCAGTATATATGGCAATAAAATCATCAATCGATGAGCTGAGACCCTGGATGCCATTTGCACAGAAAGAACAAACTGAACAAGACATTGAAACAAATATTAGAGAAGCTCACGCCAATTTTTTAAAACGTGAAGATTTACGTTTGCTTATTTTTCTTAAAGATACAGGTGAATTTATTGCTTCATCAGGTCTACATCGAATCGATTGGGCTGTTCCAAAATTTGAAATCGGATATTGGATTGATAAACGTTTTAGTGGACATGGTTACATGACTGAAGCCGTACAAGGAATTGCTGATTTTGCTTTCGACAAACTAAAAGCTCGTAGATTAGAAATTCGCTGTGACTCTAAAAATGAAAAGAGTCGTGCAATTCCAGAAAGATTGGGATTTAGATTGGAAGGTATTTTACAGAATGACCATGTTGCGGTAAGCGGTGATGAATTGCGGGATACATGTATATATGCAAAAATACACCGATAACACAACAACCTCCCTTGACAGCATCATCTGCAAGGGAGGTTGTCTTCAGTCTAAACCCGAGAACAATTGTTTCCTGATTTTCTACAACAAAATATAAGCATTAATTAGGCGAATCGCCTTCTTCTATCACAACAGGTATATTCTCTACTGTCTTCCCATCCAGTGACACACGATACCATTCATGTTCAGGATCACCCTCGCCGAACTTCTTATCCCACATGAAATAAATCCACTCGCTTCGTTCATCGAATACCGCCGCTCCCGCGTGCTTCTTCAGATGAGTCAGTTGGCGTGTCTGACCAGTCTGCCGGTCCAGTACGTACATCTCATACTGAAAATTCTCATTTGTGCCGGGGTTCGCAATCGAATTAAATGCCATCCATCGGTTATCCGGCGATACCTCTACATTGAACACATCTTCCTTGATTCCCTGCAATAAAACCGGCTCGATTTTCTCCGGATGTCCTAGCGGTATCCGAAACACCTTATGCTTGGATGCAAAAATATCTTCGGCTGTTTTTGAATGCTGATCGTCCTGTTTCGTTACATATACTTCTTTACCGTCTGGCGATACTGTCAACGATTCAAGCATATAATCTTTCATTGAGGTTATCCGTTTCGGTTGTCCTCCGCTTACGTCCAATGAATAAAGGTCGAAATCATGGGCGTCTCTGCGTGCAATCGGTGAATAATTCGTAAACGTCTCCGCCTGCAGATAATAAATCGTTTTGCTATCCGGTGCAAACACTGCTTCTGTAATGAGCGAATCGATAGAGTACAGCTTACGCTTCTCGCTTCCATCGACATTCATGACATACAGGGAGCTTTTCACCTGTTCTCTATCCTCCGGGGTAGCGATATACAGAACCGTCTTTCCATCCGTCGAGAATACAGGGTGGTGTATGATTTCACCTTCATCCGCTTCCGCTAGACGTTTCGCGTTTTTTCCGTGCAAATCAGATATGTAAATCCCTACTTTCCCTTTCAAAGAATAAGCAAAAACAGCTTTTTCATTTTTCACATCAAAAGCCTCCAGCAGACCTGTATAAATGCCATTTGCAGGTTTCTCCTTACCATAACCGAGCCCCAGAAGAAAAAATAACCCGATCAGAGCTACAGCGACAATCCAGATTGCTTTTGTTTTTCTTCGCATATGAAATTCCCCTTTATGTTTTTCCATTTCTTATCTGAACGTGCCTGAAAACATATAGACAATGCCACCCGTCAGCATAAGCGAAAAACTGCCGAACAGATAACTTACAGCAATCCGCCTGGTACGCATCCGGTATTGCGTCCAATAAGAGACTGCCCAGAACAGTACGATACTAAAAGGTATTAACAGGAACGGACTTACTCCACCAAATACGAGACCAGCGTATGCCAGTATGGCAGCACAGGCGAAGACTGCGATTCCGTTAGCTAAATTGAACACATGAATGACAATACGTGCCTTCCGTTCCTCAGGACTCTCCTGCCCCGTGCCTACCCCTTTAATAGCTGTCAAGAATATCATCAGCAGCGAGAACACCGCCAGGAACCAACCTAGCACATACAATATCCTTACATACCAAGCTTCAGCACCCGCTACCACTGTAAATCCAAACACAGCACAAAAGCATGTCAAAGCAAGCATACTACCCAATACAATTTTTCGGTCGGCAAGATAAGCCGGATACATGCCTGCTAAAACAAGACAAGTACCAATAAGTACACTAACGGTAAGCCAGATGGGATGTGCGCTTCCATAAGCAAGCAACTGGTATAAATAGCCTGATGCACTGTATACAATCGTTCCTACACCGATACACGTCAAAAATTCTTTACGATAGGGAAACAAAGAACGCTGCAGACCTTCCCCAATCGCTTCCTCGACGCCAAAATCCGCAATTGCCCGCTGTACAGCTTCCTGCTTCGTATATCCTTGTTCCCGGTACTCTTCCATCGCTAACATGAGATGACAACGTATTTCTTCTCTCATGTCCTCCCGCTCATCTTTTTCGCATTCGACACGATCGAGGATTTTCTCAATATAATGGTCAAATGAACTCATGAAAGCCCCTCCGCGCATTTAAAAATCAAATGATTAATCGAATGCCAATCTTTCAGCTTACGCTCCAGCTCCTTCCTACCGTCTTCTGTCATACGGTAGTATTTGCGCCGGCCACCCGCATCCGCTTCCTGCCAGTACGACTCAATCCAGTTCTTTTTTTCCATTCGTTTCAGCGCCGGATACAGTGTCCCTTCACTCATATTGTACAAATCTCCACTCGTTTCTTTTAGCGTTTTTACCATTTCATAGCCGTACATCTCTTGCTGTGCAAGCAATGACAGAAGCAAAATATCGATGCTGCCTTTCATGATTTCTTTATCCAAAATGCATCACCTTTCTTCCAGTATCGTCAGGAACATTGTAATACGTTGTACATCGTATTACAAGGGTATAATGTAAATATATCCTTTTGCAACTTTCCGTTCATTCATTCGTCAACAATAGCAGAGTTGCTGTATCATACATAAGAAAAACTCGCGGGCGTTTTTCAAGTGATATGATCGGAAGAAAGTAGATGTCGCTTTCTTATCCATAAAAAAGAAAGGATTAGAGCATGACTAGTCAAAATGCTATTGAAGTACAACATGTCTCAAAGAATATAGGTGGAGACGAGCTTATTAAAGATTTGTCATTTTCCATTCAGCGTGGGGAAATCTGCGGCCTGTTGGGACCGAACGGAGCAGGGAAAACCCTTACCATCCGCATGATGGTCGGTCTTATCTCCATAACCGAGGGCGATATTTTTATCGAAGGCCACAGCATCCGAACACAGCGAACGAATGCGCTCCGTCATATCGGAGCCATTGTGGAAAATCCGGATTTATACGGATATATGACTGGAATGCAGAACCTGAAGCATTTTGCCAGAATGTACGAGCAGCCTATCACTAAAGAACGCATGATGGAAGTTGCTGAACTGGTCGAGCTGACGGATGCGATGCACCGCAAAGTGAAAACGTACTCCCTTGGCATGCGTCAACGTCTTGGGATTGCTCAAGCTCTTCTGCATAAGCCCAGCGTTCTCATTCTCGATGAACCGACGAACGGTCTTGACCCGGCCGGAATTCATCAGTTACGTAACTACTTATATATGCTTGCCAAAGAAGAAAACATCGCAGTAATTATATCGAGCCACTTGCTGTCCGAGATAGAATTGATGTGCGATCGTGTCGTTATCATCCAGAATGGGGCGTTCGTCGGAGAACACAGCATAAAAGAAAAAAAGGAGACGGATACACAGGTTGAAGTCGAGTTCGAAATTACCGAACCTGCCAAGGCAGCTACGCTTCTCGCCTCCATACCTATTGTCAAAACAACCGACAGCACCATAACTGTGACAGCCGCGAAGCAGCACATCCCCGAGATTGTAACACTGCTTGTACAAAATGGAATCGGCGTATTCCAGGTTCGAATCAAGACGAGGTCACTGGAGGAGACATTCTTGTCGATAACAGGAGGAACGCATTCATCATGAGATTTCTTGCGCTAGTTCAGAATGAAATCATGAAGATTAACAGTAAAAAGCAAAGCGTATTTTTTCTGTACTTTTGCCTGGTATTTATCATCGGTATCGGTATCGCAAACCGAATCGCACCTGATTTGTATGCGACCAGGGAGTATCTGAAATTCGCCCACAGCCTTGCTTCGTTTCTCATGATTTTTGTTACGCTGTTCGCTATCGTGCTGGGTGCCCAATCCATCACTGACGAATTCAAGGATGGTACCATTAAACAATTACTCCTGCGCCCTGTCAGCCGCAGAACGATACTTCTATCAAAATATGTCGCCAACCTGGTCGTTATCATAGGAACCGTTCTGATTCTATGGGCTGCAAGCATGCTGATTGATGTACTTCTTTTCGGTATGGTCCGATCTGGGGGATTAACTTTTGGAACTGTATGCAAGGCATATTTATATGAACTGCCTGACAGTATTTTTATGATGACACTGTCGTTCTTTATCGCGACAGTATTCAAAAGTAGTCCGCTCTCGATTACAGCATCTGTTTTTCTCTATATAGCCGGAAACGTACTGTCTTCGTTACTGCCGGAAAAATGGGGAGCTAAATATATCATCTTCAATAACTTGAACTTGAAAGTATATGACCCGAATCCCCTTATAAGTGGCGGAATGGAGCCGCCGTTCTTAGGAATGTCGTTCGGCTTCTCAATCATAATGATCCTTGTACATATTGCCGCCTTACTACTCATCCAAATCGTCATTTTTGAGAAAAGAGAGGTATACTAGCTTGCTCTATTAATGATGCAATACAGAGAGGCTGTCTCAAAAGGTCGTTGAAAAACGATTTTTTCGAGCCAGCCCTTCTTTTTTTACCTGAATATGGATTTTAGAGGTTGCTTATCCTCGATTTTCTTTCTATTTATCTCCGTATTTGTGGTTCTTTTGATTGTTGATTTAATTTTAGGGTCCATTTTATGAGGTTATGGGCAGCACAAATAAGACCCCATTCCACCGTATTTTTGGATAGGCCTCTTAATGAAAATCGATGGAACTGGCGATTATGTTTGATTTGACCAAACACAGGTTCCACATCGATTTTTCGCTGGCTGTATTTTCGTTCTCCTTCTTCGGTTGCCAGCCGTTCCCGTACGTCTTTGCGCTGTTTTTGATTTTCCATCGAAACAGTGATCCTTTTGGTTTCTTTTCCTTTTGCGCAAGACGCTTGAAATGGACAGCCAGGACAGTCCGCACAAAGGTACACTCGCTTGATCGATTCATATCCATTGTCCGACTTCTGTTTCTTTTCATAACGAAAGGTCAGTCGTTTATTGTTCGCACACATCCACTTATCCTGTTCTTCGTCGTACGTCATGTTCTCCAGACGACCCACTTGATTCTTCCATGTTTTCGTTTGTTCCTTATCGAAGGTACTGTATTTGACGTACGCCTCGATTTCTTTCTTTTCGCAATAGACGTAATTCTCCTCGCTCCCATATCCGGAATCGCCAATCAACGCCTTTGGTTTAGGGCGATTGTATTGCTCAAGAACTTCAAAATGAGGAATCAGGCAGCCAGGATCTCCCGCCCGTTGGTGAAGACTGAATCCGGTGATAAATTGACCTTCTGTTCCCATTTGTACATTGTAACCAGGTTTCAACTGGCCGTTTTTCATAGGATCATCTTTCATCCGCATAAACGTCGCATCAGGATCCGTCTTCGAAAAGCTGTTGCGTTCCCCGAAGGTGGCCTTTTGTTCTTCGTACTTTTGTTTCCGGGGTAGAAGATCTTTTTCCAGTTGACGCTTTGCTTTCTTTAGGGTTCGATTTTTCGGATGCTGTTCGAGTCGTTTTTCTACCTTTTTTATCGTTTCCTCGATTTTCTCGGATGTAATCGGTGTTTCTTCCCACTTTCCCTGAAAATCTGTTTCCTTTTCTGCCTGTTCATCTTCCCGTGTCACTTCTTCAATGGATGTAACAATCTGCTGGAATTTCTCGTCCAGCTTTTGATCATATTTTTCAGTGGACTTCCGCCAAACAAACGTATATTTGTTGGCATTGGCTTCGATTTTTGTCCCGTCCAAAAAGTAATCTTCCAGCTTCACCAGCCCTTCCTGACGAAGCAGATCGACGAGGGAGAAGAACGTTTCATAAATCACATCCTTCATGCGTTCGGAACGGAAACGGTTGATGGTACGAAAATCCGGTTTTTGATTTTCGGAAAGCCACATGAAGTAAATATTTTCACCCAGCTGTTTGGCGATCTGCCGAGAGGAATATATGCGATTGGTATACGCATACAGAATAATTTTTAGCATCATTTTTGGAGGATAAGGAGGACGCCCTCCGCCTGGGTGGAGAGGAATAAACAAGCGAGGGTCTATTTTTTCAACCGTTGCATCCACAATTCGGCACAGGTGATGATCGGGGATTAGGATATCAATATCCATTGGAAGAACTAACTGGCGAGTGGTATAATGAGTGTACATAAGAAAATCGTTCCTTTCTGATATTTTGTTTGTTGTGGTGACTTCATTATATCAAAAAGAGCGATTTTCTTCTTTTTTACGTGAAAAAGGGTGCCCCAAAGTTACTTTTGGGACACCCTCTTTCTCTTTGCCAAATTGTAAAGTAGGGTTAATGTGCACCTGCTCTTCCCTACATTTGCGATTTCTTCCGGGTCAGCCATACGACCCATTCGAGGCCATTGAATTTCTGGTACATTGCAGCCGATTTCGTTATACCTACTACAGCATGCTTGCTTGCCGAGTAGACGCCTACACTATGTTCACTTCTAAGACCTGAGCTTGAAGCATTATTGAAAAATACATCGATACGATCATATGTCTCTATCGCTGTATTTACATACTTTTGCACATCAGCGCTTTTCGTCACATCTGCCTGGACAATTATCCCTTCTCCACCTTGATCCTGAATAAGGGCAAGTGTTTCTTCACCTGTTTGTTGATTAAAGTCAACTACTACTACTTTCATGCCCATTTCAGCCAACTTCAAGCTACTGGCACGCCCCATACCGCTTCCCGCCCCGGTTACAACTGCCACCTGTTGATTTTAAGACATACTTAATCACCCCTTATTTTCTGCCTATGAAGTAAACACGGTCTATCTTGCAGTCCATCCGCCATCAATAATTAATTCCGTGCCTGTTACAAATGCAGACTCATCTGAAGCTAAATAAAGGACACCGTAGGCAATATCTTCCGGCTTCCCTAAACGGGGCAGCGGAGTACCTGCTTCAAACATTTGCTGAGCACCGCTTTCCATTGCCTCTTGAAGCATCGGAGTTACAATGATGCCTGGGTGAATGGAATTGACCCGAATACTATCCTGTGCAAGTTCAATAGCCGATGCTTTAGATAAAGCTCGCAAAGCACCCTTGGCGGCCGTGTAACCGTTCGTATAATTCAATGCTACGATACCTGCAATGGAAGAGATATTGATAATCGAGCCGGCTCCTACTTTTTTCATCTCAGGAACAACGTATTTCATTCCGAGCATGCATCCGGTCAAATTCACATTCAACACTTTATTCCATTCATCTATATCAAAGTTTTCTAAGTTCATATCTGAGCTGATCCCAGCATTATTGACAAGTACATCAACTTTCCCAAAGGATTCAACCGCCTTGTCAATAACTCTTCTCCAATCGTCATCAGACGCCACATTATGTTTTATCGCAATTGCCTGTCCGTCGTTTCCAATGATTTCATCCACAACTTTTTGCAGTTCAGCTTCGTGCAAATCGGTAGCAACCACCTTTGCACCTTCCTTAGCAAAAAGCTTCGCTTCCGTTTCGCCCTGTCCCATCGCTGCACCTGTAATAACCGCTACTTTTCCACTCAAACGCCCCATCATTCAACTTCCTTTCTATGTTTACATTGAAGTCACATGTTTCTTTACACAAATAGAAAGTGAGTAAAATTCGTAGTAAAAACAAATATAACGCGTTAATTAATAAACACATAGTTGCTTTATCAACACTGTGTCGTTAATATTGTAACAACGGTCAAAAAAATGTGCAAACAACACATTTTATCGTTTTGTTGTTTATTCATACAAAACAAATTGTCTTGTTGCATAAAGAAAAAAAGTTATACAAGGAGCGTAAAAATGTCGACCAAAAATCAAAAGCTCGATCCCCGTGTAAAACGGAGCCGCCAGCTTCTTCGGGATGCACTTGTCGCACTCATTCCCGAGAAGGGCTATGATGCGATTACGGTACAAGATATTACAGAATTGGCAACATTGAATCGAGCAACATTTTATTTGCACTATCGTGATAAACATGATTTGATGCGTCAAAGTATCGACGAGATATTAAACGATTTATTGGAGAGTATTTCTCCATCTTCAACTGAAAATGCAGATGATGATTTTGATTTTACAAACGATAAACTGCATCCCACTTTTATTCATCTTTTTGAGCAAATTGCACAGCATGAAGCATTTTATCGCGTTATGCTTGGTGAGAAAGGTATGCCTCACTTTACTTCTCGTCTTATGGAGGTAATTGCTGCATTCATCTCGAAAGGAATTTCCATCGTACAGCCTGACGACAATCAACTTACCGTACCACGGGACATTCTCATACGATACATCTCGGCCGCCTTTTTAGGAGTGATTATATGGTGGCTAGAAAACGACATGCCCTACACTCCAAAATACATGGCAACACAGTTAATGCGCCTGGCAACACATGGACCTTACACGGGCGGCTCTCCGTGGCGACATGCATAAATAAGAAAAAGGCAGGGGCTTTTTTCAAGTGATACGGTCGAAAGAAACGATATGTTGCTTTCTTATCCATAGAAAAAGCCCCAGGTAACTAGCCCGGGGCTTTCATACACGATTTGTGATATTTTATACTTCCATGTGTTGTTGTTTCGTATCGGCGAATACATCTGTATCTAATTCCTTCGTCACCTTGCTCGTTAGAACACCCGCTGTCATGCTTCCGCTGACATTTAAAGCGGTACGTCCCATATCGATTAACGGTTCAACCGAAATAAGCAAACCTGCAAGGGCAACAGGAAGATTCATGGTCGACAGAACGATTAGCGCCGCAAATGTGGCACCGCCGCCCACGCCTGCTACACCAAACGAACTGATAGCTACCACTACAATCAACGTTAGAATAAAGGATGGTGTCAACGGGTCAATTCCGGCCGTTGGCGCAATCATTACGGCAAGCATAGCCGGATAAATTCCAGCACAGCCGTTCTGTCCGATGGAAAGACCGAACGAACCCGCAAAGTTCGCGATTCCTTCCGGCACACCCAGTTTATGTGTTTGCGTTTTAATATTGAGCGGGAGTGCTCCTGCGCTAGTCCGTGACGTAAAGGCAAACGTCAGAACAGGAAGTGACTTCTTTGCATACGTAATTGGATTTAAACCCGCCATTGCCAGCAGAAGCAAATGAATGATAAACATTACAATCAGCGCCGCATATGAGGCAACAACAAACTTTCCTAACTTTAGAATCGCATTGTAGTCACTTGTTGCGGTAACTTTGGTCATCAAAGCAAGTACACCGTATGGAGTAAGGCGTAAAATCAAGGTTACTACCCTCATAATAATTGTGTAGAACGTATCCACGATTTTAGCAAACATCTCTGCCTGCTCCGGATTTTTCCGCTTCACGCCCAGGAATGCAATCCCGATAATCGCTGAAAAGATAACGATCGCGATAGTCGAAGTCGGACGGTCACCCGTGAAATCCAGGAATGGATTCGCTGGCAAAAGCTCTACAATCTTTTGTGGTAATGTCATATCCTGAACATCACCCAATTTCTGTTCAAGCAACGCTGCGCGCTCCGTCTCCGCCTGACCTTGCTGAATTTGTACAGCTTCTAAGTTAAAAGCAAAAGCAGATGCGATACCGATAGCTGCAGCTACCGCTGTCGTACCTACTAATATTCCGATAATAAGCGTACTGATTTTGCCGACATTGCCAGATAGCTTCACTTTCGTGAAAGCACCTAGAATAGAGATAAAGACCAGCGGCATAACGATCATTTGCAGCAGTTTGACATATCCCTGCCCAACAATGTTAAACCAATCAATTGATGCGTCAAGAACGTCCGATTTGGCTCCATAAATGAATTGTAGTATAAGACCGAATACAATCCCTACTCCTAATGCTGTAAAAACGCGTGCTGAAAATGAGGCTCGCTTCTTTTGCATTGTATATAAACCGATAATAAGTAGAAGCATAAGAACGATATTCACAATCGTCAGTAGCGTTGCCAATGTAATCCCCCTCTTTGTTGCGAAATCATTTCTCTACATTAATATGTTTGATTTATTAGTTATAATACAACAATCCCAATAAGTCAAGTCGGTATTATAATAAAATTTATATTAGAATAAAATGAGACTTCACTCAGCAGGGTTTTCGTATGTCCCCCACTGAGTGTTAATTGAACATATCGGACCTTTAGGAGCAGTTTATCTCCCAGCTACTTTTGTAACCTTTTATTAACCTCTTCTTTATCTTAGTTATTTATAATAAAAACTGTGTTTACTACTGACTCCTTTCGATCCCCTTTCTGGATAAGGCAGAGAGGGGCTTTTTTTGTCACGCGCTCTCCAACATCAATAAACCTTACTGCATCTTTAGCTAGTACGTACCTTTTATACAGTTGAAGTTATGGTGTTACCATACTTCATCTTTTTAACAATTAAAAAATCAATTTCTTCACTAAGATGCAGCACATGCGGATGCTGAAAATCAAAATTATTTTCTTCTGCTGTATATATCAACTGTTGCTTTAACTTCTCAATTTTAATCTCCAGCTCAACCTCTCTATCCATTGCTCACCTCTCCTAGCTTTATACATACTTATCCATTATCCAACATAAATCCATTTTTATCCACATCACTCTATCGACAAACTGTGACATTTGCACATTCTTTTTTCCATTCACCTATATCCAACTGTATAAATTACACTTGATATTTTGACAGGGTAGCGTGGTTGGAAGTAGGTAATTCAGAAAAAGAAGAGGTTGGATGCGCCCTGCGCTCCAGAGTGGGTAGCCACCACACCGTGCCCAAACGGGCGTCGGTTCGTCTCCCGCATGGAAGCGTAGAGGGCCGGGGCAACCGCTCGGGAAGGGAGACGAAAGGCCTTGTTTGTGTCCCGTTGTGGTGGTCTTTTCCTCTCAAAACAATCAACAGGTGTGATTATTTATATAAGTAAAAGGACCATTCCTCAGGAACGGTCCTTCACTATGCAAATTTTTACTATTTTTTAACCTTTTTCTTTTTCCAAAGTGTTACATTGAAGATGCCTAGTTAGTAAACTTTTTCTCAACACCTTTTTCCTTACTCTCTCTAGACGATATATCGTGAGAGGGTATTTTTTTGTGGAAATCCTTATATAAGAAAAAATCACGGGCGCCTTCGCTCGTCCTTTTTCGGCAAAAAAAACCGAAACGGCCGTTAGCGTTTGACAACGCGTCGTGATTTTTTCTTTACTTTCCTAGCCATTAAACAAAACCACCTGCCTCGAATATAATTCGAACACAGGTGGTTACTTTACGTTCTATTTAATGCTTGCTCCTACTTCTTTAACCATCTCTTCAACTGAAACCAATCCACCACCGGAGAGATACCAGTAGTTCGGGTCCAGATATACAATATTGTTATTTTTGAACGCTTTTGTTTTCTTCACTAATTCGTTTTCTACCACTTTCTTTGCGGATGATTCACCGCCGACAGCAGCTCCCCTGTCGATAACAAAAAGATAGTCAGGATCTTTCTCAACGATATATTCAAAGGAAATACTTTGTCCATGTGTAGATGTCTCGATATTTTTATCAACAGGAGTAAAACCGAAAACATCATGAATAATACCAAATCTAGATCCTGCTCCATATGCACTCACTTTACCATCGTTAGCTAAAATGATTAGTGCATTCTTGCCGCTTGCAGTTGCTTTTTCATTCAGCTTTTTAATATCTTCATTCACTTTTGCAAGTTCTTGGTCTACTTGAGATTCCTTACCGAAAATTTGACCTAATGTTTTTACATTTTCAGTGAATGATTCCATATATTTCTTTGCATCTACACCTATGAAAATCGTTGGAGCAATTTTAGTAAACTCTTTGTATGAGTCTTGTTGTCTTCCAGAGATAATAATTAAATCCGGTTTAATTTCATTGATTTTCTCGAAGTCAGGCTCTTTTAACCCACCGACATTTTGATATTTTGCATCTTTATATTTCGAGAGGTATGGCGGAATATTTTTTTGCGGAACTCCTGTTACCTCTACGCCTAGTTTATCCAATGTATCCAGCGCACCAAAGTCAAAAACAACAACCTTTTGTGGGTTTTTCTTAACTTTTGTCTCACCCAGCTGATGTTTAATTGTTAGCTCTTCACTTTCTTTCGCCGCTTTCGGCGCTGCGCTCTCTTTTGAGCTATTTGAACTGCACGCAACAGCGGCAATAGCTAGAATGGCAATCATTACTACCATCCATAATTTCTTTTTCATCCTTGTCACCCCTGAAAGTTTTTTTATTTTATTTAAATTAATGGTTTTACAAAACCATCAAAATAAACCAAACCCAGTATGATTATTTTCTTACGAGAAATAAACACAGATTTTATTCTCATTGATGTTCTCTATCTTGATGTCCATATCATAAATGTCTTTTAATACAGAACTGTTAATAATCTCATCAGTAGGGCCTTCTTTAACAACCTTCCCGTCCTTGAGCGCTACAATATAGTCTGAATAACAAGACGCAAAATTAATATCATGAATAACGATAATGATTGTTTTGCCAAGTTCATCAACCAATCTTCTGAGCACTTTCATTATTTGGACTGAGTGCTTCATATCCAGATTGTTCAAAGGTTCATCCAGAAGGATGTATTCTGTATTCTGGGCGATGACCATAGCAATATAGGCCCGTTGCCTCTGACCTCCACTTAACTGATCAAGATATTTATCCTGTATGTCTTCCAGCTCCATATATGTAATAGCTTCATTGACATACTTCCAATCTTCTTTTGAAAGATTTCCCTGGGAATAAGGAAACCTGCCAAAACAAACCAATTCCTTAATGGTTAACCGTATGTTTATATGGTTTGACTGCTTTAATATCGATATTTTTTTTGCTAGATCGTTACTTTTGCACTGGCTGACTTCCTCGTTATCAATCAGAATCTCGCCTGTATCCTTTGTGATAAGACGACTGACCATGGACAGCAGGGTACTTTTACCGGCTCCATTCGGACCGATAAAAGATGTAATCTTTCCTTTTTCTATTTTCACAGAGACATTGTCGACAACACTCTTGCTTCCATATTGTTTAGAAACTTCTCTTACTTCTACCATGATTTACGCTCCCTTAATAGAAGATAGATAAAGTACACTCCACCAATGAAATTTATAATAACGCTTAAAGTTGTGGAGAATGTAAATACCTTTTCGACAATCAACTGGCCTCCAACCAAGGCAATAATGCTTATAAAAACAGAGCCTAAGATCAAATACTTGTGCTGGTGTGTTTTTAAAAACTCGTGCGCAACATTTACTACAAGCAACCCCAGAAATGTGATAGGTCCGACCAAAGCCGTCGATATGGAAACAAGTATTGCTACAACTATCAACAGTCTCTTTACGACATAGTCGTAATCAACTCCCAGATTAATCGCCTGGTCTCTTCCCAGGGATAATACATCCAGGTACTTAATAAATCTTGAAAAGTAAACGGCAACACCCAATATAGCAATAATGGCAATTAATAAAAGGTCTGTGTTGACATTATTAAAGCTGGCAAACATCTTATCCTGAACAATTTGGAATTCATTCGGATCAATAAGCACCTGCATAAACGTCGATAAGCTTTGGAACAAGGTGCCAAGTATCAGCCCCATCAGCAACAAAAAGTAAATGTTTTGTCCTTCTCGTTTAAAGAGGACTTTATATAGCAGTCCTGAGAAAAGCACCATTAACCCTACACATATAACAAAGTTGATGTTTTTATTTGCCACCGTCAGGTTTGTGGAACCAAATACAAAAATGACGAAGGTCTGTATCAACATATAAAGCGAATCCAGTCCCATAATGCTTGGTGTCAGGATTCTGTTGTTTGTAATCGTCTGAAAGACCACTGTTGAAAAAGCTATGGCACTACCTGTTATAACAATAGCAAGTATTTTTAAGCCTCTTCGAGGCAGAACATAATCCCAATTGCCTCCGACTTTTATAAATAAAAATACTGCGATTAATAATACTGAAAAAACTGCGAGAACCCCTATTTTAGCGTTATGCTTCATGTGCCCTTCTCCTCATTAACAAGTACGCAAAAATGCCGCTTCCGATTGCTCCAACCGTAAGGCCAATAGGAATCTCATACGGATAAATAATAACGCGTCCCAATATATCACAAAACAGTACAAATACCGCACCTAATAAAGCTGTATGGGGCAGGTTTTTTTTGAGATTATCGCCTTGATAAATAGTAACAATGTTAGGAACAACAAGTCCCAAGAATGGAATTACTCCGACTGTAAGTATAACTACGGCCGATACCATAGCCACGATAACCAGCCCAGTATTCACTACACGTCTATAGTTAAGCCCCAGATTAATGGAGAATTCCTCCCCCATTCCTGCTACGGTAAATTTATTTGCAAAAAGATACGCGATTATAACAATCGGTATACTGATGAATATAAGTTCATATCTGCCCTTAATAATCATAGAAAAATCTCCTTGCAACCAAGCAGATATATTCTGAATAAGGTCATGTTTATATGCAAAAAATGTTGTGATTGAATTGATGATATTACCAAACATTAAACCGACGAGCGGGATAAAAATCGTGTCTTTAAATTTTATCTTCTCTAATATTTTCATGAATACGAATGTTCCAAGTAATGCAAATACAAAAGCCACCAGCATTTTTTCCAAAGGACTGGCAGACACAAATATCATTAAGGAAACCAAAATGCCCAATTTAGCCGAATCCATCGTCCCCGCCGTGGTCGGAGATACGAATTTATTTCTTGTTAGCTGCTGCATAATCAGACCGCTTATACTGAGGCTAATCCCAGCAACAATAATACTAATAAGGCGTGGAATTCTACTCGTTAGCAGAATTTCGGCTTGATCTTGGCTTAAATTGAAAATATCTAAAGGAGTTATATCCTTTACACCAATAAAAACAGAAGCAATTGACAAAATAATTAATGCGATAAATAGATATCTTTTTTTCATGTCTATTCCTTTTTAGCGGGTAAATTTTATATGTATAAATCCATATAAAGGGAACAAAATAATAATAATAATGATATTCACTATCAATTATCTCTGCAATTAGTATTATAACACTCCCTTACAAACAGTCAACACGCAGTATGTAAAATATCGCATTGAGATATTCTTGTATAAGTTCTCCGGTTGATGTCACAAAACAAAAAAGAACTGTATAATGTCTTTTCCACACAGTTCTTTAAAGTATCTTTATTCTTTAACTTTTTTGTTTGTCCATAAGTATAGCTTATTTTGTAATATCTCCAACTTCAAACATCCACATTTCCGTGGCTACATTTGTCTGTGTCGTATTCTCAATTCCAAAGTCATTGTCATTTATTACAGCAAGAATATGGTTGTTCACTAGCGAAATACCTTCTACCTTCTCAAATGGATAATCAAATTTTAGCATATCCAAAACTTCGGTTTTTTCAGCCAAGACTACGCCTTTTTCTTTCAATTGATCTGTATCCATTTGTTCAAGCAGAGGCTCTCCTTTTTTTGCTTCATCATATTGTCCCAGTATGCTGGTTGCTTTGGACAAATCAAGCTTATATACTTTTTTAAGTTTGGCTTCTTCACCTGCATATTTGTCCCGCTCATCAATTAACAATACATGCTCGTTTATCGCATAAAGGTCAGATGCCACAATATCAAATTGTTTTAAGCCATCGTAGTTTTTCGCACTATCGGCTACGTAAGGAAATTCAGCAACAACCTTCAGATTGGTCAAATCGATTTTTATGATTCGCATAATACGTGAGTTTTTACCTGCATTATCATCCGGATTAGCCAGGGAGTTTTGCATAATTGCATACATCCACTTCCCATCCGGAGTAATGGACACCCCTTCAAATCCACGGTTCTGAATTCGCTTCGAATATACACCAGGTAAAATATCTTTAATCGGAACATGAGGTGCATCGGTTATTTTCTCCGCCATACCTGCTGGAATCAAACGCTGGAGAATCGTTCCGTCACGCTTAACCTGCACAAGGCTTGGTCGATATTCATCGCATAACCAAAAGGTGTCATCATTCTTATTATAAGCTAGGCCTTCAAGATCGAGCCCATAAGGATCATAAGCTAATTGCTTCTGTCCTGTCTCATCGTATGGTACCTCATCTTCTTTTGGCAGATTGGAAACACCAGAGATCAGATTCGTGCCAGTAACCGGGTCTGTTCCATTGGCTAACTTCAGCGAAATTCTTTCAAGGACATTAATTTTCCCATCTACTACTTCAATTTTATAAATACTTGGTGTATATGTATCGAGCGGAAAAGTCCGTCTTTTCTCCTCTCCTACTTTTACTTCTCCGTTTGGCCCGCGGTCAGCGGTAGAATAAAATACATTCTCTGGATCGCCTGGAATGTGAAGAAGAGAGGAGCCGACAGACATCTTAATTCCTTTACCCAGTTCCTCTGGATTCGCCAACCTATATTTTCCAATAAGCGTAGGTTGGCTTTCATTTGATGCCCTAACTGGGATTGACTCTTCCACATCCGCATACACCGCGGAAACAGGAAGAGAGCCAAGCAAGAAGCTTCCTAATACCACTTTTGAGAGTACTTTGACGAGCGGGTTTAATTTTGCCATATAGCATGCATCCTTTCCTGTATCATAGCTCATAGAAATAATAGTTTAGTTTTATTAAAATAATATGGAAGGAATGTTAAATTTAGTTTTAATTTGGGGGATAATTATAAATCAAAAACCATCCTTTCATTTTCAGCTTCATGCTGAATAAGGATGGTCTTAACTTGATGGCTATAGGTGCCCCAGTGTGATTGTCTTTTCCTCTTGGAAACATCCATACGATTAGTATCCATAGCTGAATAATTAACAAGCGTGATATTATCTTTATTATTGTGCTTCTACTGTTGTTGTATTCATCTCGGAACTGTCTTTGTATGAAGCTATATACATCTGATTTGATAAATCGACAAATTCTTGTGGTGAGAGGGAAGAAGGAAGGCCGGTGGGCGGGAGCGGTCGGAAAAAGACACATTGGCCTTTCTTCTGCCGGATCGCAGGGCGCATCCAACTTCTTCTTTTTTCCGAATCGCCTCCTTCCAACCACGCTACCCTATCAAAATATCAAGTGTAATTTATATAGGCAAATGTATTCTTTAATAAAAAGCCCCGATGTTATCCATCGGAGCTTTTTGTTATACCATCTATCACACCTGTTGATTATCCATAAGGTGGAAGAAAGAAGATGCACGCGTCGGCGTCTTCCCTCGTCTTTTTCTCGCAAGGAGGAAGCACGGCCGCTTTGTGACGCCAAGGCCGGACCGTCAAAACATCTAGGTTTTTCGAAGCGGGAGACAGTTGCCGGTCGATTTCGTCCTTGGCGTTACACGCTCCACACAAGAAAAACAAAGGGGACGCACGCCGTACGCGTCATTCTTTTCTATTCATCTATGGATACCAAGGGTGTTGATTGTTCAGAGAGGAGGAGACCACCGCAACGGNCAGAGCAGAGAGGAGGAGACCACCGCAACGGGACACAAACAAGGCCTTTCGTCTCCCTTCCCGAGCGATTGCCCTGGCCAGACGAAAAAGGACAGCAACTGTCTCCCTCTTCGTGTCCACCCAGATGTTTTGCGGTCCCGCCTGGCCCGGGCAAAAAGCGGCCCGTTACGCTTCCGTGCGGGAGACGAACCGACGCCCGTTTGTGGCACGGTGTGGTGGCTATCCACTCTGGATCGTACTGGATAATCAACACCCTTGACCATCTATATTACTTTTCTGTTTTCTACTTGTCTTTATTTAGCATGCTTTTTGCACTTTCTTTCACACCGTTATCCAATCCAGATATTTGTAGCAACATATTGAGGTATTGTTCAGCCATCTGCGGCTTTTCATTCCGGATCGCCTTCGCCTGCTCCAGCAAAGCCTGACTTTTCTCCCGTAACGGAGCTTCCACGAACTTCTGTAGCCTTGGATGCTGCCAAGCCGATGTGAGGAGACGAACGGATTGTTCAAGATTCTGCTCACGCATGCCCTTTTTATAGTCATCGATTGCTTTTTGGAGGAACTCCGCCTGTTGTCTGTATTCGTCCGGCATACCGCTTGCACTCGAAATACTTCTGTATATCGCTAATTGTGTGTCGATTTCTTCAGCTTTTGCCTGGTCTAGCAACTTCTTAGCTGCCTGCTCGGCTACTCTATCATTACTGCCTTTCCTGCTGTACAGGCGGTTCGATTCGCTTGCATAATAAAGGGCTTCAGAATATTTTTTACTATCAAGTAACTGTTCTGCTTTTCGTGCATACAGTAGCGCCTTTTTCCGCTCGGTAGCTATGCGAGAAATTTCCTGAGCAATAGCCGGTCTTGTACTCAAAATTTCATACGCTTGCTCTTCCTTCGTGGGCTCGAATGTTTCGGCATTCGCAAGCAATTGTTCCGCCAGCTTTTGCACTTGCTCCTTCGCTTCCGGCGTATCATTCCCACGCTCTATCACTTCTGTAGCCAGAATAACGGCCTTGCTTACATCGCTCTCAGCAAGACTTGCCGCATATGCTAGAGCATCCACTTCTTCTACTTTTTCTACTTTTTCTTCTTTTTCTACTGTTTCTTCTTTTCCTGCTTCTTCTTTTGGCGGGGTCAATAGATTTTCAAATATATCCTTTTCTTTCCGACTGGCTTCCTGAGCCATATCTGGCGCATACTGACCGGCGATCTGATACTTATTTAGCGCTTCGGTCGTGTCACCTTCGCCATTAACGTCTTTATTCGCTACATTCACAAGCGCTTTATCAGCTCCGTTATACTCACTTATATCCAACGGTTCATCCGCTTGTTCGTTGTATTTCCCAATTGCATATACGACATGCTTTGCCTCTTCTGCCTGTTCTTTTTCTTTCGATTGAGCTGCATACAGCTCGGCTTCTGCTTCTGCATATCGTTTAAAAACGCTTTTTTCCGTTTCTTCTTTAAGCGTCCTAATATCCGGCTGATCCATAGTTAAAGACAAGAGCAACTGGAGGTTAGCCTGCCCTTGATAGGAAAGCGCGGACTCAGCATCAGCTTGCGTCTTCAACTGGTTTGCCGAGTCTGTAAATAGCTTCATGATATCATCATAGCGCCCATCATTGGCATTAACTTCCTTACCGTAATATACGACATTATACGGATCACCTGTAGTGGCATAGCCAGAGAGTAGATCATATAAGGGACTAGGAATATAGGAAGGTTCCCGGTGCGTAGGCCGTTCTCCCGATGGATTGCTCGTTCCGTTATTTCCACTCCATTCCCGCTCCTCTGTCGGCTGTTCTACTTCTTCTTCCATATCCGTCATTCCATCAATAGGCAAACCTGAAAAGTCTCCAAGCCATAATGGCGGTTCAGGAAGCACGATGTCACTTTGGTCAACGATCAGATCAGCAATTGGCTTCTCTATATCGGCCGTTTCTACTAAATCAACGGCATCATCATACACTTCGCCTACCGCATGTTCCTTGAGGGAGAATGCAAGCGTACTACCCATCTTATCCTGTAAAAGGCTTGGCTCTGCTATTGTCCTTTCTGGTTTACGCTTTAGTCCACTGCCCTTTTGCTTGCTTTCGTCTTTTTTCGCCTGGATACGTGTCGTATTTTTCACCTGATTGTCGTCTGTATTAAGACGGATGGACGGTGATGGCTTTTTTGCGTTTGCCTCTACTTTTTCAGTTGGCTGGCTATCGGCCGGTACGCTCTCTTGATTCCATTGATATGCGGCTACACCACCGGTAACGACCAACAACCCGAGTGAAACAGGCAAAATGGCCCGCCGAACTTTTGCTCCGTTTTTTTCTTGCTGATTTTCAGGCGCCAATTGTAATCCTCCTCGCTTATATCAACTTTTTGCGTTTCATTTCTTCCATGCGCTCTTTTGCAATAGCCGTCTCAGAAGGATTTTGATTCAATTGGACGACTTTCTGTAGCATGCCGAACGCTTCTTTATACCGCTTCTCTTTCAAGTGAAACAGACCATATACAAAATAGGCCCGGCCGCTATTTGGATAATTCTCCAACACCTGTTTATATACGCCTTCAGCTTTTCCTTTTTGCTTAAGCTTGTCATATAAAATGCCTATGTTGAGCAGAATATCTTCATTTTGAATTCCCAAATCAATAATCTGGTTATAAGAAATCAGCGATTGCTGGAAGAGATTAATGTATTTCTTATCTCCTCTTGCTTCATAATACAAACCGTAATCGTAATATGCTTGTCCTAGCCGGTTTAAATAATCAATATTCGTAAAATCGTTTTTGAGCAGGCTGTTAATCAAAGAAATCGCCTCTTCATACGTCTTCGCCTTGGTGGCATCATCTACTTGATTGGTCTTATTCTTTTTAATGTAAAGGTCGACCAAATTCTTAATGTATCGCTCGTTGTCCCCCTGCAACGACACGGCTTTTTTAAATTCCTCAATCGCTTCCATGTCTTTGCCCTGAAGCCCGAACAGCTCACCTTTCAGATTGGCAATAAACGCTTTAGAGACTGAATCGCCGGCATCAAGCTGTTGCACAAGCTGGTTGGCCTTTTCATACTGATTAAGACGGGCATAGGAAATAACCAGATCGCGTATGGCATCCTGTTCGTATACGCTTTTCTCGCCTTTTCTTGCTTTCTCTAAATGATCGATAGCATTCGGAAAATCGTTCATCAAGAAATACGCTCGGCCTATTAAATACTGTGCCTCCTGATTAGTTTGAGAAAGTTTTTTCTCCAAAAACAAATTTTCCAAATAACCGATAGCCTGCTCGTAACGGCCCCGGCTGATATAAATCGTAGCCAATTTCGTATACAAATCCTCGGTCGGCTTTTGCTCAATCGCCTGCTCGATAAACTCTTCGGCTTCAATATAATTCTGCTGGGCAAAGGCCTCTGTTCCATTCTGAATAAGTCCTTCCCAGTTTTTTTCGACTGTAAAGTAATATAACCACACAAGCAGACCGACACTTATAAGAAAGCTACCCAGGGATAGTAGCACTTTCCAATGGGTAACCATAAAACGCCACATTCTCTCGCCGAGAGGAGGCTGCTGTTTCTTTGTTTTACCGGTAGGATCGGGAACATATGTAGTATCAGTCGCTTCCTTCTGCTTCTCCTCCAGTATTTTCTGCAGAGCGTCTTCCGTGCTCATTTCCTGCTGTTTGGCACGGATCTTCTCCCTCATTTCTTCGGAAATAATTTCCAATTCCTCTTTAGTAGCGAAATCGAGCGCTGGAAGTGTAGCACTTCTGGCATAAAGAAGAAGAGCCTTGTCCCATTCTTCTAGCCTTTCCATCTGGGCGGCCGCTTCCAAATACTCCTGTAAATAAGCTCTATATGATTGCTCTTTATCTGCTCCGTCTGCTGACAGTAACAGGTTAATCTCTGCTGTTACTGCTTTGTTTTCAGGAAAGTGTGAAATAATGTAGCGATATTCTCTCTGTGCAGCATTCTTGTTACCAAGTCCTTCAAATACAGCGGCGATTTCTAGCAACGCCTCTACGCTCATTGTTGAATGTCTGCTCGGCACTTGCACTTTCTGGGACCATTCCTGCTTCTTCCTAATAGCTGCTTCTTGTATATGTGCAGGGAACACATCGAACCATTCAGCAAAAGAAGGACAATCTTCTAAGCTTCGGCTTTTCCATACCCGCTCTAAAAGAATGCTTGCAGCCTTTCCGAGTGTGTTGCGAAGCACCTTTTTTATTTGCCGGTACCGAGCGGTTTCCTTTTGCATTTCTTCTGCCGCAAAATAGCTCATATCATCAGCTTTTTGCTTTCGTACATCTTCGCTGTGCCATGTGACCATCTCTGTCAGAAGAACTGCACCTGCGAAACGATCAGCACTCGCTGTCCAGACGCCATCTCGTATGTATTCAGCTGCATATCCCGGAGAACCACCAGGTAGAATTTCCGGTTTTTTGATGTCCGGCGCATACAGTTCTTCCACGTCCACAAGCTCGATATCCGCAAAAGGCCGCCCGTCCCTTTCTGTTTCCAAAAAAGGAAGAAGAACGTTGCTTGACGACAGGTCACAGTGCGCCAAATGCGCAGTCTCCAACTCTTTCATAACGAGGGCAAAAGCGCATGCAATACGTACACATTCATCCCGGGTCAGAACTTTTTCCTCCAGAAGAATATCCGCCCAGGTCGGTCCTTCAATCCATGGCATGAGGATCGAGTAATCCAGGTCGTTATACTGGTCAACAAGCTTTTCATGATGTTGCCGCTCGATTACAGAGCGTAAGCAGGCAGAAAGGCCATACGTAGATGCATACTTTTTAAAGCTTTCGGCCAGCTCGACTTGCCGCTTACTTTTAAAACGTTCCCTGAATACTTTTAAAGCAGCATACTTATGAAGAACGCTCGCCTGACCGTCAACCAGCTGATAGACCGTTCCCTGTCTTCCTTCCTGTCCATAGGGCATCTCGATTCCTTCTACCGCAGGATGCCTAGAAAACGTATATCTTCTTCCAAATATTCGAATCGTTTCTCCGACTTCCGGTTGAAAATTCATGCTCATTGACCCCTGTTCTCAAGCTTCTATGATAAAAAGACCAGCCAGCTGCTGTGACTAGTCTTTTTGAAAGAATATACGATTGAAATTAAAATATGCCTATTGGGCATCTGCTTGGCGGAAGCGCGTAGCAATTGCACGAAGCTCTTGATCGATAGAATCTAGCAATTGAACATACGCTTCCATATGACGACGGGATTGTTCGAATTGATCGAAGAAGCGCTTCTTTGTGGCACCATCCCATTTACCTTCTAAAGATTGAAGAGCTTGATAGAGCTGAGCCGTCTGCTGGCGGCTAGCATCCGATCCGTTTCTAAACTGCTGGGCAATTCCTTCTAATTCTTCCGGTGTAACGAGAATTCTCATTGACATTATGCGTGCACTTCCTTTCCTTTTTTTAATGTCAAAACCAATATATTACAACGTTTCTATGTTTTACAGTCCTGAAATCATTATCATTCTCATGTACTACAATATCGATAAATGAAAGAGAATTGTCTTACTTTTACACCGGGTAGTTTCGTCTATAACTTGACCTCTGTGTAAGGTTTAGCTATTTTTACTTTCATATGTTTTCCTTTAATCACAAATCCGTCTCCGGTTGGCAATTCTTTATCTGTTTCTGCATGTGGGAGCCGCATATTAAAGAAATACAAATCAGTACTTAAGGTAGAGCCCAACAGGAACCCGACAAACTTCTTCTTAATATTCATCATCCATGGTTCATGCATATAGCTATTCATGCTGGCAAGGGAACCGGCGATAAGGAAGTGAATATTCTTCTTTCGCGCTTCCTTCGTCAGTTTTTCGAGATAATTCTTACTCTCAAAGTCCATATTTGTCTGCTGCATAAAATTCTCTGCATCATCAATAATGATAATAAGCGGACGGTATGTTTTTTCTTCCATGCTATCTGTCCAATTTACCCCATAGGTTGGTACTTGTTCCTCCTCGATAATGGACACAGCTTGCTCAAGCACCTGCTTTGCCCCAGAGAGATCTGTGGCATGCCCTTTGACATGGGGAAGATAGGAAAAATTCATGATACCCGTACGCTTCGCTTCTAATTCTATCAAGAATATATCTATTTCTTCCGGCTCGTATTGACGACTCATTGATAGAATCAGCGTTTGTAGAAGGGACGTTTTACCCGATTCTACCCGTCCTGTTACCAACACGTGATCTGCATCCTCTAGGCGGATAGACTGCATTGACAGGTCTTCCGTATCGATACCATAAGGAAGTTCTCCTGAGTCTTTTGTCGGGAATCTATTAAGTAACTGCTCCCATCCAATTTCTTTGGGCAGCATTGCAATTTCCTTCGCTGGCTCTCCCTGCCATTCCATCCCCATTCTGTCAGCGAGATGACGAAAGAATGCTGCTTTCTCCCATTCATCCGTCCCGTCATATGGAAGCATACACTGAAAGGCGTGTGGCGGATTATGCCCTTTTACGAAACCGCGCCCTTCTGGAAGACTCGAAACGACGAAGGAAGGACGTCCCACGGCGAAGTAATAATCTGTCTGATCCGCAAGCTCAAAAGAGACGGCAGAAGCAAAGTTATTCCGGTACCTATCGTACATGTCGCTCGTTTGATTTGCTGTTACAAGCACCACAATGCCGTAGGCCGCCCCTTCACGCAACAGCACTTCAAGCTGCTCATTCTCATCGACGAATTGAGTTCGGAAACGTTGATATCCATCAATAATAAGCATAAGCGCCGGGACCTGTTGCTGGGTAATTTTTCGATAACTCCGTAGAGAGCTGACCCCTTCATTTGAAAACTGTTCTTTGCGTAGTGCCAATTCTTTCAGCAGAAAACGGAAGAGCCTGCGCATTTTTTCCGTCTCTTCTTCATGTACGACACCACCCACATGCGGAAAACGCGCCCATTCTTTCATCTGGCGGCTGAAATCGATAATATATGCATGCAAATCTGCAGGAGCATGACTAAAGAAAAGAGATAGCATTGTCGATTGAATCAGCGTAGTCTTTCCGGAACCAGGCATTCCGTAAGCGATAAAGTGCCCCTCGTTTAAATCGATACGCAACGGATATTGCGCTTGGTTTTCCACATCATCAATGATGCCAATCGTTGGCTGTAGCCAATCTTCCTCCACTTCCCAGTTTCTTCGTGACCAGCTCTGTACATCCATCATTCGAGAGAGCGGCAATCGTTCAGGAAGTGGTTCAAGCCACGGACCAGGAAGCGGCTTGATACCCCGCTTCTGTGCCTCTTCCTTCATATAATCGATCACTACTTGAATTTGTTTCTGTCGACTATCTCCCTCAGCTTTGATGACTTTCTGTCTTCTCGTCGATCCATCTAGCATAATCTCTGCGATTTCTATCTGTTCGGTCTGTGTTTCTTCCTCTGGCTGATAGTTGGCACCGCTCCAGGCAGATTGGAAATACTCAAGAACCTCATTGTTCCCTACCTGAAAATAGGCCCGGCCTGGAACATTAATTGTAGAAGCGTTCGGAATCTGAATCATCTCCCGACTATCGCTATCATCCTGTACACGCAGACAAATGCGGAAGCGTGAATTACTCCAGATCTTCTCGTCTACGACCCCCGCCGGCTTCTGTGTTGCCAGAAGCAGGTGAACACCCAGCGTACGCCCGATCGCCGCAATGCTTATTAGCTCATCCATAAATTCAGGCTGGTCTTTTTTGAGCTGTGCAAACTCGTCTATAACAATAAGAAGATGTGGCAATGGCTCTCTGAAGCGCCAATCGGAACGAAAATATTCATCAATATGTTGAATGTTACCAGCCATGTTAAATATTTTCTGCCTTCGCTCCAATTCGGCACGTAGCGAAACCTTGGCCCGATTAATAAGATTAGGATCTTCCAAGTTAGTAATCGTAGCTATAACATGCGGTAGTCCTTCGAATGTGTTGGACATGCCGCCACCCTTGTAGTCGATAAGCATAAACGCCATTTCATGTGGATGATACGTAGCGGCCAAAGATAAAATAATCGACTGGATAACTTCACTCTTCCCGGAACCGGTCGTACCGGCCATCAATCCATGTGGACCGTGCCCGTTCTTCTCAATTTTGTCATGAATGTTCAACTCAACGACCTTACCGCCTTCCCGTACCCCGATTGGGACAGGAAGAGTAAGAGGATACCGGTTCTGTTCCCAACGGGCCGCAACATCTAGTTCCTCTATCCGGTTCGCCTTATACATGTCCAGGAAAGTTAGTACCTTTGGAATGACTCCTGCCGCAGATTGTTTCACACGCAGCGGTGCGATGGAACGCGCCATCTCCCTGGCTTCCTGTAAGGAGAAACGGTCAAGCGCAACCTGTTCCCTGCCGGTGAACGAATTTGTCTTATCATCTGAAGAGAACGTTTCGTACAACCGTGCTACTCCATCTTTTACTTCAATAATAAGCTCGCACTCCATCGGCAGTGTCTCTTTCTTCGATGACATAAGGAACGTGCAGGCTCCTACTGTATCACCTTGCTTTAAAAGAAGCGGCAGAAGAGCATCATCCTCAAACATGGAAAGCTGCGGGAGAAAAAATACGAATTCCGGAACATGGTATTCTTTCTTATCCTCCGCATTTTTCCTCAGCTTACGAAAATTCAGTGTACTGTACATCCGCTCAAATAAAGTATGAGCCATACGTTTCCCTTCGGCTATGTAACGGGATTCTCTGTCCCCATCCCACATATGCGGCAACCATCTCATCCAGCTCCACTCTTCGCTCTCCTGCTCAGGGTATGCACAGACGATTTTCACTTCTTCGGGTGAATGATGAGTGGCGAGCTGCAACGCCAACACACGTGCCAACTCAGTTATATCGTTTCTTTCCCCTACCAGTCCGACTACCCGTTTTTCTCGTAGCGGGATAGATACAGGCACATTCGTAACCTCGCTATAGTCGGCACCTAACTTCTGCGCTTCTGCGATTAACGGATGAATATCATATCCATCCTGCGTCGGAAGCTGAACTGTAATCGTAAAGGGCCTCGTCCCAAGGCCAATTCTTGTATGCAAAAAATCTTCTGAATAGACGGCTCGTTCCCACAAAGAGCTGTGCCGTTCACGAATTCTACGCATGCAGTCTTCCGGGTTCGGGTCCTTTTGCCGTAGGAATTTCGTTTGCTGTTCGCGTATATCCTCAATTTCTCTTCTATGCACTTCCAATTGCTGCAAATACTCCTCATGGATCTGTACAACCTCGGCGCGATGCTTCTTCTTCCTGCGGAAGAATAGCACAATGGTTGCAATATAAGACCCAAGCATAGGTATGCTCATAGCCATAATAAAAATGGCATACATAGCACTGTTATATAGTGTTTTCGATAAATAATACATAATCCCCACGGTGGCAACCGTTAGGAAAATCGGAATAATCATCGTTTCGAATGAAAACCTTGGTTCCATTGGCTCTGCTTTCGGACGATGCACAATGATTTTGCCTGTCGGAAGTCCAAGTTTTACCCTTGGTGACCGTGTAAAGTATGGTGATTTTCTCATAACTCCCTCTCTTTATTCGATAATTCTCCATACGTAATCAAGCTGTTCCACTTCATCCGCCTTTGGTATATCTTCCGTATCGTCCAGCTCATTCTTTTCATACTCCTCTTCCGTACGTAGATCGGAAATCGGTTCTTTACTTAGACGCAAAAAGGCACCGTCCCAAATCCCTGCATACTCCAGAGAACGTTGCTTCTCAAGTCGAAACCAGTTCTTTTGATCAAACGAATACTCAAGCTCATGTATGCCATGTCTCCAATTGTGTTCATAGCCAAGCCACTCATTTAAAGCAACGACCAGCTTTTCGCTTTCAATCTTACAGGGCAGACGTACATCTCTTTCCTGTTGCTTATGAATGAAAGTAACAATGACCGTTTCCAATGTATTCCCTCCTTCTTCTTTACCAGGCAATATCCAAAAAGGAAATATCATCGCTTGTCGGAGAAGAGAAACTCTCAGCCATCAGATTCTGCAGCCGTTCCGTCTTCGGAATTGAACGCAGCGAGTCAATTGCAGCAAAGCCATCTGAATATACAAACATCCTATTGAAAGGCTGGCCCATACCACTAGAACTTGCAGTCTTTATATCACCGCTCATCAACCCATTTTTGGTAGACCAGCGTTGGTGTCTATCTTCTTCATCACAAGGAAAACAGGCAACCTCCCGTGTACCATCCCATAATCGGACACGCATGTCACCGGAGCATGCTAAAAAGACATTTGCCTGTTTCGACCAATCATCTATAATATCTACCCGGCCACAAACGAACATAGCCTCACTTCCGTTCCTCCGTTTTTCCTCTAGTACATCCCGTAGCAATGGGGAAAGGGCACGAGGCAAACGATAGGTGTCCACTATTTCTGTCGCTTCCTCCACCAGCCCGCCCAAATACGCATGCAGGGCCACTGCCATAGTACGTTCATCCCTCACTTCTTCTACTGAAACACTTCGCAACCATGCCAACAACTTCGTTGCCAGAAACTGTGCCGCTATATTTCCATAGAAAGACAAACTCACCCCATCGCAAAGTACGAACTGAAACGACCTGTTTTCTACATGAAATGCCAGATAGTCCTGTCCGATATCATCCGCCTGTTGTGTCTCGCCCGCGCGGGCATACCCATAACGAAAGGTAAATCGCTCCTGATAGACACTCGTAATCGGCGTCTCCGTTTTTTGATCGCTCGTAAAAGAAAACATACTTCACCTCACACCTGTTGATTATCCATATAGTTTAGAAGGAATAAGATGCACGCGCCGGCGTGTTCCCTCATCTTACCTGACCGGTGTTGCAGCCGACATCTGAAAGCCTAATGACACAAGGTCCGCATTCGTGCCCGGAAGCATCATCAGTGCTCCTGGCTCAATTTTATATCCTGTTTCCAGCATCATCTCCCGATAGCTCTCTGGTAGCGGACTTGAGAGTCTTTTCAGCTTGTTGCCGTACTCATCTTCCAGATGTGTATCCGGCATAATTCCCGGCCACTTTCGAGAATTCTCAACAGGTGTTTTGAGAATCTCATCTGAGATGAAGATATTCTCTACCAGTACATTCCCATCCGGCATTTTCATTTCCATAATCCGTTGTACAACCGGTTCCGGGTCCTCTCCTGTAAAAGCCCCGTCCGTCATATGACAAATTAGCGGGGCTGGGCAGTTCCAGAGGTTTCCCCTTTCCTGCTGCAACATTTTTTCGGCGACCTCGAACGCTTTTGCCGTATTCGTCAGTCGCTGGGTTTGTACATTCTCAAGCGGCCGCATGCGTGCCACCTCATCAATTCCTTTGATACCTCCCAGTACATCGAATACATTATCGCTGTATGCTAGAATCGATAGCTTATAACGAGGACTTAATCGGCTTCCCTTCGTTGAACGGAAAACCATCTGTCGGATTGCAGAATTCAATGCTGCAGTAACAACATCGATCCTCCTTTTCTGTTCTCCTCCAGCATCCATGAATTGGTTCATCGATGCGCTAATATCCAACAAATAAATAATATATGCCGGGGTTTGCTGTGTTGCCTGAATACGATAATCCATTATATACGGCTCCTATTACTCTAATAATCTATTACTAAAGTTTCTATACCCATCCAGTACGTCTTATATAAATTATACTTGATATTTTGACAGGGTAGCGTGGTTGGAAGGAGGCAATTCAGAAAAAGAAGAGGTCGGATGCGCCCTGTGATCCAACAGAAGAAAGGCAAACGTGTCTTTTTCCGACCGCTCCCGCTCACCGCCCTTCCTTCTTTTCTTACCTCCCACCACAAGAATTTGTCAATTTATCAAATCAAATGTATATAGATATAGCCTACTCTCCATTTTAAGTAAAAAAATATAAAAAGTGTAGGGACGGGATATTCACTCTTCTACTCGTTTTGACCTACAATGTAGTAGATAATGGCCTAATAAACTGGATTTTGTATGTAAATATAGAGGGAAAGATTCAAAATGAGTATACTTGGGGGAATGTAGCATAATGCTTTTACTGGATGTTATGGGGTCTATAAATATTGATGCTTCTAAATAGCTTACAGCTTTATCTTATTCTGTCTGCTCGTTTCTTTTACGAATTTGTTTCATTTGCTTTTCAATCAACTTGTCCAGTTCTTGACTGGCCCGGAGAACATCTGGATGTAGTAGATTGAAGCCTTTTTGTTTAGCCACTTCTAACATCCTTGATCGCTTCTGTTCTATCTCAAGCATAAGGCTCATATTATTAGATTCCTTCCTGTTCATATCCTTGTATCCATAGGAAAGGAGTTTTGATTATAAAATAACTGATTGGTATGCAAACCTCATACCATCCTTTCTTTTCAATTCTCACACTCTGAATCATTTCTTAATCTCTACTTTTTCGTGTTATTTTATAATTCAAAGAAAGCTTTGCACTATATAAATTACACTTGATATTTTGACAGAGTAGCGTGGTTGGAAGGAGGTGATTCAGAAAAAGAAGAGGTTGGATGCGCCCTGCGGCCCAGCAGAAGAAAGGCAAACGTATCTTTTTCGTTCCCGCCCACCGCCCTTCCTTCTTTTCTTCCCTCTCACCACAAGAATTTGTCGATGTATCAAATCAGATGTATATAAAAACCACTTTTTAATCATGCGAAACCCTAACAAATTAAAATCCTTAAAAATACCGATATAGGTATATGAACATGTAAACAATGACTATGTAATAAACGATTCTATATAAATTACACTTGATATTTTGACAGGGGAGTGTGGTGGGAAGGAGGAGATTCGGAAAAAAGGAGAGGTTGGATACGCCCTGCGCTCCGGCAGAAGAAAGGCCAGCGTGTCTTTTTCCGACCGCTCCTACCCACCGCCCTGCCTTCTTTTCTTACCTCCCACCATAAACATTTGTCGATGTATCAAATCAGATGTATATAATACTCTAAACTTCTCATCAACTATCTCTCAATACAACATAGGTTAGCCACATAAGAACATCTCAATATTTTAATAATATGTATTTTTTTGGTTGATACAAGTGTATGATACTAAATTCCTCCTTGTCTACTCCTATTCATTAAGATTAAACTCCTATGAACACAGGTTCATACACAGTGAATACCTATTGACTTATATGGAAAAATGCGCTTTATACGATCTAATCTCATTATGAATAGGCATTCACTTAACATGAATACCTATTCATTTTAAAAACAATACTTATTGCTCTAAAAAAATAGCAATAAGTATTACATCTGTTGATTATCGATAGGCTAGGAATAAAGACGCACACGTAGACATGTCTCCTCGTCTGTTTTCCAGGGTGTTGATTCTTCCAAGAGGATAAGACCACCTCAACGGGACACAAACAAGGCTTTTCGTCTCCCTTCCCGAGCAAAAAGCGGACGTGTCTTTTTCCAACCGCTCCCTCCCACCACAAGAATTTGTCGATGTATCAAATCAGATGTATATAAAAAGCTAAAGAGTATACATGGTAATGTATGTAATATCATGGTTTTTTTTGTTATCATTTTTCATACGAGTTTGTTATACTATTCATAAAAAGGAGGCAATTCGAAGTTACTATACAATTAACTTCGTTCATTACTTAATGATGCTTCTAGCACTAGGCATTTTACTCTCTATAGTGGAAGAAATGGCATTAATGATTTTTCCGTTGGCTTTTTTTCACTATCCCATTCGCAAACACATCAAATCCTTATTTCTGATTAGTATTCTGGTTGCAGCCTTTTCGCGCTTCATCAGACCATACATCGAAGCGTCTTACGCTATCTTTTTAATTATGCTATTGTTCTACATACTTCTTATCTTTGTTTACCGGCTTAAGCCAATAAATGGACTCATCGTTTTGTGTCTGGGCTATTTAACAAATGCAGCTATTATGGGAGTTATTCTATCAGTTTTAACCTTTACTTTAGTTCAGTCTTTTTCACAAATTGTAAGCCAAATTCTGTATCAAACTTTTGTTATGCTTGCTACGTCTGTCATTATGTTTATGGGCGCATATATTATCCATAAGAGAAAATGGCAGATTAGCTTAGAGAGTAAAAAAGCCTCAAAAACGAGAAAGCAATTCAACTATTTAATTGGTGCCTACTCTATTTTTGGAATGCTTCTTATCATTCAAATGGTTACAGTTTTTTCATCTACTGGATATGATTTTTATCGTACAAGCCTTGTTTTCTTCGCTGCGTTTAGTATTTTTTTATTAGTATTTGTGTTAATTAGAAATATTAAAGTTATGCAATACCAAATGAAGATTGAAGAGGAAAAGTCATATCTCGAAAATTTAATAAACTATACAGAGGAAATTAAACAAATTAACCGTGATTTTTATTCCCAGGCACAAACGTTACGACAAATGGCGGTATGCCAAAATATGAATACAATAATCAGCTACCTTGATCATTTGCTTCAGGAACGAAATTTCCTACAAGCATCTATTGAAATTAACGAGCCAATGCTGGCAGCTTTTTTAGGAAAAGAACGTCATGTCTGTCAATCATACGGTGTGAACCTAATGGTGATAAATAACGGCTATTACTTTACGCCAAACTCAATTTCCGGTTATCAGCTTAATCGTCTGTTCAAACAAATTTTTGATGATATTATTCTCGTTTTAAAACAACATACTACTGCCGACAAGTGGATTCGCTTCACAGTGGATAGTGTGATAGACGAAGAGACTACCTTTATTATTGAAACTATTTATTTACGACAATTAAGTGAGAATATCATTGAGCAAATTGAATTACATGCAGGAGACATTAAACTGATTTATGATCCATATACAAATAAAACTAAAATAACCATTCATTTTTAGAGGGGGGCGGTTATGAAAAAGCTAGCCTACCATCTTGCGACATTATTAAAGGAAACTACCGGTCATCCTGCTTCCGTGGTAGTTATTCAATTTGGGATTGAAGGATTTTTAAACACATTGGTTACAACGCTCGTACTTATTTTAGCTTCCATCATCACCGGACAAAGCATTCCTGTGCTTTTCATTGTTTTAGGGTTTAGTGGATTACGCCTGCTTACTGGCGGAGCTCACTTAAAGAGCAGCCTGGGGTGTACCATTGTCTCGGTTACGATGTTAGTCGGCAGCAGCTATATTCCTGTATCTTTCTGGTCAAGCTTACTTTTTTGTCTACTGACACTCATCATTATTGAAATCTATTCTTACTATATTGAACCGTACCAATCTACCCGGCCTTTGAAATACAAACATAAATTCAAACTTTTGGCGAGGCTATGGATCGGACTCGGATTTCTTGCCTCCTTTTTTGAAATCAGTCAGCCTTTCACGATTGGATTGCTGCTACAATCTTTATCTGTGATGCCTCCTGGTATTCGTTGTGTTCATAGTCTGAATCGTTTCTTTTCGAAAGGTGGTGAATCTGCATCATGAAAAAAACTCTCTACGCTACAGCCTCTTTCTTTGCCTTATTCGCAGCTTTTATTGTCACACCTTTATCAGTTACTTTTGCTCATGCTCCGGAAACGCCTGAAGAGCTTCGTTAAAAAATAAAAACAAGAACATAAAAAATACGGTGGTGATATCATGAACATCTTAGTATGCGAAGATAATCTCATTCAAGCGCAGGCGCTTACTAGTCACTTACAAACATTTGATTATGTTCAACGTGTCGATGTAGTAACTACAGGGGAGGAAATGATTTCCGTTGTACTGGAAAAGAATGATATCACTGCTCTTTTTCTTGATATTGACTTACCAGGTATGAACGGATTGGAGGCATATGGAATTTTAAAGATGCAAGGATGCGACATTCCGGCTATCCTTATTACCGGATTACGCCCCGCTGCGAGTGACACCTATCATTTAGGTATTGTCGATGTTGTTGAAAAACCTTATTTAACCCCACGCTTGGAAGAAGCTTTAAAAAAGCTACGATTACACATTGAGCATCAAAACTTTATACAAGCCGGTGGAGTTTATGTTCCGGTTATTACGGATGAACTTGCTTTACTTTCGCCAAAAGATATTTTATTTTTTGAAGCAGGGGCACGCGAGCTAAAAGTACATACTTTACACAATACATTTGAAGCAAAATATATTCCGCTAAAAATATATGAGAAATACTTAAGAAATCAAGGCTTTGTTTTTAGTCATCGCGCTTACCTGGTTAATACGAGAAAGATTAAATATATCGATCATACTGATATTCATTTTATAGGAGATTTTCAGCATGTTGCATCTGTTGCAGAAGATAAGCTCAGTATTTTAAAAAAGATTTTACAGCGTATAAATATGTCGCCTATATAATTATCACCATAGAACACATCTATGGTGTATTTTTTTATTTGAATGAATAAGGACGGTTATATATGAACATTGAAGCAGAGATTAAGAAGCTATACAATTGCAGGCTATTAAGAACTCAAGCAGAATGCGAGGAGTTCGATCATATTCTAGAAAAATTAGCGGATTATACAGAAGAAAAAATGATACGGGACTTATGCATGGTTTTTGATGACGAGACACATCAAGAAGAAGTTATGTTTGGGCTTATTCATTTCATTGAAAGCTTTGAAATGGATAAATATCTTACAGAAATGGCGAAAGCCTTACCTGATATGGTCTACAAAGCAAGGGAGTGGGCACGTATATTAAATATAAGAATCTTGAATAGTGAAACGTACAGAAACGAATATGTTAAAGTACTTATGCATATGGACAGTAAGGTAAAAACGATCGTCGTTGATTTACTTATTGATATAAAAAACGATGATCCAAAAAGGTTTGCACATACGGCTGATGAATTAATCGGTATATTATAGTATCTATATACATCTGATTTGATACATCGACAAATTCTTGTGGTGAGAGGGAAGAAAAGAAGGAGGGGCGGGAGCGGTCGGAAAAAGACACGCTGGCCTTTCTTATACTGGAGCGCAGGGCGCATCCAACCTCTTCTTTTTCTGAATCACCTCCTTCCAACCACGCTACCCTATCAAAATATCAAGTGTAATTTATATAGACAAGACAGGGAGGGGACTTTTTATATCGTCACAATTTTTCCTTATTTGTCCAATACACAAACTTCCTGAATATGGTACATTAATAACGAACCCCTTTGTTCCACTTCACCTTTCTCCTGCCGGCTAATGCCGGCTTTTTTTATTTCTAAGCGACACTCTATCACATAGATAGTGAAACTTTTCCATATTTTGTCCGTAAATAAATAACATCACACACTTTTGTATAAGGAAGGATGCTATGAATATTTTTTTACTTCTTACAACGCTCTTTACAGGGCTACTTATTTCTTTAATAGGAATCGTTATTTACAAAATCATCGCGAAGAAAGAGCTTCCTGACAGCCACTATACGCCATTTGATTACATTACAGCCCACACTGCTGTTGAGTTTCATGAAGAAAAGGAAGAAAAAGAGCAAGAAGACGAACAAGGTGACGATAAAGATAAAAATGAGAAGAAGAAATAACGTTTACCTTCCTATAGACAAGCCATAATAGTCAGTTCAGCTCCATGATTAATAATAATGCTCACTTGGCCCTTTATAGTCCTGGAGTGTATTACCACCATCAACGATGAACAGTTGTCCGGTAACGTATGAAGCATGCTCAGAAGCTAAAAAAGCAATGACATGTGCTACTTCCTCCAGACGTCCGCTTCGACCAATCAGAGTATTACGTCCGGCTTCTGCTTCGTGCTTCGTTTGCGAACCGGTAGCAATCCCTCCCGGTGCCACATTATTTACTGTAATGTTATGCTTGACAACCTCTATAGTAATCCCTTTGCTCATGCCCACCATGGCAGCCTTCGCTGCACTGTAGGCAGACTCTCCCGGATTGCTTACCAGCGGACCAGTAACCGACGAAACATTGATAATTCGTCCGTATTCATTTTCAATCATGTGAGGAAGGATAGCCCTCGTTACATTAAAGCATGTGGTAAGATACGGGAAATAGACAAATCCCACTCTTCGTCCTCTATTTCAGTAAAAGGGATGAATTTTTCAGGGGAGCCTACTTGTGCCATCCCCGCATTATTAATAAGAATATCAACTCTGCCAAAATTATCGAGCACAGCGCTAACAAATTTTTGAGTCTGCTCTCGATTCATTAGATCAACTACATACCTACAAGCTTCTATCTTCTCTGCTTTCAATTCATTTACACGTTTGTGAATGCGTTCCGTTGTTGATGCAATTGCATCCTACCACCTGGTTTGCCAATCATTTTAGCTGTTGCAGAACCGATTCCGGAATGACTGCCTGCACCGGTAGAAAAAAGGCGGACGTGTCTTTTTCCGACCGTTCCCGCCCACCGCCCTTCCTTCTTTTCTTACCTCTCACCATAAAAATGTGTCGATGTATCAAATCAGATGTATATAGATATGTTTCCTGAACATGTCTTTGTTAGCGGACGTTAAAAATGTAAAAAGATACATAGAAGCTAAATACCATTACAAAAGAAAAGAAGATAGCAAGCTTTTTTTGTTTTTGAATGAAATGATTAAGCGCCATAACGCCAACCATTAAGCCAATAAAAAATTGCATTACAAAACCCGGAAAGTAATCGTGCGTTGGAGAAGCTGACAAGTTTATTATAGACATAGATACGACAACTAAAGATATAATTAATTGGATTATATCGAGCGCTTTCCATTTTTTCATGATAGCCTCCTTCCCTTTACTTTAATTTCCAATTAAAAATAAAACAAGTCTTTTTAAGAACAGCTCATGTCACCTTACTCCGAATCATACAGAAATAAGGATGGAGAGACCGCTATGAAGTTGGAAATAATCTATAAGAAACATCTGTCATTGCTCACATCTATTGCGTATCGCATGCTCGGTTCCTTAGCTGACGCGGAAGACATCGTTCAAGAAGTGTTTCTTGAAGTACAGCAACTCGATACAGACCATGTATATAACATGAAAGCATATCTAGTTAAATCGGTAACTAATCGATGTATCAACTTCCTGAAGTCAGCCCGCAAAAGAAGGGAAGTTTACGTAGGTCCTTGGCTTCCTGAACCTCAAATCACCCTTTCGGAACAAAATCCGATGGAATTAGTCGTGAAAGACGAAGCCATTTCCTATGCTTTTCTCGTCATGCTAAATCAACTAAACGCTGTGGAAAGGGCTGTGTTCATCCTGAGGGAAGTACTTGATTACAGTTATAGTGAGATCGCCCAGGCTTTAGATAAAACGGAGGAAAATTGCCGTAAAATTTACAGCCGTATCAAAAAAAAGCTGCATCAAGACGTACCTGTTCCATCCTCCAATATGGAAAAAGAAGATGCTCTGATCCAATCATTCATACTTGCCTCAAAAACGGGAAACTTTGATAACTTTGTTAGCATGTTAACCGACGACGCTATACTTACTATGGATGGTGGTGGCAAAGTACGTGGAGCCTTACGTCCAATTATTAGCCGGCATCGTATCTTGGCTTTATTCAAAGGAATTGTTCCGAGAGGATATTTTGAAGGGAATCTTCTCCCTGTTCACATTAACAATCAGAAAGGAATTTTGCTGATGAGGAATGATCAGCCGACATTGGTGATATGTTTTGGATGGGATTTGCAACAAGAACATATCAAACGTATTTTTATCATATCCAATCCCGACAAGCTTAAACATATTCAAGTATAGGAATAAATGATTTTAAAAGGAGTACTTTTTGTACTTCTTTTTTTATTTGTGTCACAAATTCGATATGTATTCTGTTAAGTAAGTAAAGGTAAGAAATGATGGCAGCACATAAAGCCATGAAAATTCACTTCTTACTTTTACAAATTACTTTTAAGGAGGATTTCACATGGAAACGAGATTTTTTATGGAGAAAGTAAATCCGAAAGGCTATACCGCAATGCTCGAATTGGAAAAATACCTGATGTCTACTAGCATTGATAAAAAACTGAAGGAATTAATCAAAATCCGCGCTTCCCAAATTAACGGTTGTGCATTCTGCATTGACATGCACACTAAGGACGCACGCAAAATTGGCGAAACAGAGCAACGCATTTATGCTCTCAACGCATGGCGGGAAACTCCCTTCTTCACACCTGAAGAACGTGCTGTTTTAGCTTTGACAGAAGCTATTACCCTGGTAACAGAAGGTCATGTACCAGATGATGTATACAACGACGTACGACGGTATTTCGATGAAACCAAAACCGCAGAAATCATCATGGCAATTGTTACGATCAATGCGTGGAACCGAATTGGTATCTCCACAAGAAAAATGCCTTCCGTTTGATCGGGGACTCCAAGCGTTGTCACAAACGGAAAAAGACACGTTTTCCTTTCTTCTGTTGGAGCACAAGGCGCATCCAACCTCTTCTTTTTCCGAATCTCCTCCTTCCAACCACACTCCCCTGTCAAAATATCAAGTGCAATGTATATAGAAGCGTACCGTATATTAATAAAGCCTGGCTCCTTAAAAGGGTCCAGGCTTTATTTTTTAACTTGATGAGTAATTAATTATGATAATAAAAATTGCTTGAATTCTAAGCGTTCATCGCTTATTATGACCTCATTAGGATTTGTTCATAAACAAAAGGCGGAACGATAGAGCAATTCCCTCTTTACTATCTCTTTTTACGTATTGTTTTGGCTCTTCTCCAGACCTCAATCCCTTTTCAGGTAGTTTCCATTCATTCGGTTCATTTTTCAACATAATCACGTTATTATGTTGGAGGATATCCCCCTTTACCGATATAAGCAGCTTCAGCTATTAGCCACCCCTTAACGTAATTTCAATGTATCTTACAAAGTAAAATACAAAAAAGCGTTCTGTTTTCAGCGTGGTTATCTTACATATAGAGGATTATCGGATATAAGCAATAAATATGTGAAACCTATTGAGGTTTAAATCGTTTTACAGAGTAAAAGGGAGATATGCAACGGGAAGAGCACTGCAACTTGCATTGCTTATTACCAGTTGGCTAGGTAGATGGATAAAAAAGCGTAGTTCATTAACTTAATCTTTCTTTGCGTAAGCGACATTACCAGACATTCATTGGAATGAAGAATACTATTTTTTTAGTTCTTATATATAGGGTAAACTAATAAAAAGTGCTTGCAGAATCGAAAAGGGGTGTTGTTCTATATGATAAAAACAACTGATTTACACAAAGGTGCAATGGACATGTTGTTAGAAACCAGCCGCACTTTCTTTATTCCAATTAGTCATCTATCTCCAGGGTTACAGGAATCGGTTGCTTCAGCCTACCTATGCATGAGAGCTATAGATGAAATAGAAGATCACCCCGAACTTCCAACGGATGTGAAAATTAGCCTCTTGCGTTCAGTCAGTCTTCTTCTGGAAAAGCCTATCGATAATAATGAATGGATGGCATTATTTCAACCGTACAGTTCTCTTCTCCCAGAAGTTACCTTACGACTGGGGGACTGGATAAAGCTCAGTCCGCCCTCCATCGCACCAAATATCCGGAAGGCAACAGCAATTATGGCGAATGGAATGGCAAATTGGGTTTCTAAAGAATGGAGAATTAAGAATGAGAAGGATTTAGATGACTACACCTTCTATGTTGCAGGTCTAGTCGGCATACTGCTATCGGAGATTTGGAAGTGGCACGATGATATTGAAACAGATCGTGACTTAGCCGTTGCTTTTGGCCGTGGACTACAGGCTGTTAACATCATTCGTAACCGCGCTGAAGACGTATGCCGAGGAGTAAACTTTTTCCCTGATGGATGGAAAGCAGAGGATATGTTTGCGTATGCCAGACGTAACCTTGCATTAGCCGATGCATACTTGAAGAGCATTAAATCGGATACAATTCTTGTTTTCTGTCGAATACCGCTTATTCTGGCTCACGGTACACTCGACGCTCTAGCAGCGGGTAAAGAAAAGCTTGATCGTGCTACGGTAACTCACCTTGTTAAACAAGTAACTGAAGTATAAATAATAACCTAATTTAAACAAGCCAAGCTTGAATGCATTCAAGTTTGGCTTGTCCCATGAATAGCATTAGAACAGAGCGTCAATACCTGCTGGGAAAGTATAATTCATAAACCTCACTTACATTAATCAAACAACAACTACTATACTTTTTTACTTTTTATTAAATAAATATAAAGCAAATGCTAATAATATGAGTGCTACTACCCTTTTCCAATCGATAAGAATCTGTCTTCCGCCAAAAATGTTAAAATGATCAATAAAGGTACTCGTTAACATTTGACCCGCAATCACAGCTACAACTGCAGAACCAACTCCGATTTTAGGCACAGCAAGAACCATAATAAAAATATAGAGTGCACCGAGCAAACCGCCTATTAATTGCCATTTAGGAACTGAAAAAACAGATAAAATATTCCCTTTTCCCATAAATATCGCTAAGAGTAACAACGCTAAAGTACCGACTGCAAACGAAATAAATGCTCCTTCAACGGTACCTACCCTTTTTCCTAAAGCACCATTAACACCCGCCTGCATGGACATTAGTGCTCCAGCTATTATGCTAAAACCGACAAATAACCAATTCAATGTTCTTCCCCCTAGTCATTCTCTTATTCATCCATTTTACTAAATATTGTACATGGATAGCACAGCTGATCCTGCGTCGGCCTTTTTCCTTTCAAATAAAAAAGCTACCGAAAATTTACTCGGTAGCTGAAACATAACGTAGAAATTGCCCTATCGCTGTTGAACGTTTAAAAATCTTTTTAAAATGTACGGCACCTTGCGTAAATAACGTCATTCGTATCTTTTTGGACAGGTCCACTTATCATTTCTTCATAACTCATTTCTTCATTATTCGTTTCTTCATTATTCGTTTCTTCGGTTTGTACCAAGCTTGTTAATGCATTAAAATCTATATTTTGAAGTAAGTTAGCTAATTTCATTACGTCGGTAGATTCCAACGAAGTAACTGTTTTCAGTAAATCTGTAGAAGTAATTACATGTAACAGTTGGAGTACACTGATTAATTTAGGCAAATCGATTGACTTTAATAAATCATGTAATGACATATCCATCCTCCTGACTTTATATTCTATTTTAATAAATGCCAGAGACACCATATTCGCAATGGACAAATACCAAAAAAAAAGCAGCTTACCTGAAAACAGGCAAACTGCTCTACATACTCAGTTGGGATTACAAATCAAAGAATTTGCTATCCTTCCACGACAATAACCAACAGGATAAACAAGACAAGGATGATGGATACTCCAGTATTACCTCCAAATCCAGACATTTAAATTCACCTCTCCTCCATTTATGCTTGTACCTGTACAAGTAAGGCCTATACCTGTACAAAATATTTTGGAAAGAGAGCTCTTTCTACTTAAATACTATGTAATGGTGGACAAACCTGTGATAGAAATAACGCCCCTTATTTTATAAAAAGGCAGACATGGATAGTGGTCTTCCCATGTACCCAACAGGATTTTTTCATTTCTTGTTAATAACGCTCATTAACTTTGCACCCTTTCTTAGTACATTCATATTTATAATATATAACTTATTGCATCATAGGCTCTAGGTACTCGAGGTTAGATAAATAGGGAAGCGGATTAAATTTATATATGAATTTTCGGAAAGTATGATGAAGGATGTCGTATAAACCTGCACACATGTTATAATGAAGGCCATTTTTTGCCCACGGGAGCCCAACTGTGTTGGTTCAAGGAAAGCCTTGTTCCATCTAACCTGGTAATCCCTGCATCCTATTCTGACAAGGAGAAATAGCCATGATGAGCTTTAAAGAGTTCATTTCAGGTATTTCATTTAGATCGCTACAACCGCATATGCCTCCTACCTATATCGATGAATTTTCCAACACGATATTACCTGATGAAGATGAACAAATGAAGAAAATGTTATTTGAAATTTGTAGTATCCCCAAAATGTCTACTCTTGCTTTAGGCGCGATAATAAATAAAGGTATAGCTCAAATGGAAGATCATTTAGCTTTTGTGAATGTCGGGGTTTGGAATGGTTTTACTTTCCTTTGCGGATTAGTAAATAATACACGGAAAAAGTGTATTGGCATAGATAATTTCTCGGAATTTGGATCTCCTCGTGAGGAGTTTCTAAAAAAATTTTCATTTTATAAAAGTGAATTTCACCACTTCTACGATATGGATTACATTGATTATTTCAAACAAATTCACAATAGCCGCATTGGATTTTATTTATATGATGGAGCCCATGACTATAAAAATCAATTAAAAGGTCTACAACTTGCTGAACCTTTTTTTGCGAAAAATTGCATAATTATGGTTGATGATACGAATTTTGAGCATCCTCGTCAAGCTACTCTTGATTTTATTTCCAACAGCACAAACAAATATGAAATTGTCTTAGATGCGAGGACCTACTGTAACGGTCACCCTACCTTTTGGAATGGGGTAATGATTCTCCAAAAGCTCAACGAATAGCACCATAATGCTCCTCACACCCTTTAACGACATTGAATTATTTACTGTAATAATTCAATGTCGCTATCTTATTGATAGCTAAAAAATTTATAATATGGAGTTAAGCGAATGACATACCAAGACTTAACAAATCGAATTGAAGAAATAAGAAAATCGGTTTCAACTATTGAAGGTTGGCTAAGTGACGCTGCAGGTGAAACACTATACAGATTAGCCCGTTATATCCCTATCCCTACCGTTGTAGAGTTAGGCTCTTGGAAAGGAAGATCAACTTCCTGGCTAGGTTTTGGTATTAAGGATAGGGGCGAAGGGCAAGTATATTCCGTGGATCAGTGGAAAGGAAGTGGTTCAGAAGAACATTTCCTTCAACAATTCATTGGCCAATATAGTGAAAATCAGTTATTTGAGGAATTCTCCAACAATATAATTAAACATGGGTTACAAAATATTGTTACGCCCATTCAATCTGATACCATAGAGGCTTCAAGAAAATGGGATCATAATAAGGACATTGGGCTTCTATTTATTGATGCATCTCATGATTATAATCTTGTGAAAAAGGACTTTGAATTTTGGAGTCCCATGGTTAAATCAGGAGGTTATATAGTTTTTGATGACGTTCCTAGTTGGCCGGGACCGACACAATTAGTTTCCGAGTTACCAAAATATTATAATCACATTGCTACCCATTCTAATATCGCCGTCTTTCAAAAAATCTAAAGCTAAGTAACACTTTTGTATTATGGATAATTTTCAAAAGAGAAGTCTTCAAGCTTTCTAAGAATTGTTAAGTATCTGCATTTAGACAGAGTGGGTTGGACAATTTCTAAAGCTTACTACGAGAAAGAGGAAAGTGGGCCTATGTCAAAAAAGCGTATCTTGATTACCGGGGGTTCCGGCTTTATTGGTTCCCATTTATGTAGGCACTTTTTGAAAAAAGGGCATGAAGTGATATGTATAGACAATTTTTCTACCTCTTCTAGGTTCAACGTACTTGATTTGATACCTAATCCTCGTTTTGAGTTAATCAAACTTGATGTAACACTTCCCTTACACTTTGAAGTAGATGAAATCTACAATTTAGCCTGTCCAGCAAGCCCAATCCATTATCAAAATGATCCGATAAAAACAATAAAAACGAACATATTAGGAATCATGAATGTACTTGATTTGGCTGTTTGTCTGAATACAAAAGTGTTGCATGCCTCTACGTCAGAAGTATATGGTGATCCCTTGATTCATCCACAAAGAGAAGATTATTGGGGGAATGTTAATCCTATCGGAAAAAGAAGTTGCTATGATGAAGGGAAACGTTGTGCAGAGACCTTGTGCTTTGATTTCCATGGTCAATATGGAATCGATGTTAGGGTTGTTAGAATATTCAATACCTATGGTCCCCATATGCATCCGCGTGATGGCCGCGTTGTGAGCAACTTTATCATTCAAGCTTTAAAAGGGGAAAACATAACGATTTATGGGGATGGCCAACAGACAAGGTCATTTTGTTATGTGGACGATCTGATCGAAGGAATAACAAGGATGATGGAGATAGATGAGGGATTTATCGGACCCGTAAATCTCGGAAACCCTATTGAATGTACGATTCTTGAACTTGCAGAAAAAGTTCTGAGTCTAACAGGCTCCAAATCGAAGTTAACTTTCATCCCTTTACCTATGGATGACCCTAAACAACGTAAACCGGATATTACACTAGCCAAGTCAAAGCTCGGATGGAAACCTAAGGTGAACCTAGAAGATGGTCTGAAAAGAACAATAGCATACTTTCAGAATAGGCTTATTGAATGAATCAAAATTTCATCATTTGTCTCCTTAAGGAAGCTTATAAGGGATTCTGTTCTGTCATTAGTCAATTCTGACTCCTATATCTATATAAATTACACTTGATATTTTGACAAGGGAGTGTGGTTGGGAGGGGAAGATTCGGAATGCAATCCGGCAGAAGAAAGGCCAACGTGTCTTTTTCCGACCACTCTCGCTCACCACCCTTCCTTCTTTTCTTACCTCTTTACCTCTCACCATAAAAATTTGTGGATGTATCAAATCAGATGTATATAGAACGTGTTGCAAAATGAGAATAAGCCTGGAACAAGGAAAGGAAGATGATCCGTTGAACTTCTATCATTCTTTAGAAGATTGGATCACAGCAAGTGGAAATTCCCACACCGTTCATAAAATAGTGAATGAAGGGATAAATACTCTTATTCCACCGAAAGGAATACAACCTATTCCCCCTGGCTTTAGCCAGATATATTATGATGCCTCTACCCAGTTGTATTATTCCAATACTCTACCTTCCTCTGTAGTTAGTATTCCCAACGGACGCATATATGGCGAACCAGAGCACTGTTCAATTATTGCTCCTGACAACAAGCTAATATGGGATATATCCTGGAGTGGAGAACCTGCAGTAAGCGATCATTGGTTTTTTAAACAGGAAAGATTGCTTCAATATAAAGAGACGGTAGAATCTATTGCTGTCTTGACAATACCGTGGATTTGCCATAAAAATTATTATCATTGGACGTTAGAAAATTTATCCAGAATAGATTTAATAAGAAAAAGCGGTATACACGTCGATAAGTTTATTATGCATCCGCGAAATAATCGCTTCCATTATGAAACATTAAACATATTGGGAATTTCAGATAAACAAATCATTGAAGTAAATCAAGAACTTCATATTAAAGCAAATCAGCTTATTGTCCCCCGCTTAGGCATGTCGCCTTTAATACCACCAAAATGGGCTTGTGAATTCGTTAGAAAAGAATTTCTTACAAATATCGAACAGAATACGAAATATGACCGAATATATATAAGCAGAGGGAGTGCTGACCATCGTAAAGTAACGAATGAAAATGAGGTTTTTCAGTTTTTGAGTCACCTAGGCTTTCAAAAAATAACATTGGAAAACTACACGCTAAATGAACAAATCCAACTTATTGCTTCTGCAAAAATCATCGTTTCGCCCCATGGCGCTGGACTTGCTAACCTTGTTTTTGCGAAACCCGGTACGAAAATCATAGAATTATTTAGCCCTTCGTGGGCCATCCCGTTATATTGGATTCTTAGCAACTGGTGTAACTTAGATTATTACTTCTATATTGGTGATTCGCTCGATCCCTCCTGTTTATCAGTACGTTCCGATATGTTCATTCAGCTCCCTCAACTAAAAAGCGTCTTAGAACTGGCCGGTGTTTAAATAGCAGTTTATCTGGAGAATTGGGTATAGCATGAAATCTTGAGCAGGTCGATGAAATTCTCAACATGGTTATAGGCAAAAAATATAGACATTAAGGCAGCAAGATTGCTGCCCTTTTTTATTTTTTCGTTTTGATAACGTTCTTTTGTTCGCAAAATAAATCAAAAGCAGCTAAAAACATTGTGATAAATTGAGGGACAAAGGAGTGAATAAAATGTTAGAGAAAATAAAATTTTACCTATCAGTATGTTTAGCCAGTTCAATTCTTGGAGCATTTATTGTTGGTGTCAATATAATACTTAAATATGGTATCCATCTAGTAACAGGAAGAGCTTTTCATTTTCATATTACTTCCGTCAGCATTATCTTCAGCATTGTGTTCATCTCTAGTTTTGGATATGCAGTAAACAAAGGCCCAGCTTTTATGAAAGAATAGTTAATCGACAGGCCTCCATCACCATCAAGCTGATGGAGGTACCTCCAACTTTTTATCATCTCTCTCGCGTTAAGTACATATATCATTCTCCTATTTATCTTTTCAACTTTATAAAACCTTTATAACTCGTTGTTACTATTGTGTTGGCAATGACACGTGTCAAATGATCAAAAGGAGGAAACATGAATGAAGATAACTAAGCTATTGACAAGAATTATAGCCGTAGGGCTAGGGACTTCACTATTATTTGCTTCAACAAATATATCAGCGGCCACAACACAGAGCACATGGTTGAAACAAAACGCCAAAGAAATTAAATCTCTTACATCGGAGGATTATAGCGACTTAGCCTTTTTAAAGCCTCTTCTGAAGGATAAAACAGTGGTTAGTCTCGGTGAAAATTTTCATAGAGTAGCAGAGTACAGCAGTGTTAAAACAAGGCTTATCAAATATTTGCATGAAGAGCTTGGTTTTGATGTAATTGCTTTTGAATCAGGGCTCGGTGATTCTGCCGCCATCTATGAAAATGCCGACTCCCTCACTGCCAAACAGATGATGGGAGGTTCCATTTTTCCGATATGGCATTCCAAAGAAACACTTGAGTTATTTGATTATATCAAGCAACAGCGTAAAACGAACAAGCCCTTGTACCTGGCAGGATATGATATGCAGTTTACATCCGGTTATTTAACGCAGTTTATCGCAGCTTGGATTTCCAAGTTGGATAAGGAGTATGGCAAACAGTACTTCGACTTTGAAATGCAAGGGATGACCGAGCTATATGCAGTCATGAACAAATACGGCGCATTCAGCGACAAGTCCCCCCAATATAAGGCTGAGCTTAGAAAAGTCATAGATAAATATGAGCCAAAATACAAGAATTTGATCCAGTTTATTAAAGATAACAGGACACAGCTTGCAGCTGCGTATCCTGATAATCCTCACATGGTTGATATCGCTATAAAATCGTTGGGTGATCGAATCAAATTTATGGAAATGTGCCTGTATGATGAAAAGGAGAGCTATGAGTTCAGAGACAAAATCATGGCTGACAATGTAGAATGGCTAATGAAAGTTATGTATCCAGGAAAAAAAGTAATATTGTGGGCTCACAATGACCATCTAGCTAAAAACACTTCTAAAATTAGTACAATAGAAAAAGGCAAATGGATGAATAGCTTTACTAGTATGGGAGAACTGCTCCACAAAAAACTGAAAGGCAAGGAATACGTCATAGGGCTATATATGAATAAAGGAAAAGCAAGCACAATTACTACACAAAAACCTTTTAATATAAATCCTATGCCTAAAGGAAGTCTTGAGAACTTGATGATGCAGAGCGGATATAAGAATGTATTTATCGATTTATCAAGACACACTACACCAAATAAAAATAACGCATGGATGTTCAAGCCGGTTTATGCCGCCGAAGACGGCATGACATCTGAAATTATTAGACCAATGTCGATGAAGTTTGTCCCTAAAGAACAGTATGATGGAATAATTGTAATCGATAAGGTAAAGGCGCCGACACCCATTCAATAAAAAACGACAAATGAGTTAACGATTCTATTAATATGGAAGAGCTACTTCCCAGAAAGCTAAAGAATAAAAAATACACTAAAGCTTAAAGCATCAAAAAAAGCTACCTGGTTTTACTCACCTGGTAGCTTTTGTCTTACTTGCATTTTGCTATCTCATCTTGATACTTCCACATATCACCTTTCCTTTAAACTTTATAACGTTATCCGTTAAGTTACAGAATGAACATGCTGGCTGATACTTACGCAGAATTACTTGTTCACCGTCCGTAAAAATCTTCAAATCATCCTTTTCAGCAGTCCCTAACGTATGACGTAATTCAATCGGTAATACCATACGTCCTAGCTCGTTCACTTTACGAACAACACCTGTCTTTCATTCCTATTTTCTTATCTTTGTCTTTTCAACTTCGTACTACAATATCCATTAGATAGAATAGTAGAAAAAGCCCGCTATTTATGAAAGTAAGGTACGCTATTTGAATAATCATGTCGAAACTTGTCTAATCTTTAGAACCAGTTCTTTTAACTCTATAGAGTTAAAATGAAAAGAGTTATTTTCTTGTAAAATTATACATAAAAGTCTTTGACCTGACCCTGCTCCTTCTCTAAATAATAGGATACTATGTCAGGATTGCTATTATATTCAACATATTTAATATTTATCCAGTAATATTTTTCTATATAAGCGAGACTTTAGTAATACATTGTGGTATATTCTTTCTATACACACGCAACCAAATGGTACTAATGCGTATAATAACTTACATTTTTGTTTTTTTTAAAGTAAAATCAATTAACACTTGTTAGTAATTCAAATCAATATATAAATAATTGAGATGGGAATTTTTCATCATGAAGAAAGCTTTATTACTTACTGGATTGGCAGCTCTATCCATAGGTCTAGTTGGATGTGGAGATTCAGGTGCCACAAGCGCTCCTACACCTCAGCAAGAACAACAAAATGCTACTCCTTATTTCGATAAAATTACATGTCATCGATAATAATTTCCAGTCTTATCAAATACTGATGTTCAAATCCACAGGTGACATTCTGCAAGAAGATAAAGTTAGGTTCTGGGGCGTACCGGCTGGCTCTTCTTCTTTTTCTAACGTTTCTGGTGGAACAACAAATGTTCAATTGTTTGTTGGGGCGCAGGGCGTATCCACCCTCTTCTTTCTCCATCTCTCCTACTTCCAACCACGCTACCCTGTCAAAATATCAAGTGTAATTTATATAGCTATATAGAGACTAATATATCAGGAGGTCAATTATGAATAAACTTTCCACTTCCCTACTTGCCATCACGGTCGCTGTATCGTCATTTGCTATACCCCCGGTGCATGCAGCGAGCTCATCTGCGTCAGTCAAACAAACTACTAAGCCTAACTATATAATGGATTATGGCTTAACAGTTGTAATCGATGATGAGATTATTGATTATAAACAAAAGCCGGCTATACATAACGGATATATCATGTTACCAGTCAAAGCTTATTTAGAGGATTTCGGGTATACAGTTACCTGGAATCAGAAGACCAAACAGTTACACGCTAAGGATGATACGGATGAACTTACTCTAACTTTGGATAGGAGCGCTGCTATCTTTAACGGAGAGAAGGTCGTATATTCAGCTCCAGTTATGATGATTAACAATACAATCTATGCACCAGCAGCTTTTATTTCAGATGCTTTATATCGAGATATGGAATATTATGAAGATGAGGATGTTTTACATATATATTAACTATCAAAACTTATATAAAGAAATGCTTAGCTAATCGGAATATAAGTTCTCTTTTATGAAAGGTTATTTCCGCAAGCGTGGCTCTAAGTGGCCTTTTTCCATCAATGTAGACCGCGACCCGAAAACAAGAAAAGGGAATTGGTATACAAGGGTTTCATATACTTCACGCATGTTTGAGTCAGGCGACGCTTTGCACATGATTCGTGTCATGATGGCTTTTTTCATCCATTTATGTAGTTTTCTCTCTTTAATACATTGGTGTTTTTACATTTGATTACGTCATTGCCTTATATGCATGATCTCGGACGTGGCAATCATGTGGTCAGTGATCAAACAAAAACCCGACGATTATGCCGGGTTTTTGTTAACTCACTTGCTTTTCATTTAGCTGTGAACAAATAATATCAAAGCCCCTACTATAGCATAGTCAAATGACCAGTAAAACCACCTGTTACTTGAAGATGAAAGCGATCTATCAGTCTTGAAGTCCTCTTTACAAAATAACTTTGCTTTACACTACCCATTCTTCGCAAGAATCGGCTAGTTTCTGTAAATCATTTATAAAAATACTCACATGATAACCGTCACACACAGCATGGTGAACTTGCAGTGAAACAGGTAAAAGTATCTCTTTTCCATCTGAAAAGTATTTCCCACCCGTAATAATAGGCAGTAAATATTCTCCATTATAAAGATTAAGATTAAAACCGGTAAAGCTAACCCACGGAAGAGAAGAGATTGAAAATGTATTAACAGGCACGTTTTCTTTTGCCCATAGCCCCTTTTTGTCTCCAAATTGCTCCATATCGCACTGATAGTTCTTATAAAAAAGTAAAAAATCATTTGAGTATTCCGTCCACATGGCGGAAAAAGTTTTATCCTCTTTATGAAATATCGTATAGTTTGGTATCATGTGATCCCAATATCCTAATTGCCCTTTGTCATTAAAAGTTGTTCTAAACTCAGTATGTGAATTAACAACTCTTGAAACCATGTAAATGAAAGCAGGATAAAACTTAACTTTTTTATTTTGTAGCCTATCTAGTAACGTGGTTACATTCAGGTTTGCCGTAATACTATAAGAACATTTACTTTCTTTCATATAATGTTCGAAATAAGGTTTTCTACTCCAACGATCCATATCAATTCGATAAAAATTCATTATTTAACCTCCTAAAATTGTTGACTTTTAATTTTAGGAGGTTAATTTCACTGCTTTCACCAACAGCCTCACCCCATGTGATCTTTCGTAAAATCCTTTTCAGTGTAACGCTAAATACGTTCTTATTCAACTATGCTGCTCGTTAATTCAATAAGAAAAACAGAACAAGAATATATGGTTGACCAGCGATATATCCGAGGACATTTATTCTCAAAACAGATGCATAGTTAGATGAAATATGGGAACTGCTATAGTGAAAGGAGTCGTTTCCATGAAAAAAAGACGAGTCAAAGACAATGAGCCAACCTTTGCTCCTGGTGATGATGAGGAATTAGAACAAAGTGCGTCAGAAGAGGAAATTGCCCGGGGTGATTATACAGAAGTTACAAGGTTATCATGGGATGAAGTTGATCCTTCTGGAGAAAATAAATAGTAATAACCCCGCCATCCATAAGGATAGCGGGGTTTCTTTATCAGCTTTGTATTTCAGTTTACTTGCTTTTTTACTGGTCACATGGCTAGTACGTACATTCTTATTCCAAAGGGAAATTGGAATTAATCTTACGAATTGTGAAATCACTTCCGAATTAGGAAATAATGGATAAAAATCGGAGAGAAGTGTCCTTTTTAACCTGTAGAAAATAAAAAATCCCACTGGCCTAAGCCGGTGTTTTTACTACGTCTAAATGAATGCATAACCTTCACAAACTTTCAAAATGTTGAATTAAAGAAGATTTTAATAACTTAATGAAGTAAAATAATGGTGAATGAGATATAGATAAGAAGGAGAAAAGAGGAAAGTCAATACATTTTTAAAATGGTGGTTTGCTTCTAATGATTGAAATTAAAAATAGAGATATCTACAACTATTTCTTATTTTTAAAGAGGTTTTTCACCCTATTACTATTACCTATTAAGAGAAGCAGCTGAAATTGTTTAGTTTCACACATTAAAACAATTCAAATGAAAGGGCAATCATCAATCATCTGCACCAACAGGACTAAAGAAAGGGTAGAAACATACATGTCAAAGTTACTAAGTGAATTATCCAAACCTTCCAGCGAAACTCTCCGACCTGAAATATTGGAACAGTTAAAAATTGTTTCCGGCAAAATTGTCGCCTGCGATCCCCTCATTTCCCATAACAAACCGTTCAAACAGACGATCCAGCCAGGTACGTATTCAATCGTTGCTTGGTGGCACAAGGAAGAAGAACGTATCGCCGCTACAGAACTGAAACTGTTCAATGCCCGACCGGTTCGTTGGGAGATGGCGACAAAGTCGGGACAAAACGTGAACGAACTGCAGGAAGGATATATATTCGGCTACCCGGTAGATACCGGGTTAGGTTGTTTCGCGGATATGGAAGCTATCGATAAGCTAACAGAATTGGAAGCTAAATTGGAATTAGAACTTGGCGACGATTTTATCAGCTTATACGACAATGTTATAGATGATGTGTTGACTGAGCATGACGATGATTGGGGAAATTTTATCGTTTGTGAAAATACAGGCCTTAATATTATAATATTCCGTTCCGGTTATGGTGATGGCTTCTATGCTTCCTATTGGGGGATTGACGAAAAAGGGCGGATTGTTTCACTTATCACCGATTTTAATATCCTGGACTAAGAAAAGAAATTAATCAGCAACAGATACAAGTCCTAATCCAGATCCAACTGAAGATAGAGCAATATTAGTTGTGACAATGCTAACTGGCTTGGAAAAGGAATTTGATCTTAGCATGGCTAAAGTTAACATCTTTACCCTCTGGTACGAAAACAAACAAGCTGGTACAGGAACAGCATCTTACGCCATAGATAAACAGGAGGACAACAAAGGACCATTCACTAATCGAAAAAATTATGTCATATTCGATAAGATTTTAACCTTTGAAGTAAATGAGTACGGTGTAACTAAAAAGTAATCAAACGCGAGGTGTTTAAAGCAGCCCCTATCTAAACTATACAAAACCCTGCCATCCATATGGACAGCGGGGTTCATCTTATTCTTTCTTCACTTCCCCGGTATACCCCGGTACTACACCAACATCAATGCAAGTCCCATATACCTTGAGGAACGATAATCCCTTTTACATTCAAAATTTGATACAACAATCCACCAAAGCTAGCCCATAGAAACGGGTCTTTTAATCGTTCTTTTATTATCCATTCGCCACTTCTCAATCATTAAGATAATCTGTGGATCGTTAATAAATTGTCCAAAAATCCAATTTTGGAATATAATTGAATATTAAAGAAAAATTATCCGATGATAAACGTATAGAATTATAATTTATTTATATAAAAAGGAGTATTTCATATGAAAAAGATTGCATTAATAGGAGTAACAACTGCACTCCTTTTTCTTTCGGCTTGTGGTGAAGAACCTATAACACAAAAAACTAACGAACAACCCAAACAAGCATCTATCAAGCATGAGAAACCTAGTTCAGAACCAAGTGCAAAAAATGAAGATAACAAAACAGTGACTACCTTGCCTAATGGTGTTATCGAAACAACCGTAGGCAACGTTACTACTTATTCTAATGATAAGATTTATACATATTATAAAGGCGCTAATTGGGAGGATAACCATGACGGACTAAAAACAGAGGTTGTACACGTAGCTTTAACCGATAAATACCCTTTGAAGGATGGGAAATTAGCTTCTGTAGTAAATGTAAAGTTCAAACTACATAACACTACTCAAGGTAAATTCACTACATATCCTGACCAAGCTCAATTAATAACAAGTACAGGCGAAAAAATAGAAAGCCCTACATTTAAAAGTGAAAATATCGGCGGCGAAATCAATAAAGGTGTTACAAAAGAAGGTATTCTTTATTTCCAATTAGAAAAAGGAAATGCAGATAAGATTAATTGGATTCAATTATTCTGGCCTGTATCAGATAATGGGACAGAGCAGAGAATTGTATTATACCTCAATGAATAAAGCCTCCCATCATTCGGGAGGCTTTATTCTCAGGATGTCGAAAAACATCTATTTTTAAAATGAAATGTATAAGAGTGTATAAAGTAAGAGCATAACATTGTTAATAAGAATGTGATATTTGAAAATATTTTATTAATATATTTTACCGAATTCATTACAATGAAACTCTATAGTGAACGCTTTCTCCAAGGATAAACCATTTAAACTATAAATACCTTCAATGCGAATGCTATATGTTAGACCACCATCTATTAAAGAAGCCTCATAAGATGTTTGCTCCCACGTGCCAACAGAACTTGCTGCTTGGGTTGAAATGTTTTCTAATTTAAACAGTTGACGGTCATGGTATGCGTTGTATTGCGTTTCAAATTTACCTGTAACCTCAATTTCACAAGTAATATCAGGAATATAAATGTATGCTGTTGTTGTCGTTTCTCCATTTAAATTCGTAACTACTTTATTAGTAGTTGGCGATACAGCATTTAATGTTTCACGTTCAACTGTCAAATATCTATCTACCATATTTTGGACCATCGTTTCATATGCTTTTGGTTCAATCCAATCTTTTGATTGAAACTGCTCCATTGGTGGCACTTTAATATTAATGCCCATTTTCTTCTGCATCACTTGTTCCACAATTTCAATATATTGCTTGTAATAATCTTCTTTTTCTTTTTGAGTCAATTCTAAAGAAGCTACCGATCCCCCTTCACCTTTATCAGTATCAGATAAAGGATCAACTTCTATTGCTTGTCCGTCAGTTAAAACCCCCTTCATCTCTTCCTTTACCAGTCCTTCTGTTTCCTCATTTACACTACCCCCTGCTAGCACGATAGTTCCAAGTAAAATTCCTACATATAAATATTTTCTCAACATCGCCCCACCCTATATGAAAAATCCGTAAATTTTAGCTTCTAGTATTGTATATTATTCTCACATCTACTCCAACCCCTTTTCCCTATATATTACATCACCACCTAATATTACGAAATAATCTTCCAAAATAAAAAACACTCTCATCTAAGAGTGCTTGAACTTGTTGTTCTTAGCGTTTTTATTAATTTACTATAATTTTTGGCTTATCAGTCTGTTTTCTTTGTAAAAAGCCCAATAATAAAAATTACAATAGCATTAGCAAGCGTTACAAATCCAAAAATGGCTCCGGCAAAACCTGCACCTACACCTGCATTAGGGTCTGTTTTGAGTATCCATTGAGAAGAGAGCCTAAAAACAAATGGAACGAGCAAAAATACGATTACACTAGATAATAGTATGTTTCCACTAATACCTTTGGATAGTTTAAAAACCGTAATATTCAGTAGCAAAATAAATATAGCAAATACAAATAAGGACACTATTAACCTCCTGTATTTAACTTAGGAAAAGTATATAGTGTCCGGTATATTTTGTAAATTTATCCTGCTATATAAATTACACTTGGTATAATATTCAGATGACAATGAATATATACAGTAACGTAACACACGATATGCAAAAAGATGCTACTTCACGATTTGAACAGGCTATGAATGAGCACCAAAAATCCATGTAAAAAACTCGATGTAGTCAAAAAGTGGTCAAAAGCGCTTTTTCGTCCCTTTCCACAAAATAAGGGAATAAGAAAAACCCTTGATACACAAGGGTTTCATACGCTTTATATGCGTTTAAGCCAGGCGACGCTCTCCACATGATTCGTATGAGGGAACATGTCCACTGGCTGCACCTCAACAGTTCTATATCCTCCATCTTCCAGAATACGCAGATCGCGCGCCAGAGTGGCCGGGTTGCATGACACATATACTACGCGCTCGGGCTTCATAGCTGCAATAGTATCCAGTAACCGTTCATCACAGCCTTTACGCGGCGGGTCCACAACGATGACATCAGCAGCATTTCCTTCTTCATACCATTGCGGAATGACGGTCTCAGCCTCTCCAACTGCAAATGTGACATTATCCATATCGTTCAGACGAGCATTCCGCTTCGCGTCCTCTATCGCATCCGGCACAATCTCCACGCCGAATACCTGTCTGGCCTTCTGCGCCAGAAATAATGAGATTGTTCCAATTCCACAATACGCATCGATAACATTCTCATCGCCCGTCAGTGCTGCATATTCCAGGGCTTTACCGTACAGAAGCTCGGTCTGCACAGGATTTACCTGATAGAACGAGCGAGCAGATATCGCAAACTTTACCGCGCCGATTGTATCATAAATATATTCTTCGCCCCATAACACACGGGTCGTATCACCAAAAATGACGTTGGTCTTCCTCGTATTGATATTCTGTACAATGCTGGCTACACCAGGGATCACCTGCGCCAGCTCTTGCGTGAGTGCTTCCTTATGTGGTAGCTTGTCTCCGTTGGTTATCAGTACAATCATAATCTGTCCGGTCGCAAAGCCAACTTTAGTGACGACATGCCGCAGCAGCCCCTGTTGCGTCTCTTCATTATAGGCACGGATACCGTATTTGCTGGCAATCTCCTTGACTCGTGCAACAACCTCATCGCTTTTCTCATGCTGGATGAGACACGCTTCCATATCGATAATCTCATGGGAGCGCTGAGCATAGAATCCACCAATGAGCCCGCCCTCTTCCTCGCCGATTGGCACCTGCGCCTTATTACGATAGCGCCACGGGTCTTTCATACCAAGCGTCGGATGTACCGGCACACCTTCAATCTTGCCGATACGGCGGAGATTATCTTCGACTAGCTTTCGTTTAAACGCCAACTGTGCTTCGTAATCCATATGCTGTAACGTGCAGCCTCCACAACGCCTGTAGACAGGGCAAAGCGGCTTAGTACGACTTGCGGCTACCTCTACAATCTCCATGAGGCGTGCGTAGCCGAACTGCTTCTTCAGCTTGGTTGCTTTGGCTAGGATTCGTTCCCCAGGCAGCGCACCCGGCACGAACAAAGTATAGCCTTCATAACGACCTACGCCATTGCCTTCATGTGATAAATCTTCAATGATGAGCTCTACCGTTTCGTTTTTCGCAAGCGGCAGATTCGATACGGCCGATGCGACGGCGTGTTTTCTCTTACGTGATATATTTCCCAAAATGATTCACCTGTATTTCATAAAGTTTAACGGATAAGCTGAATATGACGGGGCAGAGCCGTAAATGTACAGGGAAGACGGCTTCCAAGTTCACCGTCAAGATTTAAATCGACACGTTCGCTTGCTGTTGCTTTCAGCTGCTTCGTCTGGAAGTAAATAACATTCGGATGCTTGAGATGATCGCCTTTCAGCGCCATGGTGGCGATACGGATAAATTCCGGCAAAGATGTCTTCTTCAGAATAATGCAATCGAAGAGACCGTCGTTAAGCTTGGCATTTGGCACCAGCTTCTCAAACCCGCCCACAGAGTTACTATTAGCAATAAGAAATAACATGATTTCTTCATCGATTACCCGACCGTCCATCTCAAATCTTACGTGCATGGGCGAGAGAAACGGAAGCTTCTCAATGCCCTTAATATAATATGCAAGTTGGCCGAGCATCGTTTTGACTTTACTGGGAACTTCATACGTCAACGTCGTAAGCATACCGCCACCAGCAATATTAATAAAATATTTATTATTAATCTTTCCAATATCAATCGGGGACGGTTTTCCTTTGGCAATAACACCGACCGCCTTCATAATCGAGCGGGGCAGGCCGATAGCCCGGGCAAAATCATTCGTCGTGCCTGCGGGAATAATCCCCAGCGCAGGTCGATAACGCTGTTCAGCGATACCGTTAATGACCTCATATACGGTCCCATCGCCGCCAGCGGCAATGACTAGATCGAAGCGGTTGTCCACCGTCTTGCGGGCTGCCAACGTCGCATCCCCTTCTCCCCTGGTCGCATGGCATGATGTTTCATAGCCCGCTTCTTCTAACACGTTCAATATATCGGGAATCCGTTTGCGGACCTCTTCACGTCCAGCAGACGGATTGTAGATGAGCCGAGCACGTTTCACTTATATCCATCCTATCCACTATTTTTCTATGCTTATCATACCGTCTTTTGGATCTTTTTAAAAGCATACAGGCCAAAACCACGTAGGCACAAGAATATGTAGAATGAATATAAGGAGTTCATATACATCCTCTAAAGATAGGGAAATCTAAGCGTACGGTAAAGTAAAAATTACCGTAGTCCCTCGTCCTTTACGACTGCGGATTTTCATAGTGCCACCATGCATGGCAATAATTTTTTGGGAAACGGGCAAGCCGAGCCCCATTCCTATCCTTTTTGCGGAAAAGAACGGATCGAATACCTGAGAAAGCATATAAGCGTCCATTCCTTTCCCATCATCTGCAAAGCATACAGATACCGTTTCATTAGTGGCTTTTGTTTGAATTGTAATACACATGGTAGATTTTTCTTTCGCTTCAATGGAGTTGATGAAAAGGGAAAGCATGACCTGCGCGATTTGTTCAGCATCAATATGGAGTGGCAATTTGTTTACATCAGGAGAAAGATCAAGGATGATATCCGTATCTTGCAGTACAGGCTGCCTTAGTGCATACCGCCGGAATTCCTGTATAAGATGATTCATATATGTGTATTGTCTTCGAGGAGTAAAAGGCCTTGAAAAAAGCAGGAAGTCACTAATAAACTTATTGGCCCGATCAAGTTCCGGCAGTAAAACATTCATAACAATGTCTGCTTTCTCTTCTTCCGCTCCGTTCGTTTCCAAAAAGTATTGAAGATATCCCCGAACCGTCGTTAAAGGATTTCTGACCTCGTGGGCCAGCTTCATTGCAATGTTTCCAATAAAAGGAGAACGTTCTTTTTCTATTTCTTCCTTACATATATATTCATTCATACCTTTTCTCTCCCTTCTCTTGCTACATTTGATGCTTATGTACATAGCATTACCTATCATCAAAAAAGAACGTCCATTCAAAATGAAGAATAGCGGCTATTTTTTGTGCTACTGGTACACTTGGGGTTCGTACCCCGTTCTCGATTTGTGTATAGTACGCTCGCTTTATATTTGCTGCCGCTGCCACCTGTTCCTGCGTATATCCTTTACCTTCTCTTATTTCAACGAGCCATTTTCTCCGCTGCAAATGTGCCCCTCCTTTTTGTAGCAATTAGCAACTTTTTTCCTTGATTTTACTTTACATTCCAGTGGAATACAATGGATTTTGCAACTTATCGCCACAAACATTTTTATGTAGCAATTTGCTACAGTATAATAAATCGAAATAAGAGAAGGAGGGATTGTTCTGTTCGGCTCCCGGTTAAAGGAACTTCGTCAGCGAAAACGACTGACTCAGGAAGAAACGGCGAAGCGTCTAAACATTTCTCGTGGTACATATGCCCACTATGAAATCGATAAACGGCAGCCCGATTTTGCGACACTTCAAAAACTGGCTGACTTTTTCGATGTCTCTGTTGATTACCTGCTCGGGCGTGTCAACGAACCGGATCATCTTCCTCAATTTCTCCGCGATCCTTCAGTTGATATTTCCGCCTATGAAGGGTATCAGGATCTCTCACCAAAAGAGCAAGAAATCGTTAAAGAACAAGTACGCCATACAATAAAAATATTAAAAGAATTAAAGGACAAAAAATAAGCAATAACGCTTCGGCTTTTCAATCAGTAAAGGCGAAGGCTATTGCTTATTTTGATCGTACAGGCAAAAGTCGTATATTATAACGCTCGATCTAAAAGATCCATAATATGCACAGCTTCCATCTGATCCTTCATACCGGCACGAATGATGCCCTGCTTCATCTGCAGAAGACAGCCAGGGTTAGAAGTAACGATGATATGGGCTTTCGTCTGTTGAACATTTTTCATCTTATCGTCAAGAATACGCATCGACATATCAAAATTCGTAATATTGTAGATACCTGCCGAACCACAGCAGCTATCTGCATCAATCATTTCGATATATTCAACGCCTGGAATACTGCGGATAAGCTGACGGGGTTGATTACGAATGCCCTGTCCGTGGGCCAGGTGACAGGAATCCTGGTACGTAACACGGACATTGAGCTCTTTCTCAAATGTAATCTCTGGCAGTTCCGCCAATAGTTCATTGGCATCGCGCATCTTGGACACGAATGTCATTGCACGTTCTTTCCATTCCGGCTCATCATGGAACCAGTGATGATATTCTTTCAGCGCTGCGCCGCATCCCCCTGCATTGTTGACGATGAAGTCAACACCTGCCCGCTCGAACGCCTCAATGTTGCGCTTGGCGAGGTCCACAGCACCATCTTTTTCCCCAGCGTGCGCATGGAGCGCACCGCAGCACACCTGATCGTCTACAAATATAACCTCACACCCTGCTTTATTTAACACGCGCGCGGTTGCCTGATTTGCTTCATAGAACATCACATCCATAATGCACCCTTTGAACATGCCGATTTTCAAGTTCGCTTTCCCGCTCTCTGCCCTCATGACTTTTTGACGTTTTTTACGTTCAGACGGAGAAGCTATTTTCTCTACGGCTTGCTGCATTTCTGCCATCGGGCGCGGCAAGAGGTTAATCAAACCGGTTTTCTGCGCCATCGTCTGCAGGCCCGCAGATTGTGCTGCCCAGAGTACCGTCCCCATCTTGTCGATACGCTTCGGATACGGGAAGACCTTGTTAAATATAATATCTCGAATGAATGGTGCTTTCTTTTCTTCTTTCTTATGCGTTTCGACCACCTCACGAGCGGTCTCTACCAGGCTTCCATATGGAACACCGGCAGGACAGGCCGTCTCGCATGCTCTGCATCCAAGACAGAGATACATATTATCTTCGAATTCACTATCCACGTCCAGCGACTCCTGCGCGACCCCTTTCATGAGGGCGATACGTCCGCGTGGACTCGCCACTTCTTTACCGGTTTGGCGATATGTCGGGCAGGCTGGTAGACAAAAGCCGCATTGCATACAGTTCATGATTTCATTCATATCGAATTTGCTCAGAAGAGACGTATTAGTCGATTCACAGGCAGGCGTCAGACTTTGCGGCTTAGTTGTGAGCGTGTTCATGTTTGCATCCGCATCCATTGGTTTGTACAACCACCCTTCTTCTTGCACTTTTCGCGAAAATTTTACCAGGATTCATAATGCCGTGCGGGTCAAACGCTTCCTTAATCCGCTTCATTAAATCCATGCCTACCGGACCGACCTTCAGGTCCAGATATCCAGCTTTCGCCATGCCTACCCCATGTTCACCGGTAATCGTTCCACCAAGCTTAATCGCGGCATGAAAGATTTCCTCAAACGCCTGCTCAACACGATGTATTTCTTCCTTATCTCGTTCATCCGTCAGGCATGTCGGATGAAGGTTGCCATCACCTGCATGGCCAAACGTACATATTTGCAAATCATACTTTTTGGCAATCACTTCAACCTGATCGACCATAGCAGCCAGGTTCGAGCGCGGTACCGTTGCATCTTCCAGAATTGTCGTCGGTTTGACCCGTGCCAGTGCAGATAGTGCGGAACGACGAGCCGCCATCAGGCTCGCGCCTTCTTCCGCTGTTTGCGCAGTGCGGACTTCCGTCGCGCCCTCGGAACGGCAAATATCAGCAATACGAGCCATGTCCTGCTCTACCTGCCACTCAGAGCCATCCTGTTCGATAATCAACATTGCCTTCATATCGAGCGGTAGGCCGATTTTGGCGAAATCCTCAACGACTACCATCGTCGCTTGGTCGAGAAATTCGAGCGTGGCCGGAATGATTTTCGCCGCGATGACACGCTGTACTGTGCGGGCTGCCGCCGTCAAATCATTATAATAGGCTACCATTGTTTGCTTTGCAGCTGGAAGCGGTACCAGTTTCGCCGTGATTTCGGTAATGACTGCAAGCGTTCCTTCTGAGCCGACCAAAAGCTTTGTCACATCGTAACCAGCGACGTCCTTAGCGTTCTTGCCGCCGACATGGAGCACCTCGCCACCGGGGAGGACTGCTTCCAATCCCATAATATAATCTTTCGTCACTCCATATTTTAGACCGCGCATGCCGCCAGCACACTCCGCTACATTACCGCCCATCGTAGAAATCCGCATACTTCCCGGATCTGGCGGGTAAAATAAACCAACTGCTTCTACCGCTTTATGTACATCTGCCGTAATGACTCCCGGCCCGAACGTAGCGGTTAGATTCTCTTGATCGATTTCCTTAAATGCATTTAACCGATTCATATTCAAAACAATACCGCCCTCGACTGGAACCGTGCCGCCGCATAAATTCGTGCCCGAGCCGCGTGATACAATGGGGATCCGGTTTTTATTGGCGACTTTCATAATCGCAGCCACTTCTTCCACGCTCGAAGGAATGAGCACCACGTCCGGCATCGCCTGATACAGCGGCGTCGCATCATATGAATACACATACAACTCATTAGGCGTATCAAGAAAATAGTCTTTGCCGACAATGCTGCGCAGTTCACTTTTTACACTTTGTTCCACAACATTTCCCCCTTCAATATTCAGCAGGTCATCAGATGAATTTGATAATAACTCTATCATACTTTCATAAAAAATTGTAGAGTAGTAACAGAAAGAATATACGGAGAGATAACAACTTGTAAGGAGAATTCGAAAACCATGAGCTTAATCAAAAAAAGCTATCAAATCGTAGCTGAAGACTTACAGAAAATGATTGAAGAAGAGATACTACAGCCGGGTGAGCGTCTGAAAACGATCGATAAACTAGCTGAACATTATGGTGTGGGAAAATCAACCATACGTGAGGCACTCAGTCAGTTGAAGGCCCGAGGTCTGATCACATCCCGCCAAGGAGAAGGTACTTTTGTGAGGCGCGATGCGGCAGCCGCCCTGAAAGAGCTACCGACACTGCCCGTAAGCAACCTGAAGGAGCTTACTCATCTGTTACAGGTACGTAAAATTATTGAAGGCGGCTGCGCCGAGATTGCGGCTCTGGCTCATGACGAACAGGATGAAACGACTCTGCGCGATATCCTCAATAATATGGCAATTTCGGGAGATAACGAAGAGATGGCTCGCATCTATGATATTCAATTCCATATGGCGATTGCACAGGCGACCAAGAACCCATTTCTGAAAAATATGATGGAAAGCATCTCAGGAGTAATGAATTATACGATCCGTGATAGTCGCAACCTCTGGGTATACAGCAAAGATGGCTCTCCCAAACGTCTGTATCAGGAACATCTAGAAATTTTCGAAGCAATTCTCAGCCGGGACGCCAAAAAAGCGCGTCGGGTGATGGAAAAACACCTAGACCGGGTGGAAAAAGCATTGGACGAAAGCTTGATTAAGTAGCAACCTTTTCCCGAAAGTGGCTTACAATGGTTTCTTTCAACCATTGGGCCACCTTCGGATCGGGTAGATATGCCCGGCGGTTATATACGTACGGAATCTGATCCAGCTTTTTCGGAATTATCTTTTCCGTATAATATCCGGAACTTAAAAATAACGGGATGACCAATAAACGCTGATTGTCCGCAACCATACAGGCACGTTCCCTAAGTGTATCTGGATGAATCGTTCCATAGATGGCTTGCTTCAATCCGAGATCACGCTGTAGTTCCATAGCGAGGCGTTCAAGCATTTCCTGCCAGCGTTCGCGGAACCCCGGTGCATCGCTGCCATGAGCCGCTAGCATGACGACTTCCTCTTCCGGCTGTACAGATAACTCCTGAATACGTTCACGCAATATTTCACGCACTTTTCCATGAGAATCCATCGGAGCGGCCCAAATTACACGGGCACGAATCGGCAGCGGCTGCAGTTCAGTCTCCACCTCCGGTTGTGACACAAGACCAAGCGCATATTGAATCTCCGTCAAATGAGTGCTGCCGCTGGACACAAATAGCGGAACCACAAGAATCTCTTCCACCCCCTGTGCCTCCAATCTTTCTATTCCTTTTCCTATCGTCCTGTCCTTGACCATATCAAGAAACGCAGCTTCCAAAGGTATCTCCAATTCCAGTTCATCAAGCAATTGATCAACGCCCTGTATCCAGCTTCCGTTACGTGAACCGTGACTTATCACAAGCACTCCTTGCCTCATCTTTTTTGTCACCTCTTTAATTCATATTATTCCTAGTCATTTACTTTATTTTAATATTTCCGCTTGTAAAAGAAAAGAGCCGATTTGACATGCTATCAAATCGACTCTCCATTCTTACACTACTATAGGTTATTTAACACATCGCGCAACAGTTGATTTACCACACCAGGGTTGGCTTTCCCTTTGGATGCTTTCATCACCTGACCAACAAGCGCACCGATCGCTTTCTCTTTACCTGCTTTGAAGTCTTCGACCGCTTGCGGGTTTTTAGCGACGACTTCTTCAACCATTTGTTTAATGGCACCTTCGTCGCTAATCTGTACAAGGCCTTGCTCTTCAACAATTTTCTCCGGACTCTTGCCGGTTTCCATCATTTCTTTAAAGACCTTCTTCGCAATTTTATTGCTAATCGTACCTTTTTCGATGAGTGTAATCATCTGACCCAGGCTTTCTGGAGTCATTTGGATGTCTTTCATTTCTTTCTCGTTCGCATTCAGGTATCCGATTAACTCACCCATCAGCCAATTAGCAGCGGTTTTAGCATCGGCGCCCGTTTGTACTGTCGCATCGAAGAAATCGGATAATTCTTTAGACATTGTAATAACACTGGCATCGTATTCCGGTAAGCCATATTCGGACAGATAACGTGCTTTTCGCGCGTCCGGTAATTCCGGGATAGAGGATCGGATTTCTTCCACCCATTCACGGCTGATGTTCAGCTTAATAAGGTCCGGATCTGGGAAATAGCGGTAATCATGCGCTTCTTCCTTACCGCGCATTGATACGGTTCGGCCTTTCGCTTCGTCCCAACGGCGCGTTTCCTGTACAACCTCGCCCCCGTCGCGCAGGATATCGGCCTGACGGACTTCTTCATATTCCAGGCCGCGTTGCACGTTGCGGAAGGAGTTTACATTTTTCAATTCAGCACGGGTACCGAACGCTTCCTGCCCTACGGGACGGAGACTGATGTTGGCATCACAACGCAGTGAGCCTTCCTCCATCTTCACGTCGGAGACTTCGCAATATTGTATAATCGCCTTCAGTTTTTCCAGGTATGCACGCGCTTCTTCTGGTGAGCGTAGATCCGGCTCGGATACAATTTCTACAAGCGGCGTACCGACACGGTTATAGTCGACCAAGGAGGCATAGCCACTATCAGCATGCACCAGCTTGCCCGCATCTTCTTCAAGGTGCAGGCGTGTAATTCCGATACGTTTCGTCTCTCCATTCACCTCGATATCGATCCATCCGTTTTCTCCGATTGGTTGATCGTATTGCGAGATTTGATAAGCTTTCGGCAAATCCGGATAGAAATAGTTCTTCCGGTCAAACTTGCTTTCTTCAGAGATTTCGCAGTTCAGCGCAAGCGCTGCCTTCATCGCGAACTCTACCGCTTTCTTGTTCAGAACCGGGAGCACTCCCGGGTGTCCCAGGCAGATGGGACATGTATGGGTATTCGGCGGCGCTCCGAATTCGGTAGAGCAGCCGCAGAAGATTTTCGATTTCGTGGACAGCTCGACGTGAACCTCGAGCCCAATAACGGTTTCGAATTGCATGGTTGTTCCGTACCCCCTTACAGCTCTGGACGAGCTTTATGATAGTCTGTATTTTGCTCGTAGGCATGCGCGACGCGCAGAATCGTGGATTCATCGAACGCTTTCCCGATAATCTGCAGACCGACAGGCAAGCCGTTGCTCGCAAAGCCGCAAGGCACACTGATAGCCGGAATGCCGGCCAGGTTCACCGGAATAGTGCAAATATCTTCCAGGTACATTGTCAGCGGGTCATTTACCTTCTCACCAATTTTGAAAGCCGTCGTCGGTGCAGTTGGCCCGATAATGACATCATATTTCTTGAACACTTCATCGAAATCTTGCTTGATGAGCGTGCGCACTTGCTGCGCTTTCTTGTAATATGCATCATAGTAGCCAGAACTCAGCGCATATGTACCTAACATAATACGACGCTTCACTTCGGCACCAAGACCCTGGCTGCGAGTCTCGCGATACATCTCAATCAGATTCTCTGCATTGTCGGCACGAACACCGTAACGAACACCATCATAACGTGCCAGGTTAGAGGACGCTTCAGAAGGTGCGAGAATATAATAGGTCGGCACGGCATATTCCGTATGCGGCAGTGTTACTTCTTCGACGGTTGCACCAAGACTTTCAAGAACTTTTAGTGCGGCGTTTACTTTTTCCTTAACTTCCGGGTCGATGCCTTCACCCATCAGCTCTTTCGGCACACCAACTCGGAGTCCCTTTACATCGCCGCTTAATGCAGAGATGTAATCAGGAATATCCACCTCGGCAGACGTAGAGTCGAACGGATCATGGGCTGCAATCGTCTGCAACACATAAGCGGAATCCTCTACATTTTTCGTAATCGGCCCGATTTGATCCAGAGAAGATGCGAATGCTACAAGGCCAAAACGGGATACAAGACCATACGTCGGCTTTAAGCCTACCACACCACAGTAGGCAGCCGGTTGACGGATCGAGCCGCCAGTATCGGAACCGAGGGAGAAATAAACCTGACCAGCCGCAACAGATGCAGCCGAACCACCGCTGGAACCACCCGGAACGTAGTCTTTATTCCATGGATTGTATGTGTTATGGAAGCCGGAGTTTTCCGTCGAGCCACCCATAGCGAATTCATCCATGTTTAGCTTTCCGATCGTGACGGATTGGGCCGCGTGCAAACGGTCCATGACACTTGCGTTGTAAATCGGGTTGTAGTTGGCGAGCAGCTTACTAGCGCAAGTCGTAGTCACATTCTGAGTAACAATATTGTCTTTAATACCCGCAGGCAAACCAAAAAGCAATCCTTTTTCTTCACCGCGGGATTGCTGTTCGTCCAATTCTTTGGCGCGATTACGCGCATTTTCTTCGTCGAGCAAGATAAAGGCCTTTACTTTGTCTTCCGTTCTGGCGATTCGTTCAAACGATGCGTTCACAAGATCGGATACTGTCAGTTCTCCTTTATCCAATTCAGTATGTATATCCGCTAACTTCTTATCAAATAAAGACACGTGTAAGTCCCCCTTTCTCTATTCCATGACAGCCGGTACTTTGAACTGTCCGTCTTCTTCATCCGGCGCATTACGCAGGGCGTCTTCCCGTTCAACAGACGGACGCACCTCGTCATCGCGCATCACATTGTACACGTCAAGCACATGGCTGGTCGGAGGCACATTGGCCGTATCCAATTCGTTCAGTTTGCCTGCGAATTCAAGTATGCTGTTCAACTGTTCTGTATATTTTACCGCTTCCTCTTCGGTAAGGTTCAAGCGGGCGAGTTTCGCTACATATTCCACTTCATTACGCGAAATTGCACTCATCATTCCACCTCCTGATTCTCTGGCTTTCTTCCGCCTTGACACGCACGCCGCAGGCGGACAAACCTAGATAAAATCATACCAGAGAAACTATACAGCCGCAACTAAGCCATCCTGGTGTTTCCTCCTTTTCTCACCCATTCATCCATCCAAATTATACCTTTATTTCGATATTTTAATTTATGTCGCAGCACTTCAACAACCAATACAGAATTAGTAAAAATATGCCGATATATGTTTTATATACATTATAAAAAGAAAGGTGAACTTCATAAGAGATGAAATTCAGGAGCATTAAATCCCGTACCCTTGCCTCCCTGCTTCCTACGTTTGTGGTCGTTCTGTTATTTACTACAACATTCACGTATTTCTACAGCTCATCTTTAATGAACCGACAAATCGAAGACAAGATGCATGAACAATTACAAAACCTTACATCCACTATTGAAAAAAATCTAATTGCCCACAAAAAAATCCCTGAGTTGCTCGCTCGTAGCCTGGAGTTTTCTGCTCCTTCGTTTACAAAAGAGCAATATGAAGACATACTAAAAAACGCACTTGGCTCAAATAATGAAACATTTGCCAGCGGTATCTTTTTTGAACCTTATAAATATCGTCAAGATGTAAAATACTTTGCGATGTATGCGTTCAGAAAAGATGGAAAATTTGAAGTATCGGACGAGTTCAACAGTGCTGAATACGATTATCCAAACATGGATTGGTATAAAACAGGAAAGGCCAGCAAGCAACCAACCGTCTATACTGATCCGTATTTCGACTCGGTGACCAAAACCCCGATGCTGACTGTCAGTGTGCCATTTTATAGTAAAAATCATGAATTTCTCGGGGTAATTACGTGTGATGTCGATTTATCCAGCCTGCAAAAGCTTGTCGGCCAGACAAAAGTCGGCGAGACAGGACGGGCGTTCCTGCTTGATAGCAAAGGGGTCTACCTGGCTGATGCGGACCAGAATAAGATGATGAAAACAAACATCAAGAACGATCAGAACACTTCACTGGCCCAAACCTCCTCACGACTGTTGTCTGAAGAGAGCGGGATGGTAACTTACACGGACGAAAATGGATTAAATCGGATGTATTATAAGAAGGTTCCGGAGAATGGCTGGATTCTTTCTCTTGTCATTCCGGAAGATGAGATGCTTTCCCCTGTTCATTCGCTTGTGAATGCGCTCATTGCAGCTGCCGTGGTCGCGCTCGTCATTGCAGTTGTTATCATTCTGCTGTATAGCCGCTACATTACACAAAACATTACACGCGTCAATGAATTATCGGCAACGATGTCTGGCGGAGACTTTACGCATCATATCGAGATAAAGACCGAAGATGAGTTCGGACAGATGTTTCGCAATTTCAATTCCATGAATGACACGCTGCGAGATACGATGGGACAAATTGCTTCCCATACTCATCAGGTCGCTTCTACTTCCGAACAACTAACCGCAGGCTCCGAGCAAACGAGCAAAGCGGCAGAACAAATTACGGAGTCTATGTTGGAGGTTGCCAGCGGCACCGATGAGCAGACTACCATCTCTGAAGATGCAAGAAGCGTCGTATCCGAGATTACAGATAGCATGGATCAAATCGCTGAAGGTCTACAGCAAGTGAACGAACGATCCATGGTAACCGCCGAGAAAGCCGAACACGGAAATCAAAACGCTAAAGAAGTCACCGGGCAGATGAATCATATTTACCAGCGTGTAGAAGAACTGGCTGGTGCTGTGCATTCACTCGGAAAAAAATCGGAAGAAATCGACCATATTGTAGCGCTCATTACATCCATTTCCGAACAAACGAATCTGCTCGCATTAAACGCAGCGATTGAAGCAGCAAGAGCAGGCGAACACGGTAGAGGATTCTCTGTTGTAGCAGATGAAGTTCGTAAACTGGCTGAACAATCGTCGCAATCAGCAAGTCAAATCAGCCATCTTATTACTGAGATTCAACAAGAGATGCGCCGTGCAGCCGAAGTGATGAATGAGACGAATATAGAGGTGAAGCAAGGGATTGAGATGGCGGATAGCGCATCCAGTTCATTTGAAGACATACTCGAAGCCGCGGAGGAAGTGTTTACCCACGTGAAAGACGTAAATCGTGTCGTACTAGAAATGGATGCGAAAAAGGAAAAAATGACGGAAGCCGTAAATCAAATCGCCCGGATTTCCGAACAAACGGCAGGACTCACCCAGGGCGTAGCAGCAGCAGCGGAAGAACAAAATGCTTCTATGGAAGAAATCGCATCCGCTTCGCTTACACTTACAAAAATGGCTGAAGAATTAAACGATGTAATGAGTAGATTCAAAGTCTAGCCATAAGAAACAGGGCGGAATTTATATCCCGCCCTGTTTGTCTCTTTTGATTAATTAACGACTTTGCATATTTTGGGTATGAGCTACTGCCTCTTTCTCCGCTTTTTTCTTGAGTGCAAGATGTGTGATAAATTCAAAAATGACGTTGGAAGCAGCATTCGCTGTAATCTGGCCATGATCAAAAGACGGTAGCACTTCCACTAAATCGAAAGCGACGAAATTAAGTCCTTCCAATCCCCGTACAAGCTGCAACGCTTCCGTTGTCGTCGCTCCAGCCACTTCGGGCGTACCTGTTCCCGGAGCATAGGCCGGATCAATGAAATCAATATCGAATGAGAGGAAGAGCGGTCCATCGCCAACACGGTTACGGATGCGTTCAATAACGGCTGGAATACCCATCTCCTGCACCTCGTGCATTTCCACTACATCAAAGCCCATCTTACGTGCGTCATCAAGATCAGCCGGTTCATACAATCCTCCACGCATGCCGACTTGAATGCTCCGACTCGTGTCTAGCAGCCCTTCCTCATACGCCCGGCGGAACGGTGTGCCATGATTGTACTTCTGTCCAAAATAAGAGTCCCACGTATCGCTATGAGCATCAAAATGAACAAGTCCGACCGGACCATATTTCTTAGCAACAGCACGTAGCTCAGCCAACGTAATCGAATGATCCCCTCCAATTGTAATCGGTACGACACCCTTTTCAAGAATCGGAAGCAATCCTTCTTCAATTTTTTGGTACGATTCTTGGATATAGCCTGGAACAACCGATAAATCTCCATAATCTACACCGGACAAATAATCGAATACATTGATTTTGCGTACCGGATTGTACGGACGAAGCAGAATGGAGAAGTCTCGTACCGCTCCCGGACCGAACCTTGCTCCGACACGGAATGAAGCTGCCGTATCAAACGGGGCTCCCAAAACTACAAAATCTACATCTTCTGTCGTCTGAACATAAGGCAATCGCATAAAGGTACGAACTCCGCAAAAACGTGGAGATTCAAATGAGTCTGCTGGTTGATATTTTTTTGTCATGGTGTTTCCCTCCAATTTCTCTCCCGAATTTTTTATCCTCACTATATTTCACAAAGCAAAAACCATGCCATTATGTCTATATAAGGAATGTAAGGGAAAAACCAAGGGATATTAGGTTTAAGCAAAGATAGTAATCTTGTTTCTGATTCATTTATGAATCGATATGACTAGAGGCTCGATTGTTCACGCTTTCCTCGGTACTTTTGCAGCCTTCGCACAACAGAAGGCTGACTGATTCCTAGATGCTTAGCCATCTCATGTGTCGTTCCATACTTCTGATACGCCTGCAAAACCACTTTCCCCTCCACATCCTCAAGAATATCTTTGAGTTTGTAGGACCCGGTAAGCTTTGTAGCTTCCACAATTTCAATATCTCCACGCAGCGATTCTGGAAGATGGTGTAATGAAATAGACGATTCATCCGTTGTTACGACAAGCCTTTCGATTACATTCTCCACTTCGCGTACATTGCCGGGCCAATCATAGCGCAGGAATGCCTCTGTAGCCGATTCTTCCAGCCGCTTGGTTAACCCGTATTTCTTAGAGAATTTCTCAAGAAAGATCTGAATAAGCGGAAGAATGTCTTCCTTTCTCTCACGAAGCGAAGGGACTTCAATCGGAACCACATTCAATCGAAAATATAAATCCTGGCGAAATCTTCCCTCTCGCACCATCTCCGCCAAATTTCGATTCGTTGCTGCAATAAGACGAAAATCCACTGTTTTTGCTTTTGTACCGCCGACTGGTGTGATTTGCTTTTCCTGAATTACCTTGAGCAGTTTAGCCTGTAAGGCTAAGGGCATCTCACCAATTTCATCAAGAAACAGCGTTCCTTTATCGGCTAATTCGATAATTCCCGGCTTGCCTCCCTTATTTGCTCCAGTAAACGATCCGGACGTATAGCCGAAAAGCTCCGATTCGAGAAGCCCTTCCGGGATTGCACCGCAGTTGATCTCGATAAACGAATTGGCTTTTCTCCCGCTTTTTCTGTGGATAGCCTTAGCGATTACGTTCTTTCCGACGCCTGATTCTCCGAGCAGGAGCACTGTTGTGTCTACCTTCGCAACACGCTGCAAAAGCGTCATTACTCGCTGCATCTGAGGGCTTTCTGCTATAAATCCCGGTATACGCGTCTCTTTTTCACGCAGCTCTTCCAACTCGCTTTCGTATCGCTTTACCTGTTCTGTAAGCTGTTCATACTTCTCTTTTAGTGCCATAATTTCAGTCATATCATGAGAATAGCTTATTACCCTTGTAATCTGTTTTTTCTCATTAAATACAGGATAACCTGTGGCCATCACAACCCGGCCGGTTCTTGTACGCTGGATAATTTCCTGTTTTGATTTCTTATTTAGTACTTGTACACTCACAGAAGGGTTGAAAATTTGTTTTGCTTCTAATTCATTCACACTTTGCCCGTATAATTCTTCTGGGTCCACTCCGTATATCTCCTGACAGTTATTGCTCACACGCAGCACACGGCCTTCCCCATCTGTTACAACAATATTATCTTTCGATGTTTCGATAATGGCGGCGAGTTCCTTTAATACGTCCTCTATGTTTGTTTCCTGATTTTTCATATTGAACCCCCCATCTTCCTTGATACAAAATTGAATAAAACTCACCTTATTTTTATTCAAAAATGAATCAAATTGCAAGTTAACCTTTAAAAATCAGTAAATTTACTATTGGCACGTTACTTGCTTTGTAAATATTTTAAGAAAAATAAAACAACATATCTGTTTATCAAGGAGGGTTTATATGCATACGTTAGATATAGTTGTTATGGTCATTTATTTCCTTGCATTAATCTTCGTAGGATTCATCGGGGCAAGAAGGGCCAAAACATCGGAGGATTATATTGTAGCTGGGCGTAATTTGGGCTTCACAATGTATCTATCCTGTCTGGCTGCTGTAATTCTTGGAGGCGCTTCCACCATCGGAACGACAAAACTAGGATACCAATATGGAATCTCAGGTGTATGGCTCGTATCGATGCTCGGTATCGGAATTATTGGTCTCGGCCTATTTCTAGTAAAGAAAATTTATCATTTAAAAATCCTTACCATCAGTGAACTGCTAGAGTTGCGATTTAACGCACAAACAAGATTTATCAGCGCGGCAGTAACAGCACTGTATGCTATTATGGTTACCGTCACACAGGTTATCGGGATGGGAACCATCCTAAATGTATTGGTTGGCTGGGATTTGACCTTATCCATGCTCGTCGGTGGAGGCATTGTGCTTTTCTACACGCTGCTTGGCGGCATGTGGTCAGTTACAATGACCGATATTGTCCAGTTTGTAATTATGACAATCGGTATTTTTCTTGTCATGCTTCCGCTTAGCATCTCAAAAGCAGGCGGCTGGGCGAACCTTCAGCAGACCTTGCCTGCTTCCTACTTTGATTTTACAGGTATTGGTTGGAGTGAGATTCTATCTTATTTCTTACTGTTTTGTCTTGGAATGGTTATTGCGCAGGACGTATGGCAGCGGATTTTCACAGCAAAAACCTTAAAAATCGCTCGTACGGGCACGATCGGAGCAGGTGTATACAGCTTCCTGTACGCTTTAGCTGTCAGCATTATCGGGATGTGCGCGTTTGTAGTACTACCTGGATTAAACGATCCACAGAATGCTTTTGCGCAAATGGCCGTAACAATACTGCCAACCGGCTTATTGGGAATCGTGCTGGCCAGCGTAGTCTCAGCATTGATGTCTACAGCCTCGGGAACGCTACTTGCTTCTTCTACATTAATTGTAAACGATATTATCAAGCGTTTCTCTAAGAAACCGATGAGTGAAACTCGCTTTTTGCTAACTTCACGTATCACCACATTAATTATCGGCCTTATTGTTATCACCTGCTCTATTTGGATTCAAGATGTTCTTGTAGCACTAGATGTCGCTTATGCAGTTCTTTCAGGCTCTGTGTTTCTCCCGATTATTCTCGGATTGTTCTGGAAACGGGCGACTGCAAAAGCAGCTTTCTTTTCTATCGTTATCAGCGCGATTGTTATTATCACTGGCTTAGCTATTGAAGGACTCACATCTACAAATCCGATTCTATACGGACTGGCTTCAAGCCTTGTTTCTATCGTACTTATTTCTTATTTCGACCCGTCAAAAAACTTATCTGAAGCAGAGAAGAAGATGGAGCAAGTGTACGAAACTCCTGAACAAAAGCAGAATGCATTATAATAAAAAATACACAACAAACAGGGCGGGAATATTTCTCGCCCTGTTTGTTATCCGCCATGTTCTACGATGAGTTAGTAAGACGTTCCTTTACTATGGTAAACAGCAGCCGGACCATAAAGATGTGGGCGACGTTCGCGAAGCATGGTATAGAACTCCTGACGATAACACTCTGTACTCAGATGTATCAATTTCAGCGTAGATGTATCCTTCTTCTTCCGCTTGTACTAGCTCTTCCCCGATTGCGTCATATATCCGGCTTGCGCCAAAAAAATTGAGTGTACCATTTGATCCAACAAGATTGCACGTAACTAGTGGCATCGTGTTATCCAACGCACAGGCCATGCTGAATCTGGCATAAGGATTGCGGTAAGGCTTCTCCCGGAGTAAAGTATGCTTCTTCCAGGCTTGTCAGATGGATTTTGCGATACGTATGCAGGAGTGAGCCATCCGAGCCAATAAGCCATACCGTATTGTACGGTCTATCCTCCTGTCCACTCCTCTCTATGTTTCCATAAGCGATATGCACACCATACCGTCTGGCTTCCTCTGAGAAAAACCGATAGGACTCTCCCTCTACCTCCTCAGCTAGTGCTGCCATATGGCATCCGCAGTCGTAGCCGCTTACCACGAGTTCAGGAAAGACAATAATCGAGCAATCTGGATGCTCTGCCATGATCGTATTTATCCACTGTTTCATCTGTAGCCTATTTTCTTGCTTTAATCCCACCCCGGCTTCGAACTGAACAGCGGCTACTTTAATTTTCATTTCGCTTCCCCCGTATCCTTGTATTCTACCTGTTTAGCTATTACATTGCCCTGCTTATTCTCAACTAACGGCTGTACATAAGTGAAATAGTACGCAAACAAAGCGCCACCCAGGTATGCAATATATGCAAAAAGATTTACACCTCCCTGATACCAGTACACTTTACGTTCTCCTGAAATGATTTCTTCGGCATAGTATCTACTTTTCTTCAGGATATAGTAATCTACCAGAAACACAGCAATAACCGGAATAAACAAGGAGAAATAGAGAGTTTTATTCATTATTGAATTATTTTTCGATTCAATAATGAATAAAACTCTACCTGAAAATCAGGTAGAGTTCCTTCTTTTAATCATTCACCCATTCTAAGAACGTCGCTTCATCAATTACCTGAATACCAAGCTCATTCGCTTTCGCCAGCTTTGATCCAGCCGCTTCACCGGCAACGACCAAATCCGTCTTCTTGCTAACACTGCCTGACACTTTACCTCCGCGCACCTCTATTAATTGTTGCGCTTCCTTACGGGTCACTTGCTCTAGCGTCCCGGTCAATACAACCGTTTTGCCAGAAAACGGCGAATCTGTCTCAACTTCTTCCGGACGCAGACCCTTATATTCCATATTCACTCCAGCCTCGCGCAGTCGATTTATCGTCTCTGTCACTTCCGGCTTTTCGAAATATTTCACGACACTTTCCGCAATTTTTACTCCAATTTCATGGATGGAGATAATCTCTTCTTCTGTAGCCTGCTGTAGCTTCTCCATCGTTCCGAATTGCTGTGCCAATAGGCGCGCCGCTTTCTCACCAACAAAACGAATACCGAGTCCGAACAACAGTCGCTCTAACGAATTGTTCTTACTCGTCTCGATGGCCTTCAACATATTGTCGACCGATTTCTCTCCCATGCGGTCTAATTCAAGCAGTACTTCCCGATTCAAATAATAAAGATCAGCTACACTGCGAATCAGCTCATGCTCATACAGCTGGATAACAACTTTTTCTCCTACACCGTCGATGTTCATAGCATTACGAGAGACAAAATGAATAATCCCTTCACGGATTTGCGCAGAACATTGTGGATTAATACAGCGCAATGCTACTTCCTCATCCAGACGAACAAGTTCACTTGCGCAAGCCGGGCAATGGGTTGGCATATGATAAGGCTGCTCATCTCCGGTCCGCATATCCGTCTTGACCGCTACGACTTCCGGGATAATGTCGCCCGCTTTCTTCACCACGACATGGTCTCCAATCATGATGCCCTTCTCCCGGATAATATCTTCATTATGCAGTGATGCCCGTTGAACTGTCGTACCAGCCAGGCTTACCGGGTCAAGGATGGCCGTCGGTGTAACCGCACCAGTGCGACCGACCGTAACTTCAATATCGCGCAGCACCGTCACCGCTTCTTCTGCCGGGAACTTGTAAGCAATCGCCCAACGTGGAGTCTTCGCGGTAAAGCCGAGTTCTTCCTGATATGCAAGGCGATCCACTTTCACTACAATACCGTCAATATCATAAGCCAGCTCACTACGCCGCTCCTGCCAGCCTTCAATAAAGGAGATAACTTCATCGATCCCGTCGCATATACGGCGTTCAGGATTCACCTTGAAACCGAGCTCATCCAGCATGCTAAGTGCCCCGCTGTGCGTATCGACAGGCAGTACATCTTCACCAACCATAGAATACAGAAAGATGTCAAGTGAACGGGACGCAGCGATTTTCGGATCGAGCTGACGCAGCGATCCAGCCGCTGCATTGCGCGGATTGGCAAATAGCGGCTCTTCACGCTCTGTACGTTCCCTGTTCAACCGTTCGAACGCCCGGCGTGGCATAAAGGCCTCTCCACGTATATCGATTGTAAGCGGCTGCTTCAACTTAACCGGAAGCGAGCGTATGGTACGCAGATTTTGCGTAATGTCTTCTCCTGTACGGCCATCGCCCCGAGTTGCACCGCGCACGAACATTCCGCCTTCATAACGTAGCGAGACAGCTAATCCATCGATTTTCAATTCGCACATATAGCGAATCGCATCGTCAACTCCAAGCCCTTGCCGAACCCGGCGGTCAAAGTCACGTAAATCCTGCTCATCGAACGCGTTCCCCAGACTGAGCATCGGCGTGGTATGCTCCACCTTCTCGAAAAACTCTAAAGGTGGCCCTCCCACACGTTGGGTCGGGGAATCCGGCGTGAGCAGCTCAGGGAAATCCCCTTCAAGACGAATCAGCTCCTGCATGAGCCGATCCCATTCATGATCGGAAATTTGCGGGTCATCTTTCACATAATATAAATAGTTATGCTGCTCGATTATGTGACGCAGTTCCTCCACCCGCTGAATAGCCTCGTTTCGATCCATCCTGTGTCCCTCGCTTACCTTTAGATAGTCAGAAAATGAACGTTTTTTCTATGCTTTTTCAATCGGCGCAAACTTGGCCAATAGTTTCTTCAATCCGGTCGGGTTCGGAAATGCGATCGTCAGCTCCAAATCCTGTCCGCTTCCCTTAATCGATACGACTGTACCGGTACCCCACTTGCCGTGTGCAACCTTGTCACCGGCCTTCCAATCCATTGCCTCTGCGCCTTGTCCGCCTGAGGCTTTCGATGTACTGCCTTTCGGCTGTTGCGAGCGCATTGATACTACCCCGCTACGCTGCTGCGGCTGTGCCATCTGACTGTCCATACGCCCGGTACGGGCTGCCAGCCTTTCTTGCACTGTACCTTCCGCTTGAATGAGATGTTCAGGAATCTCCTCGATAAAGCGGGACGGCGCATTCATTTTTGTCTGGCCGTACAATGTCCGCATCAACGCTCGGGTCAAAAACAGCTCTTGTTCGGCTCGCGTGATGCCTACATACGCGAGACGGCGTTCCTCTTCCATCTCTACTTCTTCGAAAAGCGCGCGAGAATGCGGGAATATGCCTTCTTCCATTCCCGCCAGGAAGACCATCGGAAATTCGAGGCCCTTTGCGCTATGTAGCGTCATCATGACAACTGCATTGCCTTTGTCTTCTTCCGTTTCATCAAGCTTATCAATATCAGCTACCAGTGCAAGATCAGTCAAGAACGCCACAAGCGTCTTATCCTCATTAGTACGTTCAAATTCCATCGTAACAGAAAGAAACTCTTCAATATTCTCAACGCGGCTGCGCGCTTCAAGCGTACCTTCCCTTCTTAATTCTTCCCGGTATTCGGTACGCTTTAGTACCTCTTCCGCCAGTTCTGTCACGCTAAGGTACTCCTGCATACTTTCCAGTTCAGTAATCAAACGGGCGAACTTCACAACCGAATCAGTGAAACGGGCGCTCAGTCCTATCTGATCCACTTCCTGAATCGCCTTGTACATAGAGATACCCTGCTGGGCCGCATAGGTCGCGATTTTCTCCACTGTTCCCGCACCAATGCCTCGCTTCGGTACATTGATGATCCGGGTTAGGCTCAAATCATCATCCGGATTAGAGATAAGACGTAAATAAGCCAGCATATCTTTAATTTCTTTGCGATCGTAGAACTTCGTGCCGCCGACAATATTGTACGGAATGCCTGATTTCACAAAAACTTCCTCTATTACACGGGACTGCGCATTTGTTCGGTACAGAATCGCAACATCACGATATGCGCGCCCACGATCCACGGCTTTCTGGATTTGGTCGACGATATAATATGCCTCAGAGTGTTCGCTATCTGCCGTATAATAACGGATAACAGCTCCATCATCGTTTTCTGTCCACAGATTTTTCGGCTTGCGGCCAAAATTATTGCTGATTACTTTGTTAGCTGCTTCGAGAATTTTTTTTGTGGAACGGTAATTCTGCTCCAGCAAAATCGTGCGTGCGTTCGGATAGTCTTTCTCGAAGTTCAGAATGTTGGTAATGTCAGCTCCACGCCAACGGTAGATGGATTGATCGGAGTCTCCGACCACGCAAATATTTTTATGGCCTGCTGCCAGCATCTTTACCAGCATGTATTGAGCCCGGTTCGTATCCTGGTACTCGTCGACATGTACGTAGCGGAATTTCTTCTGATAGAATTCTAATACCTCCGGCACTTCTTCGAACAATTGAATGGTTTTCATGATCAAATCATCGAAATCAAGCGAATTGTTACTCTTAAGCTTCTTCTGATATAAGGTATATACCCGCTGAGACACCTGTTCGATCGGTCCCATGGCCATATCGCCATACTGCTCTGGCGTTTTCAATTCATTTTTTGCGGTACTGATGAATCCAAGCACAGCTCGCGGATCAAATTTCTTCGGATCGATATTTAATTCTTTCAGGCACTGCTTAACGACCGAGAGTTGATCGCTTGAATCCAGAATCGTAAAGTTGCGGTTATATCCAATATGGTCAATGTCACGCCGTAACGTGTGCACACACATAGAGTGAAATGTCGAAATCCAAATATCTTCGGCGTCTGGTCCCACAATCGCTGAAACCCGGTCTTTCATCTCACGAGCAGCTTTATTCGTAAAAGTAATCGCTAGAATGCTCCACGGTGCCACTTTTTTTTCGCTCAACAAATACGCGATGCGCTGTGTTAGCACCCGCGTCTTTCCGCTGCCTGCTCCAGCCAGGAGCAAAAGCGGCCCGTCCGTCGCCAGCACGGCTTCCTTCTGCTGTGGATTCAATCCTTGTAGCGCGTCTTCCCTATTTATAAACAAGGCGGATAACTCCTTTCCCATGCAAACATTTCTTTGTCATTATAGCAAACATTCATTCCTATTTGTCCGCCGATTTCTTCGTCAATTTTCGACCGTCTTATCTTCCGACAGACTTAACGGCCTCCACTGTAGCCAACGCTTGTGTTACATCTTCATAAATGATATTTCCAATTATAACAGTGTCAGCCCACTGTGCCATTTCTATCGCCTGTTCCACACTGCGGATTCCTCCACCGTAGAAAATTCGGCTGTTATGCACGACCTTCTGCGCCGCCTGTACAAGGGCGGGGTTTCCATAGCTCCCGCTGAATTCAATATAAAGAATGGGAAGTTTCAGCATCTGATCTGCGAGGCGGGCGTACGCTTTCATCCCTTCCTCCGTAATATTGGTGCGGCTTTCGGTCAGCTTTGCTACCGCCGAATCTTCATTACCGACCACATATCCTTCCACAAACACTTCATCCCATTTAATAAACGGACCATGTTCTTCTAATCCTTTTACATGCATATTGAAAATCCATTCCGGATTCTGTGCGTTTAGCACCAACGGAATAAAGTATGCGTCAAACCCCGGCACAATAGCGTCTACATCGGAGACCTCCAATGCACAAGGTACGGCATACCGACGGATCCGACTCAACAAATCAATCGTATTGTCAAACGTTATATTTGTTGTACCTCCGACGATGATGGCGTCGGTACCTGATTCGCATACGGACTCAAGCGTTCCATCATCTATTTCTTTATCGGGGTCCAGTTTAAACACGTGTCTCCATTTGTCCATATCCATCGTTTCGTTCCTCCTCTTTGCCACGGGATCTTGCTTCCATTCGTTATGTATTACAATACAAAAGAAAGCACCTGTCTTCCAGTTTTGCCTGAAAAACAGGTGCATATCGCTCTTTATCCCGCCTTAACGGGCAGTAATCCCCCACCTCAAGACTTGGAAAAATCGAGGAAATATAGATGGGGAATAAACTGCCCCTAAAGGTCCGATAAGTTCAACTAACACGCAGTAGGGTATGAAGAATCCCCTACTGCATGAAGTTTCACTTTATCCTTTTTTCTTATCGCCCAGTCGGTCCAGCGCCGCCATATATCCGCCATTGCCATAGTTGAGGCAGCGTTTTACGCGGGAGATGGTCGCCGTGCTTGCACCGGTCTCTTCTTCAATCTGACTGTATGTTTGCTTGTCGCGCAGCATACGTGCCACTTCCAGGCGCTGCGCCATCGACTTCATTTCATTTACCGTACATAAATCATCAAAGAATAAATAACAATCTTCCATCGAGTCCAATGACAGAATCACTTCGAATAGCTGTTCCAGCTCTTTGCCTTTGATTTTATCCAATTGCACCGACTTTTCCTCCGTTCCGGGCACACTACTCTTTAAGCAAGTACCGCTTTACATTATTTAAGAAGTAAAGCATGCGCTATTTTTATAATATGAAATTCGCCACGGTTTGACAAGGAAAACGTTTTCCGGCAAAATAGGCGATCGTTATTCAAACGTCAGGTGCTCAGCAAACGAAGGCGTAGTCGGAACAACATTCACCCAGGTCGTACCTGGATACAGTGGCAACTCAACGCCGTTCTGATAGGCGCGAATCGCTCCATCTCTACGCTCCCATGTCACCTTCAGCGCCTGCCCTCGTTGGAAGAGATAGCCTTCGCCCGGCCCTATGGTATCAATTTCCAGACGACCTTCACCATCAAGCGTACGGTGCTGTGCCGCAATGACAAGCACATTGGTAGCAGTCAACTGTTTTCCCGTCTCTTTATCCATATGTGGTTTGCCTGCCGTGAGCCTCATATATTGTTTTGTATTCGGATCATACTCGTATCCGGCCGTATTTCGTTTGGAATAGCGAACACTTATCTTGGTTCCCGGTTCCCCTTGTACGACATCCCCTTCTTTCATAAATGAGAATACAGGCACGTCTCCACCCAGGTTGTAGCCTTTTTCTGATGCTCCCTTACGTAGCTTTTCAATGCTTGTATACAGATTGTGCGGCGCCTTACGCGATTTGTCGCGCCAGTACGCTTTCGGATAAGCATAAATCTCATCCATGTCCGCGTAGTTTCCATTGCGAATAATGCTCAACGCAGCGACGCTGCCGCCAGCATGGGACATAATAGCGTCAAACCCTTGTCCAATCTCGATATTATAAGGACGAATGCTACGCACGGGACCGACAGTCTCCGGCGAATGGCTTTGATAGAATGCCATAAAACGGGTAATTAATCCTTCTTCCAGCATCTCATATACCATATCTGCTTGGTCCAGACCCGATTGGGGCCTTGCCTTGGAATGGTTATTGATCATAACCATAACGACCCGATCTGTACTCTGCATCTCCACCGGCAAGCCAGTCAGTGGCGCTGTTATTTCCGGCACCTGGGTTTGCGCTTTTTGTACCGGAACGACCTGATTATTTCCGGCAGGAACGGGCGGCGGTTCGGCTTGATTACTGCATCCTGCGGCCGTTGCGGCAAGCGCGACTGATAGCAACAATGCGGCTGTTTTCTTGTATATCATATTTCCCCTTCTTTCTCGTTATCTCCTATCCTGTAAATCGAAAAAAAAACCGTCTCCCTATCTATTATGTCGGAAGACGGCTTGTCATACTCTATAAAAATTGATTATATATGAAAATTCTTTCGCAATCTGTCTGCTTCATAGCTGGCGGGCAGGATATCTCTATTCTAGCATCTTTTGCCCATTACTGACTGACATATCATACCCAGACTAAATACATCTGATTTGATACATCGACAAATGTTTATGGTGGGAGGTAAGAAAAGAAGGAAGAGCGGTGGGCGGGAGCGGTCGGAAAAAGACACACTGACCTTTCTTCTGCCGGATCGCAGGGCGCATCCACCCTCTTCTTTTTCCTGAATCTCCTCCTTCTAACCACACTCCACTGTCAAAATATCAAGCGTAATTTATATAGGCATCAAGGATGGCCTAGTGTCCGCCAAGATATGCCATTTTTATTTGATCGCTCTCGTTCAATTCACTGGCTGTTCCAGAAAGAACGACACGTCCGGTTTCGATAACATACGCACGATTGGCGATGGAAAGTGCCATATTTGCATTTTGTTCAACGAGCAGGATCGTTGTGCCTGTCTGATTGATCTCTTCAATGATACGGAAGATGGTCTTTACAAGCAACGGCGCCAGTCCCATCGAAGGCTCGTCCAGCAGCAGAAGCTTCGGACGCGCCATTAATGCCCGGCCCATTGCCAGCATCTGTTGTTCCCCGCCGGAAAGCGTGCCCGACAGCTGTTTGCGACGTTCCAGCAAACGTGGGAACAGCTCATATACTCTCTCAAAATCCTGGCGGATACCGTCTTTATCTTTGCGCAGGAATGCACCCAATTCAAGGTTCTCTTCTACCGTCATATTCGCAAAGACACGGCGGCCTTCCGGCACATGAGAAATACCTTGCTTTACGATCGCCTGCGCCGCTTTACCTCCAATAGACTGATCCATGTAGGTAATGCTCCCTTGCTTTGGCTTCAACAGACCGGAAATCGCTTTGAGCAGCGTACTTTTTCCTGCTCCATTCGCGCCGATTAGCGTTACGATTTCTCCTTGATGAATCTCAAGCGATACGCCTTTCAATGCTTGAATATTGCCGTAATATACATTGATTTCTTCTACTTTTAACATTAAGAAACCTCCTCGCCGAGATACGCTTCGATAACCTTCGGATTGTTTCGAATATCCTCCGGCGAGCCTTGCGCGATTAATTGTCCATGATCAAGCACATAAATTCGCTCGCATACCCCCATGACAAGCGGCATGTCATGCTCGATGAGCAGAATCGTCAGGTTGAATTCTTTGCGGATAAAAGCAATCAGGTCCATTAATTCTTTCGTTTCCTGTGGATTCATGCCTGCTGCTGGTTCGTCAAGCAACAATAATTTCGGATGCGCCGCTAATGCCCGGGCTATCTCAAGCCGGCGCTGTTGTCCGTATGGAAGGTTTTTAGCCATCTCATACTTCAAGCCATCCAGGTTAAAAATCTTGAGGAATTCAACTGCTTTTTCTTCCATCTCTTTCTCTCCGGAGAAATGGGAGGGCAGACGCAGAATCGAGCTCAGGATCGAGTGCTTGGCCAATGAATGATATGCGACCTTTACATTGTCGAGCACCGATAAGTCGCCGAACAGCCGAATGTTCTGGAATGTCCGGCTAATGCCTTTACGTGTAATCTGATATGGCGCTAATCCGTTCAACTTCTCACCGCCAAACAGAATCTGTCCTTCCGTCGGCACGTATACGCCAGTAAGCAAATTGAAGAACGTCGTCTTACCCGCTCCGTTCGGACCGATAAGCCCGATAAGCTCTCCCTGGTACAATTCTGCATTGACACCGGATACGGCTTTCAATCCGCCAAATTGTATGCCAACGTTGTCTACTTTAAGCAGCGGTGTGTTTGCCATCCGGCTTCCCTCCTTTGACGCCATTGCGTTTCTTTGTGAAAAAATGCGTAATTTCTTTCGTACCCATCAATCCCTGCGGACGATAAATCATCATAACAACAAGTACAAGGCTGTAGATAATCATCCGTGTCTCTGGATAATCCTGCAGGAAGGTGGAGATAATCGTCAGCAATATAGCAGAAACAACCGCACCTGACATACTTCCGAGGCCACCTAGTACAACAAAGATTAAGATGTCGAACGATTTCAGAAAGCCGAAGTTGGTCGGCTGGATAATATAGAAGTTATGTGCGTATAAGCCGCCGGCAACACCTGCAAAAAACGAACCGATGGCGAATGCGACTACTTTATAGTAGGTTGTGTTAATGCCCATAGCATCAGCTGCAATCTCATTCTCCCGAACGGAAATGCATGCACGGCCATGCGTGGAATTCGTAAAGTTTACAATGACGATGAGCGTGATGAGAAGGCAGACGAAAAGCGTCGTCCAGTCTGTCATATGAGAGACCTGCATTCCACTGGCTCCTCCCACATAATCAATGTTCAGGAGTGTAATCCGGATAATCTCCCCGAATCCTAATGTTGCAATGGCCAAATAATCACCCTTAAGACGTAGACTCGGAATACCGATAAGCAATCCGGCGAACGCAGCCACAACACCACCCGCAATAAGCGCCACACTAAACGGCAAATGCAATTTCATTGTAACAATCGCCGAAGCGTACGCCCCGACAGCCAAAAATCCCGCATGACCAATAGAGAATTGACCGGTAATACCAATAATTAGATGCAAGCTTACCGCAAGAATAATGTTGATGCAGATAAAATACAATGTATTCTCATAGAATTTATTGAGCATCGACGACGATGAGAGCACCTGTACCACAATATAAACAACAACCGCCAGAAGAATGGATAACCAAAAACCTTTTGTCTGCTTTTGCTTCACTTCTTTCACCTACACTTTCTCCCTGATGTTCTTGCCAAAGAGTCCGGAAGGCTTGAAAATCAGAATTAAAATTAGGACAACAAAAGCGACTCCATCCCTCCACAGCGAATAACCAACAGCACTTACTAGAGACTCTACGACACCGAGAACAAGCCCGCCAACCATTGCCCCTGGAATAATACCGATACCGCCCAGCACTGCCGCAACGAATGCTTTCAGCCCAGGGATAATCCCCATCAGCGGTTCGATTTTAACGTAATAGATTCCAAAAATAACACCTGCGGCACCTGCAAGCGCCGAGCCGATGGCAAATGTCGCAGAAATAGTATTATCTACGTTAATCCCCATCAAGCGGGCCGCTTCTGCATCGTATGAAACCGCTCTCATCGCTTTTCCTGTTTTTGTTTTATGAACGATAAATTGCAGGATAATCATCAGTGCAACTGAAACGCCAAGAATAAGAATGGACTGACTGTTGATAGTCACGCCGAGAATCTCAAAGCTCTTGCTCGGTAGCACATCGGCGGGATACGCTTCCGGTTGCGCCCCTCTCACATAAATCGTTCCATATTCGATAAATAAAGAAACACCAATGGCCGTAATCAATGCGGCAATCCTTGTCGCATTTCGTAGTGGCTTATAAGCAATACGCTCAATCAAAACACCGAAAACAGCGCAAATTGTCATAGCCAGCAGCAGAGCCGGGAAGAAGCTCAATCCCATAACCGTTATCGAATAAAAACCTACAAAGGCTCCTACCATAAAAACGTCGCCATGGGCAAAGTTAATGAGCTTAATAATCCCGTAAACCATCGTGTAACCAAGAGCAATGAGCGCATATATACTACCAAGCGAAATACCGTTTATAATCTGCTGTACTATTTCCATGACTGTACTCCCCCCGGATAACACTTTCACGCAATACCGCGGTAATGCATCCCATAAAATTCTGAATGGGGGGCAAGCCCCCCATTCTTTTACTTACCATTTGTTTACGTTGTTTACGGATTTACTTTCGCCGCAAATTTTTGTGTACCGTTTTCAAATTTCAGAATAGTTGCAGCTTTAATCGGATTATGCTGAGGGTCAACTGTGAATTTTCCAGATACAAGTGACAGATCTTTCGTTTGTGCCAGCGCGTCTTTAATCTTCACAGGGTCCAGGTCTCCGGCACGCTTCAAGCCGTCTGCCAGGAAATATACAGAGTCATATCCTAATGCGTTAAATCCGTTAGGCGATTTGCCGCTGTATTTCGCTTTGAATGCTTTAACGAACTCTTTAATTTTTGGATCTGGATCATCAGATGCGTAGTGAGCAATCGTATACGCATTGTTCAATGCATCTTTTCCTGCAAGTTCAACCAGCGTCGGAGAATCCCAGCCATCTCCACCCATCAGTGGTGCTTGAATTCCCATTTCGCGCGCCTGCTTGATGATAAGGCCAACTTCTTCATAATATCCAGGGATAAAGATGAAGTCAGGGTTCGCTGCTTTGATACGTGTAAGGGTTGCGCGGAAATCCGTATCTTTCGCTACATACGCTTCTTTTGCTACAACCTTGCCACCGTTTGCAGTAAATGTTTTCTCAAAGGATTCTGCCAGCCCTTTCGCATAGTCGCTCGCATTGTCCGCAAAAATAGCTGCATTGCTCACTTTAAGCTCTTTGGAGGCGAAGTTAGCCGCTACCGTTCCCTGAAATGGATCGATGAAGCACGTACGGAACATGTAATCCTTTACTTTGCCGTCTTCGCCTACCGTAATTTGCGTGTTCGTCCCAGCTGGTGTGATAACTACCGTTTTGTTATCCATAGCGATTTGCGCTTCCGCTAGCACAGCTCCACTTGTAGCCGGACCAATAATCGCCGTCACCTTCTCCTGGCTTGTCAGCTTAATCGCTGCATTGGTTGATTCAGCAGGTTCCGACTTATTATCGACCTTTATTACCTCAAGCTTCTTCCCGTTAATTCCGCCGTTTTTATTGATTTCTTCGACGGCTAGATCAATCCCCTGACCGGCAGATTGACCATAGGAAGCAGTACCACCGGAAAGCTCCAGGTTCGCTCCGATTTTAATCGTGTCGCCGGACGCGCCTTGACCACCTGAACCCGCGGAGCCTGTATCTTTTGCTCCGCCACAACCTACCACCATTCCTGCAGATAGCATGAGAGATAAGAAAATGCCTGCCACTTTTCTCTTCTTCATTGAGTAACCCCCATTTTTGAATAAAATAAATTCTCTTGTATCACCGCTCATTTATCTTGCTTCTAAACCAATCCCCCTTATTACACTCATCTAAATTGCTTGATCAATAAAATTCTTTCCAATAAATAAATTATTCTGAAAACATTCTACCCTATTCTTACGTTTTCGTCTAGTAATATAGTAATTTGTTTTTAAAAAAAGTATACCTTTTTACATAAGCACTTTTTTACTCATACTATACTTGGAAAAACAATAGAGAAATCTTCTTTTTTCTTTATGAACTTCTTGATACGTTAACTTATTTTCCAGAGAAATACAGAAAAAAATATGTATATTCCTTTGTTCTTTTCGCATGATAAAGAACGAGATGAACAAGCTTTTTGTAGAGGAGCAAGGTGAAAAATGAAGAAAAATGTAGGATTATGTGACGCATTCATTCGCATTACGGTTGGACTTATCGGCCTTTCTTACAGCACTGCCCGTATGGTGCAGCGTCCTTATCGCATGTCCCCCATTATTATCACCATATTAAGTGCGATGAAAATCGCGGAAGGAATCACCCGTTTCTGTCCGCTGCTTACCATGTTCGGCATCAGCACAGAGGATGAAGATGGCAAACGGCCGTACCGTATCTATAGTTATCCACGTCGCTTCAAATAGTGTGAGGAAAAGCATACAAAGGAGGAAGCCGAAATGGATCGACTCATGTGGGAAGTAGTCAGCGACAATCTGTACGTTATCTTAACCGTAGTCGCTTCCATTATTATCGTAATTTATATGTGGGTTAAATATAACAGCAGACCGGGTGGCCGTTATAAATCATAGCCACAAGCCGAAAAAGAGGAAAAGACAGGTATCTTCTCCTCTTTTCCCATATTTACCATGGACGGTCCAGTTCATATAAATTGCGATAACGTGAAGAGGTTTGCAACAGTTCCTTGTGCGTTCCTCGCATGATGATACGTCCCTGATCCATAAAAAGAATATCATCCATGTTTTCAACACCGATTAAATGGTGGGTAATCCAGACTATTGTCCTCCCTTGCAAAGCATTAAACATCGTACGAAGTAAATCTCGCTCCGTTTTCGGATCAAGTCCGATAGTCGGCTCATCCAAAATGACAATGGGCGCATTCTTGAGCAAAATACGCGCTAACGCAATCCGCTGCCTTTCACCACCCGAGAAGCGTTGTCCGGCTTCTTCCATGTGTGTATCAAATCCATTTTCCAAAGAAGCAAGATAATCGTTTAGCTTTACCTGTTCCGCGACCCTGGCAATATCTTCAGGTGTTGCCGTCGGATCTCCTAATCGAATGTTATTTGCTACCGTTGTAGCAAAAAGATATGGTTTTTGATTTAACACCGCGATTCGTTCATGGATTTTATCCCGGTAAGCCTGCGCGGCACAACCATCGATAGAAACCGTTCCCTCCAAAGGTGATAATATCCCCTGCAACAATTGAAGCAATGTTGTTTTGCCAGCACCGCTTTTCCCAATGATGGCGATTTTTTGTCCGTGTGGAATAGTCAACGAAATGTTCTGTAATGCCAGCCGCTCTTCTCCCGGATAACGGTAGGAAACTCGCCGTATATCGATTATCCCTTCATTCACTTCTTCTGCCACCACTCCTCCTTGTTCCTGCTGTTCCGGCATCTGTATACGAATATCATCAATACGCTGCATTGACTCCTCATAGGCAGGAATTTTCTCCACTGCAGCTGAGACAGGAACGAGCGCTTCCAGAATAGGAAGCACAACAAGTGTGAAAGCAGCAATATAGGCAGGATATATGTCTCCCGCACCCGCTTTGTTCCCTGCCCAAATTGCCACAGATACAAGAATAATGCCTGAGACAACTTGTAGCAGAAATGCTCTGTACTGGCTCCAGTAGCGCATTTTTTTATCTATGGCATTCATTTTAGATGAGCTGGCTGTAAATTGTTCCAGAAAAAATTTTTGCTTGCCGCTAATAAGCCAGTCGCTGAGGCCAAAAACCGCATCCGTCAACTGGCGATAAAGATGCGCTCGTCTTTTTTTATAGTCGATTTGTTTTCTTCTTAACAAATAAAGAGAGCACAGCGGGAAAACAAACAGGATAACACTGAGACAAAGGGCAATCCAGATCGCAAATTTCCAATCAAACAAAGTCAGAGGTAATATGGATGCTATAAATAAAACAAGGGCAAGAACAGTGGGAAAAACAGTTCGAATATATACATCCTGCAAATGCTCGATATCATCAGCAAGCGTCCCAAGCAAATCTCCTACTTGAAAACGGGAACGGACAAACAGCGCCTGCGGTTCCAGCATATCGTACAGCTTTACCCGCATATCGGATAATATTTTCAACACAGCATCATGTCCTATCAGTCTTTCAATATAACGCGTTACTGCCTTTGAAATTCCGAAGGTTCGAACAGCGACAATAGGTACATAAATTAACAAAATCGTTTCCGGTCGTTCGGCGGCCCGCGAAATTAAATAGCCAGAGACAAACATAAGCAGGGCCCCGGAAAGAACCGTAGCAAGACCAAAAAGAATCGTGATACTTAGCTGCCTGCTATATCGTTTCATATACGGCTTGATGTATCGATCCATCTGCTTCATGCTGTATCTCCTGTCTGTGCCCGAATAAGGGCGTAATATGCTCCCCGTTTTTCATATAAATCATGATGTGTTCCAAATTCCTTTATTGTCCCATTCTCCATAACCAAAATAAGATCCATTTGCTTCATCCAATGCAAACGATGTGTTGCAAAAAAAACAAGCTTGTTTTTAAACAATGGTAGCATCATCAATTTAATATCATGCTCGGTTTCAATATCCAGATGGGCGGTCGGTTCATCAAAAAGCATAATCGGACGATTCTGGAGAAAAGCGCGGGCCAGTGCAATACGTTGCTCTTCCCCACCGCTCAGCACTCGCCCACCATTTCCTATTCTTTCCTCTATCCCATGGGGCAAAGAATGAACCCATTTCGCCAATCCGGTTACCTGAAGTGCCTGCTCTATATCCTGTTGTGATGCATCCGGAGCATATATGCGAATGTTATCAGCTATTGTACCCGCAAAAATGTACGGATGCTGAGGGATATATGTGATTTGCTGCTGCCACCCCGGCATCGCAAAATCGGTAACGGAAACACCGCCTATCGAAATGGATGCGGTTTGCGGCAAGGAGAAACCGGACAGTAAATCAATTAAGGTTGACTTGCCAGCACCTGATGCTCCAACAATTCCTATTTTTTGATAACCGTTCACTTGAAAGGTCACATCATGCAAACAAGCTGTCTGTCTGCCCTCATACTGCCTTGCCAGCTTTTCTACTTTCAGGGAAGTACACTCATTCCATTTCGGAATCGCCGCTCCGGTAGAGCCAGATGCCACGGCTTGCTTGGCAAGAATCTGATGAATCGTATCACCCGCCTCTTTTCCATCCATTGTCGCATGATAATCATTGCCCACCTCACGAACTGGCAGGAAATACTCCGGCGCCAGAATCAATATGGTTAACGCCGTCTGCAAATCCATGTTCCCGTCAATTAAACGCAAGCCCAAGCCAACAGCAACCACCGCAACCGAAAAACTGGAGAAAAAATCCAAAGAAAAGGTTGAAAGAAACGCAACACGTAAAGTTCGGTTAGTAGCAATCCGGTATTTCTCACTAACCAGCGCGATCGCATGTCGGTGCTGCCTGCTTTTCCCGAGATATTTCAACGTTTCTAATCCTCGTAGAGAATCGACAAAATGACGTGACAATAATTGGTACGTACTCCACTGATCGTCCATTTTCTTACGCGCAACAAGACCTAATAAGATTAAAAAAGCAAGCATGATTGGCATGGTAAGCACCAAAATAACACCCGACACCGATTCCAGATAAAAAATGTATGTTAGCACAATAGCCGGAATGACCATCGTTGCGATGACTCGTGGAATAAATAATTCCATGTACGTTCGGAAGTGCTGAACCCCCTCCAGGCAAAGTGTTACCATATTCCCTGAGCCTGTCTTTCCAATTTCTCGCGGTCCCAGCATGAACAATTTCGCAAGCAGCTTTTTCTGCATATCGTATGCCGTTTTTTCGGCAAAGCGGTAGGATACCCTCTCTTTAATGAGTTGACTGGCCTGGCGAAGTAAAAATGCAGCCCCAAACCCGGATAACAGGAGAAGGACATCGTTGACCGATGCCCCCTTAAACATATTTGTAATAGCTGTTGCCAACATAACAGCCTGTAAAACAATAAACCCTGCCTGTAAAACAGTGAGCAAGCCAATTATGAAGAATACGCCTTTGATGCCTTTATAATGAAAAAGATGTTTATCCATTAGTACTCCAGATGCTCCTTATCAGTTACCCGCTTACGGAATACATAATAGCTCCATACTTGATAAGCGAGCACGAACGGTAGCAACGTAACAGCAACAATAGTCATCAGCTTCAAGGAATAGCTTCCGGAAGCCGCATTATATACTGTTAAATTGTTAACAACATCAATCGAGCTAATCATGACATTCGGAAAGAGTGCAACAAAGAATGAACTCGTCACAAGCGCGAGCACAAGGCCGGTTGAAACAAAACTCCATCCTTCCTTCTTTTTATACATGAAATAATATAAGCAAGCATATGCAATAATTGCTGCACTATACAGCGGAATCAGGAAGGTTCCTTTGTCCCTGAAGGCATCTGTATACAATGCAGTTAAAGAAACAAACAGCACCACCACTACGCCGATAATTACATATATTCTCTGTGCCATTCGATGGGCACGTTCTCGAATCTCGCCCGTTGTTTTTAAACCAATAAACATAAGCCCATGAAGATAAGACAACAGCACAAAGGCAATGCCGCCAACTACCGTATACAGATTCACAATATCTGTGAAACCAGCATACATATTCATCTCACCGTCGATGGGCAGTCCTTTAATCAGGCTGGCAAACATCACCCCCAGCAGAAATGGCGGTAGTAGGCTCCCGAGGAAAATCGACCAATCCCAGGCCAGGCGCCATTGCTTCGCACCCACTTTACTGCGAAATTCAAAAGCGACTCCTCGGGCAATGAGAGCTAGCAATAGAATGACAAACGGAAAGTAAAATCCGCTAAATAATGTAGCATACCAGTGCGGAAACGCCGCAAACATCGCACCTCCAGCAATAATTAGCCATACTTCATTCGCATCCCAGACCGGGCCAATTGTATTGAGCAAAATCCGTTTTTCCTGTTCGGTGCGGGCAAGGAATTTCGTGCCCATTCCAACACCAAAATCGAATCCCTCCAAAAAGACAAACCCGACGAATAATATGGATACTAGTAAAAACCACAGTTCACTTAAATGCATAATTATTTCCCTCCGTGTTAAATGGATCTGTGGCAGACACATCCTCAGGCAATTTTTCATGCGGGCCCCGTTTGATTACTTTTACAAACAGGTAAACCATTACAATAGCAAGAATAGTGTAAATAAGAGAAAATGAAATTAGCGAGAACAAAAGTTGACCTGTTGACACATTTGGCGACACTCCGTCCGCTGTCCTCATTAATCCATTTACAACCCACGGCTGACGACCAATTTCCGACATAATCCAGCCAAATGAATTACCGATATACGGAATGAATATTGCCGCAACCATCCATTTCAAATACGCCGGACTTTCTTCCAACCTGCCACGCCATTGCAGAACAAGTCCTATTAGAGCAAGAAGAAGAAGGCCTCCCCCCATGACTACCATAATCCGAAAACTCCAGAAGGTCGTTTTTACAGGCGGTATATAATTTCCAGGTCCGTACTTTTGTTCATATTGCGCCTGAATGTTTTTCATTCCCTGAACAGATCCATGAAACTGCTCATACGCCAGGTAGCTAAGCATATAAGGAACTTCAACTCGCATCGTACTTTCCTGCTTATCAGTATCAATTAACGCAAAGACAGTCCATGGCGCAGGGTCCGGGCTATCGTCCCACAGCCCTTCTGCTGCTGCCATTTTCATTGGTTGAGCGCTGACAAGATATGTTGCCTGTGAGTGACCAGAAAAAGCAATGCCCAGTGCGCTGACCATACCGATAATAAGTGAGATTTGAAAAGAACGTTTAAAGAACTCCACATCGGCTTTTTTTAGCATTTTCCATGCACTCACTCCAACAATGAAAAAGGCTCCTGTAGTCAAACTCGCAAAAATCGTATGTGGAAAAGCAACCCACAGCTTCTGATTCGTTAGAACCGCAAATACATCATTCATTTCTGCCCGGCCATTTTGCAGCGTATAGCCAAGTGGATTTTGCATAAACGAATTAGCGGCTAAAATCCAAAAAGCGGAAAGTATCGTTCCAATAGATACAAGCCAAATACAAGCTAAATGTATCCTCTTCGGCAACTTATCCCAGCCGAAAATCCACAGACCGATAAAGGTTGATTCCATAAAGAAAGCAAGTAACGCCTCTACTGCCAGAGGTGCACCGAATACATCTCCAACAAATCGTGAATAGCTAGACCAATTCATTCCAAATTGGAACTCCTGCAAAATTCCTGTAACAACACCGACGGCGAAATTAATTAGGAAGAAGGCTCCCCAGAATTTCGTCATTTTTTTGTACAGTTCATTCTCTTTTAGCACATACATCGTTTGCATCACCGCGATGATGAATGCCAGCCCGATTGATAAAGGCACAAAGATGAAGTGAAACAGGGTGGTGGACGCAAACTGAATACGTGCCAAAATTAACTCTTCCATCGGTTTTCTCTCCTTTTTTATGTTTGTGAATTTTATCACGATATTATTGTAACAAACTATTTTTTTTACTTTGTGAAGTTTTGAAGAATAATCCATGAAAGATTTCGTACATTCCTGCGTCAAATTTTTGTACAGTAAAAAATATCATCTGCAAAATTCCCATCCGAATCTCTTGCATGATCAAAAAAACATGAGCACCCGCTCCACAAAATGGAGCAGATGCCCATGCCTCATTCTCTATCTTTTATTGTGCTCTGCCTTGCGCAGCGCCTTCGCTCCGATATCTGTACGGTAGTGTGCACCTTCAAAAGAAATGTGCTGCACCGTTTCATATGCTCTGCGCTGTGCCTCGTGCAAATCATTTCCCATTGCCGTTACACCTAGGACGCGGCCACCGTTTGTTACAGTATGTCCGTCTCGCTCTGCCGTACCAGCATGGAATACGACTACATCATCGGTATTTGCCGGTAATCCGGCAATTTCCCGCCCTTTTGGATAGGAGCCTGGATATCCTTCAGAGGACATGACGACGCAGACCGCTGCATCGCTTTTCCATTCCACCTGGCATTCCGAAAGCTTACCTTCCACTGCTGCAAGGAAAATATCCGCCAAATCGCTCGCAAGACGCGGGAGCACGACCTGGGTTTCCGGATCACCGAAGCGCGCATTATACTCGATAACTTTTGGACCTTTTTCAGTAATCATCAATCCGGTGTATAAAATACCACGGAACGGTCGCCCTTCGGCTACCATCGCTCTAGCCGTCGGGAGAACGATCGTATCAATCGCCTGCTGCACGATGGAATCATCCATGTGCGGTACAGGTGAGTATGTTCCCATTCCGCCTGTATTCGGTCCTTTATCATCATTGAATACCGGCTTATGGTCCTGCGAAGGAACCATCGGAATAACCGTCTCTCCATCCACGAAAGACAGCAGCGTCATCTCCTCACCCGCCAAATACTCTTCAATTACTACGCGTGAGCCAGCGCCGGAAAATACATCTTCCACCATCATAGAACGAAGAGCTTCTTCGGCTTCTTCCAACGTAAAGGCCACGGTTACTCCCTTACCTGCTGCTAGGCCATCCGCTTTAATCACGATCGGAGCGCCCTGCTTACGGACGTATGCCAAAGCCTCTTCGTATTTTGTAAATGAACGGTATGCTCCGGTCGGAATATTATATTTCTCCATAATGTCCTTGGCAAATGTCTTACTGCCTTCAAGCAATGCCGCTTCCTTTTTTGGTCCAAAAATCGCAAGTCCCTGTTCTTCAAAGAAATCGACAATGCCGTTCAAGAGCGGATCTTCCGGTCCGACAACCGTTAATCCGATATGTTCTCGCTTTGCAAATTCCGCAAGTGCAGCAAAATCATTCACATCCAACGAGACGCATTCAGCCATTTGAGCAATCCCGGCATTTCCTGGTGCACAATAGACGTGTGATACTTTTGGACTTTGTGCAAGCTTCCATACGAGAGCGTGTTCGCGACCGCCGCCGCCGATAACGAGTACTTTCATAATCAGCTCCCTCTCCTTATCCTAGTGTTTGAAATGGCGCACTTTCGTGAAGACCATTGCGATACCGTGCTCATTGGCCGCTTTGATGGAATCTTCATCACGAATAGAGCCTCCTGGCTGGATAATGGCAGAAACGCCTGCTTTTGCCGCTTCTTCTACTGTGTCCGGCATTGGGAAGTATGCATCAGATGCCAATACGCTGCGGAAGGATTTATCGCCTGCCTGTTCAATTGCAATGCGGGCTGAGCCTACGCGATTCATCTGACCTGCGCCCACGCCAATCGTCATGTTGTCTTTCACTAACACAATAGCGTTAGATTTTACATGTTTGACGACTTTCCAAGCGAACAGAAGCTGCTGAATTTCTTCACGAGTCGGTTTCCGATCGGTAGCGACTTCCAGGTCTGCTTCCGTAATCTGTTTCGTATCATCTTCTTGAATCAGTACGCCGCCTTCCACACTAGCTAGCTTCCAGTCCGCTTTTTCTTTGCTCACGATTTCTCCAAGCTCCAGCAAACGCAGATTCTTCTTCTCTTTCAGAATTTCAAGTGCTTCGTCCGTGAACGATGGGGCCATGATGATCTCAAGGAAGATTTCTTTCAGTTGCAGCGCCGTTTCTTTATCAATCGGACGATTCGCCGCAATAATACCGCCGAAAATAGAAACCGGATCGGATGCGTACGCTTTTTGGTACGCTTCAAAAATCGTGTTCCCTATTCCTACGCCGCACGGATTCGTATGCTTCACCGCTACAACAGCCGGTTCGCTGAATTCTTTTACGATAGCGAGCGCTGCATTACCATCATTAATGTTATTATAGGACAGCTCTTTGCCATGCAATTGTTTTGCGGTAGCGATATTGCCCGCACCGGCTAACGGCTCGCGGTAGAAGGCGGCCGACTGGTGCGGATTTTCGCCGTAGCGTAAATCCTGCACTTTTTCGTATGTTACCGTATACGTATCTGGCGTTTGCTCGCCGACTTGCTCCGTTAAATATTGAGAGATGAGTGCATCGTACGCCGCAGTATGGCGGAATACTTTTGCAGCCAGCTTGCGCTTCGTCTCCTCGGCGATACTTCCGCTCGCCTTTACTTCTTCAAGCACTTTGCTGTAGTCAGCCGCATCGACGACTACCGCCACGTATTTATGGTTTTTTGCTGCAGAACGAAGCATAGTCGGTCCGCCGATATCAATGTTTTCGATCGCTTCTGAAAAAGGTACGTTAGGCTTGCTAATGGTAGCCTTAAACGGATACAGATTAACTACGACCAGATCGATTGGGGTAATGTTATGTTCAGCGATTTGCTGACGGTGTTTCTCGTCATCTCGCACTGCAAGCAGGCCGCCGTGAATGTGAGGATCAAGCGTTTTTAGACGTCCATCAAGAATCTCAGGGAAACCGGTCACTTCAGAGATACCGATAACGTTTACGCCTTCCTTCTGCAGCAAGGTAGCTGTTCCTCCCGTAGAGATAATTTCTACGCCCAGTTTGTCCAGTTCTTTAGCGAATTCTACGATGCCTGTTTTATCCGAAACACTGATTAATGCCCGTTTTACTTGTACTCCACTCACGGTTTTTCCACTCCTTCACTGTATTCGAAATCTTCCGCTTCAATCTGCACTTGTCGTCCGTTCAGCTGTACCTTTCCACTTACGAGAAGCTGTACCACTTGCGGAAGCAACCGATGTTCTTCCTTATGAATGCGCTCGGCAAGTGCCGTTTCATCGTCTTTTCCATATACGGGTACGGGACGTTGTACAATAATCGGTCCCGTATCCATACCTTCATCCACAAAATGAACAGTGATGCCCGTAATTTTCACTCCATAACGAAACGCTTGTCCAATCGCATCCTTACCGGGAAACGACGGCAGAAGCGAAGGATGAAGATTGATCATTCGTCCGCCATACGCTTTGAGCAGCGTATCACCAATAAGGCGCATATAGCCTGCGAGCACGATAAGCTCAACCCCAGCATTCTCAAGCCGCTGTAGAATCTCCCTCTCGAAGCTCGGTTTATCCGGATAATCCTTAGCATTGAATAGAAATGCGGGAACCTCATATTGTGCGGCCCGCTGTACTACGTATGCCTCTGGCTTATCGCAAACGAGCAGTTCCACTTCCGCTCCGGTCAGTGTCCCGTTCTGTATGGCTTCCATGATGGCTGCGAAGTTCGATCCGCTGCCGGAAGCGAAAACGGCGATTTTCATTACCAGTTCACCCCGCCAAACTGTACATCTCTATCTCCCTGTACAATCCGTCCGATTACTTGCGCTTGTTCTCCGGCTTCCGTCAATACTCGAAGCGCCTCGTCCACATCATTCTCCCTGACGATCGCGATCATGCCGATACCCATGTTAAACGTACGGAACATATCTTGCTTCGAAACGTTCCCCTTCGTTTCTACCAGATTAAATACCGGCGGAATATTCCATGTGCCGTATTCTATATGTGCGGCTGTGCCTTCTGGCAGAATTCTTGGGATGTTATCGTAAAATCCGCCACCGGTAATGTGCACAAGTCCATTAACTTTCACCTTTTCCAGTAAAGCCAAGCACGACTTCACATAAATCCGGGTCGGAGTAAGAAGCACATCTCCCAATTTGCCGCCCAATTCGGCTACTTCCTCATGAAGGGACAAACCCGCTTCTTCAAGCAGAACTTTACGCACTAATGAAAAGCCATTGCTATGCACACCGCTCGACGACATTCCGATAATGATGTCTCCTGATGCGATACTTTTTCCATCAATCACACGATCCGCATCTACCACACCGACACTGAATCCGGCGATATCATACTCCGATTCCTCATACATGCCCGGCATCTCCGCTGTCTCGCCGCCAATTAACGCGGAACCAGACTGTTCGCAACCGTCAGCAATTCCTTTAACAATTGCCTCAATGCGTTCCGGAACAACCTTACCACAGGCCAGGTAATCAAGGAAAAAGAGCGGCTCTGCGCCTTGAACAACAATATCGTTCACGCACATGGCAACCGCATCAATGCCTATCGTATCATGCTTATCCATAGCAAACGCCAGCTTTAGCTTTGTGCCTACACCGTCTGTGCCTGAAACGAGCACAGGTTTTTTATATTTATTAATATCAAGTCCAAATAGCGCGCCGAAGCCACCCAAATCCGTCAAAACCTCCGGGCGGAACGTACGCTTAACGTGCTTTTTCATTCTCTCTACCGCTTCGTTGCCGGCATCGATGTCCACTCCCGCCTGCTTGTAAGCCTCACTCATGCCATCTCCCCCTATTTCTCCACGCAGTTTTTCGTATCTTCGTAGATTTCCGTCGGATAGCAGCCTGTGAAACAGGCCAGACAATGTCCTCGATTCGGTGCTGTATCGTTTCTGCCAATCGCATCGATCATACCTTTCTCCGATAGGAAAGCCAGTGAATCTGCGCCAATATACTCCCGGATTTGCTCAATGGATTTCTCACCGGCAATCAGCTCTTCTCGGCTTGACGTATCAATGCCATAGAAGCACGGGTTTTTGACCGGCGGGGAACTGATGCGTACATGCACTTCTTTCGCTCCTGCTTCCCTCAGCATCCGCACGATTCTGCCGCTGGTTGTTCCGCGTACAATGGAATCATCAATCATGACCACACGCTTACCTTCCACGACTTTGCGTACCGCGCTGAGCTTCATACGCACGCCACGTGCCCGCATTTCTTGATTCGGCTGAATAAACGTACGGCCCACGTAACGATTTTTAACCAAACCAAGCTCATATGGAAGTCCAGCCGCTTCTGCATAGCCGATCGCAGCAGAAATGCTTGAATCCGGCACGCCTGTTACGACGTCCGCCTCTATAGCGGATTCTTTATATAGCTGGCGTCCCAGCTCTTTACGTGCCAGATGAACGTTAATACCGTCGATGTCACTGTCCGGACGAGCGAAATAAATGTACTCGAACGAGCAAATCGCACGCTGTGTTTGACCTGCGAATCGCTCTGAACGCAGTCCTTTCTCATCGATAACGATCATCTCGCCCGGCTCCACGTCACGAATATATTCCGCGCCTACTGTCTCGAATGCGCACGTTTCAGATGCGATGACATATCCTTCTTCCAGGCGACCAAGCACCAACGGACGCAGACCATTCGGATCAAGAGCGATAATCATTTTATTTTCGGTCATAAGCAACAGAGCATACGCACCTTTAATCATACGTAGCGATTCCCGTACAGCCTGTTCGAATTCATAGCCCGAACGCGCAATAAGATGCGCGATAACCTCTGTATCGCTTGTTGTCTGGAAAATGGAGCCCTGCCGTTCAAGTTGATGGCGAATTTGCTCTGCATTTACCAAATTTCCGTTATGCGCGAGCGCCAGATTGCCCCCCGTATACTTAAAAACAAGTGGCTGGGCATTCTCCAGCTTACTCTCGCCAGCCGTTGTATACCGTACATGCCCGATAGCCATGCGACCGTGAATTTTGCTTAATTGATTGTCGTTGAATGCTTCTGTTACTAGACCCATACCACGGTGGTACGAGAATTTTTCTCCGTCTGAAGCACAAATACCGGCGCTCTCCTGTCCACGATGCTGCAGGGCATGCAGTCCGTAATATGACAATTGTGGCGCATCGGGGTGATTAAACACCCCGAATACACCACACTCTTCATTCAACTTGTCCCAAAGCTCATCGTGCTCCATCATTACTGCATCAGACATGCGATCGCACCTTTCCAGGCCGCTTTCAAATCCGCAAGCGGCGTATTAATCAGCTCGCGTCCGTTTACTTTTATTGACACAGCGTCAGTACCGACCGTACCGATTTTCGCACACGGCGTACCATTTTTCGCCGCCAGTTCGCATACCTCTTCCACATGTTCCGGTTTAACACTAAGCAGTACCCTTGATTGCGATTCGCTGAACAGCGCAATGTCAGGGCGCAGCCCGATATTCCAATCAACCGCTGCACCGAGACCCGGCTCAGCCGATTCCACAAGCGCCGTTGCAAGACCGCCTTCAGCAAGGTCATGTGCGGAAGCGATAAGCCCTTGTTGAATAGCTGTAAGCACGGTTTGTTGCAGTTTCTTTTCCACTTCCAGGTCGAGCGCCGGAGGACGTCCGATAACAGAACCGTTCATCAGCTTCTGATATTCTGTACCGCCCAACTCCGCTCTCGTCTCACCAAGAAGAAGAAGAATATCCCCTTCATTCTTAAATGATTGGGTTGTAATATGGTCAACGTCGTGAATTAAGCCTACCATGCCGACTACCGGTGTCGGGTAAACAGCTTCACCGTTCGTTTCATTATATAAGCTTACATTCCCTCCGATAACTGGAGTCTCAAGCACACGGCATGCTTCACTCATACCGTCCACCGCTTTTTCGAACTGCCAGAAAATCTCTGGTTTCTCCGGATTTCCGAAGTTCAAGCAATCGGTAATGCCAAGCGGCTCTGCACCTGAGCAAACAACATTGCGTGCTGCTTCAGCTACAGCAATCGCACCGCCTACTTCCGGGTCAAGGTATACATAGCGTCCATTACAGTCGATGCTCATCGCCAGCGCCTTGCGCGTGCCGCGAATGGCGATAACAGCTGCATCCGAACCCGGAATAACCGCCGTATTCGTACGTACCATATAGTCGTACTGATTATATACCCACTCTTTGCTTGCTACTGTTGGAGCTGATAATACCTGCTTCAATGTCTCATTGTAATCGTTTGGCTCTACAATATTTAGCGTATCTACGCTTGCATACTCATTGTAATAGGCTGGTTCTTTTGATGGTTTGTAATAAACGGGAGCATCTTCAGCCAGGCTATCAACCGGCACTTCGGCAGCTACTTCACCTTTATGAAGCAAGCGCAATGTGCCATCATCCGTTACACGTCCGATAACCACAGAATGCAGTCCCCATTTATCAAAGATTTGCTTCACTTCATCTTCACGGCCCTTTTCTACAACAACCAGCATACGCTCCTGCGATTCGGAGAGCATCATCTCATATGGGGTCATACCTTTTTCCCGCTGCGGTACAAGGTCAAGGTTTAGTTCGACCCCGTTGCCCGCTTTACTTGCCATCTCCGCACTAGAAGACGTCAGACCAGCAGCTCCCATATCCTGAATGCCGGCCACAGCGCCAGTCTCAATTAACTCCAGGCACGCTTCGAGCAGTAGTTTCTCCATGAACGGATCGCCCACCTGTACGGCCGGACGCTTCGCCTCGGATTCTTCGTTTAACTCCTCTGAAGCAAAAGTTGCACCGTGGATGCCATCACGGCCAGTTGCCGCCCCTACATACATCACGGGGTTCCCAATGCCTTTAGCTACGCCTTTTTGAATCTGGTCGTGATCGATAAGACCCACACACATCGCATTTACGAGCGGATTGCCTTCGTAGCAATTGTCGAATACGACCTCTCCACCCACTGTTGGAATGCCCATGCAGTTACCGTATCCAGCGATACCCGCAACAACATTCTCAAATAAATATTTTGTGCGCGGCTTATCCAATTCGCCGAAGCGAAGGGAATTTAACAGCGCAATCGGACGTGCGCCCATCGAGAAGACATCGCGGATGATGCCGCCTACACCAGTCGCCGCTCCTTGATACGGCTCAATGGCAGACGGGTGGTTATGACTTTCCACTTTGAATACGACCGCCTGATTGTCATCAATATCGATAATACCGGCCCCTTCACCAGGTCCCTGCAAAACACGAGGTCCAGATGTCGGAAAGCGGCGTAATACCGGCTTGGAGTTTTTATAGCTGCAATGCTCGGACCACATTACACTGAATAGTCCTGTTTCCGTGTAATTCGGTTTTCTGCCAAGAATTTCGACAACCTTAGCATACTCTTCATCCGTTAAACCCATTTCGCGATATACTTTCTCGTCGGCAATCTGTTGCGGATTAGGCTCCATGTGTGACACCGTTCTTCTCCCTCCAGCTCTGTAAAATCGAAGTAAATACGCGCTTTCCATCTTCTGAACCGAGCCACTCATGTACAGCACGCTCTGGATGAGGCATCATGCCCAGCACGTTCCCGGCTTTATTCATGACACCGGCGATATCATCAATCGATCCGTTCGGGTTCTCGCCCGCATAGCGGAACACGATCTGGTTATTCTTTTTCATTTCGTTCAGCGTTTCTTCGTCACAATAATAGTTGCCATCGCCGTGTGCGATTGGAATACGAATGACTTCACCTGCTTCGTACTGAGACGTAAACGCAGTGTTATTGTTTTCTACGCGTAACTCCACTGTCTCACAGCGGAATTTCAGCTTTTCATTGCGGCGCAACGCTCCGGGTAGAAGACGCGCTTCCGTCAGCACCTGAAACCCGTTGCATATACCCATAATAAGTTTACCCGCTTCCGCCGCTTTTTGTACGGCAGCAAGCACGGGAGCCATGCTAGCCATTGCGCCTGGGCGTAGATAATCTCCATAGGAGAATCCGCCCGGGAGGAGAATACAATCGAATTCGTCTACGTCTGTCCGGGTATACCACACATACTCTACCGGTTGCTCCAGACAGTCTTCAACAGCCTTGTACATATCGACATCACAGTTCGAACCGGGAAATACGAGGACCGCACACTTCATCTTTTACGCCTCCACCAATTCGAAACGATAATCTTCGATGACCGTATTAGCAAGCAGCTTTTCGCTCATTTCTTTCAAGCGCTCTTCCGCCGCCGCGCGGTCTGCGACATCGAGTTCGACTTCCATGTATTTACCGATGCGAACATCGCTTACTTCATCAAATCCGAGGGAATGAAGCGATCCTTTTACGGCAGTTCCCTGCGGGTCAAGTACGGATTCTTTCAGTGTGACATATACAACGGCTTTAAACATGCGTTTCTCCTCCAATACGTTTTAAGATTTCTTTATAAGCGTCTTCCACATTGCCTAAATCACGACGAAAACGATCTTTGTCCAGCTTTTCCATCGTATCTGCATCCCAGAAACGGCACGTATCCGGGGAGATTTCATCAGCCAGAAGAACCTGCCCTTCTTCAGTGCGGCCGAATTCAAGTTTGAAATCAACTAAAGTAACACGGCGCTCTTTCATATATGGGACCAGCACCTCATTAACGGTAAGCGCCATCTCGCGTAGCAATGCACGTTCTTCTGCCGTTGCTATCCCGAGAACATCGATGTGAGAGTCGTTCACCAACGGGTCACCTAGCGCGTCATCCTTATAATAGAACTCAACAACCGGCTGCGGAAGAGCCGTCCCCTCCTCCATTCCGAGGCGCTTTGCGAGAGAACCGGCCGCGATATTCCGCACTACTACTTCAAGCGGAATAATCGTGACCTGCTTGACCAATTGCTCGGTCGCCGATAGCTCTTCAATGAAATGATTATCAATGCCTTTCTCTTTCAGCATGCGAAAGAAAATGGAAGTAATCCGGTTATTCAATTCACCTTTGCCCATAATTTGAGCTCTTTTTTCTCCATTGAAAGCGGTAGCGTCGTCTTTATACTGCACCCAAAACACGCCTGGTTCACTTGTGCGGTAAATTCGTTTCGCTTTTCCTTCATATAGCATTTCTAGCTTTTCCATCGTCTCTCTCCCTCCGGCTCTTCGTTTTCCGGTTGTTTCCATAATACTTCGAACTTTCTTGCTAGGACAGGGACGGCATGACGCCGTACTGTTGACGAGCGTCATGTATCCTGCTTCATTTGTTACAGTCCCAAACGGTTAAAAATCGTATCTACATGCTTGATGTGCCAGTTATAATCGAAGCAATCATCAATTTCTTCCGGCGTAAGCATCGCTTTCACTTTCTCATCAGATTCAATAAGCTCACGGAACTGTCGCTGCTCTTCCCACGCCTGCATCGCGCGCGGCTGTACTGTATCATACGCTTCCTCACGGCTCAGCCCTTTATCGATGAGCTTCAATAACACACGCTGGGAATAGATAAGGCCAAATGTACGCTCCATGTTACGCTTCATATTGTCCGGGAATACCGTCAAATTCTTCACGATATTGCCGAAGCGGTTTAGCATGTAATTAATCAACTGCGTTGCATCCGGCAGGATTACGCGCTCCACAGAGGAATGCGAGATGTCGCGCTCATGCCAGAGCGGTACATTTTCATATGCGGAAACCATATGGCCTCGAAGAACCCGGGCAAGACCTGACATATTCTCACTGCCGATAGGATTACGTTTGTGCGGCATCGCGGATGAGCCTTTTTGTCCTTTGGCAAACGCCTCTTCCACTTCGCGCGTTTCACTCTTCTGCAAGCCCCGTACTTCTACCGCGAACTTATCGATGGAGGTCGCAATCAAGGCAAGTGTTGACATATATTCAGCATGACGGTCACGCTGTAGCGTCTGCGTCGAAACCGGCGCCGGTTTCAACCCTAGCTTCTTGCACACATACTCTTCTACAAACGGATCGATATTAGCATACGTGCCGACCGCCCCGGAGATTTTACCGTAAGCAATCGTTTCCTTCGCGCGACGGAAACGTTCGAGATTACGCTTCATCTCTTCATACCAAAGCGCCATTTTTAGACCGAATGTTGTCGGCTCGGCATGTACGCCGTGTGTACGGCCCATCATGACTGTATATTTATGTTCCTGCGCTTTTTCTTTTAGTATATCTACAAAACGAACAAGGTCCTGTTCAATAATATCGTTCGCTTGCAGCAACAAATACGACAGCGCAGTATCAACTACATCAGTGGATGTAAGACCGTAGTGAATCCATTTCTTTTCATCGCCTTCAATCGTTTCAGATACGGCACGCGTAAAAGCAACTACATCATGGCGTGTTTCCTGCTCGATTTCATAGATGCGATCTACATCGAAGCTGGCATTCTTCCAGAGCTTCTCGACATCCTCCTTCGGAATGATACCGAGTTCAGCCCAAGCCTCACATGCTAGAATTTCGACCTCAAGCCATGCCTTAAATTTGTTTTCTTCCGTCCAAATCGCCGCCATCTCCGGGCGGGTATAGCGTGGAATCATGTTACATATCCTCCTTCATCTGCTCCCAAATTTGCAATTGTTCTATTTTGCTTAAAGCAGCTTCGACCGACCCGGCCAGGACATTAATATGTCCCATTTTTCTCTTCGGTTTGCTGTCTTTTTTACCGTATAGATGAAGCTTGGCCGAGGGGGGAAGCTTTTCTATTTTATCAAGAACAGGGGCAAGATGCTCGCCCAGAACATTTACCATAACAACCGGGGACAAAAGCTCTGTCTCACCGAGCGGCAAATCGCAAATCGCTCGAATATGTTGCTCGAATTGTGATGTTACGCAAGCGTCCATCGTATAGTGACCTGAATTATGCGGACGAGGAGCCAGTTCATTGACTAATACGTGGCCGTCCTCCGTTACGAACATTTCTACAGCGATGAGACCAACTACTTGCAGTTTTTCCGCAATCGTTCCGGCTAATTCTTCAGCACGTTCCGCTATGGCTTGTTCAATACGCGCAGGCACAATCGACAGGTGCAAAATGTTCTCACGATGGACGTTCTCCGCTACAGGAAATGTCTTTATTTCACCGGAAACACTGCGCGCCGCAATAACCGAAATCTCTACAGTAAAAGGAATGAATTGTTCGATAATAATCTCGGTGCCTGCTTTTGCTAATTCACGGTATGCTACGGCCGCCTCTTCCAGTTTACGGATGACGTACTGTCCTTTTCCATCGTATCCGCCGGTCGCCGTCTTCATTACCGCAGGCAAGCCCAATTCCTTCACAGCACTCTCGGCATCCGCTTCACTCTCGATGACAAGGAATGGAGCGACAGGAATACCGTAGGAAGACAGCGTCGATTTCTCGCGGATACGATTCTGTGTAATGCGCAGCAGTTCACTACCTTGTGGCACGTATGATTTTTCTTCGAGGACCGCCGCGACATTCGCATCTACATTCTCGAATTCGTACGTAATAACGTCACTTGCCTGTGCCAGCTCCAAAGCACCGTCTACATTGTCATAGCCTGCTTCTACATGCTTATCGCATACTTGGGCGCATGGACAATCTTCTGTCGGATCCAGAGTAGCGAATCGATATCCGGATGCCCTGCCTGCCAGTGCCATCATTCGTCCGAGTTGACCGCCACCTAATATGCCGATAGTCGCTCCTGGTTTGATTACTTTTTTATTGCTCATGGCAGTTGGCTTCCCTCCAGCACCTGTTGTTTGACCTTCTCCCGACGTGCCATAAAACGTTCCCGAACCTCTGGATATTTATTACCAAGAATTTGCGCTGCTAGCAAGCCGGCATTCGTCGCGCCAGCTTTTCCGATAGCTACCGTAGCAACAGGTACACCGCCTGGCATCTGTACGATAGACAGAAGAGAATCAAGTCCGTTCAGTGTTGAAGACTTAACCGGTACGCCAATGACCGGCAGCGCCGTTTTTGCCGCTACCATTCCCGGCAAGTGCGCTGCACCGCCAGCGCCCGCAATAATGACCTCCAAGCCTCGTTCTGCTGCTTGTTCTGCATATTCAAACATCAAATCCGGTGTCCGGTGCGCAGAGACAACCCGTTTCTCATACGGTACTTCCAACTCTTCGAGCATCAAGCATGCTCCTTGCATGGTATCCCAATCGGACGTACTTCCCATAATGACGCCCACCAATGGCCGATTCATTCGCCACGCCTCCTACACACATCAATTTGCATTCTTATTATGTTCTCTTCATTATAAAATCCGTGCCGCAACCTAGGGCATGGATGCAACAAAAAAAGCCCAAACGGTAGATTTCCCCCAGCACAGTGAGAAACCTACCGCCTGGGCTTTTATCCCTACGGTGTAACGTGCTATTGCACGTCTGAATCGCTCGGACCGAATGCCCCGGTGGCTTCGGAACCCTAGATTCACTTTCCACTCAATTCATCCTTAGTTTAGCAAGGGTTATACGGTTCGTCAAGTAAATTACCGAACATTTAATTATCCTAACCACATAATATTCGTTATTAAAGCAAAAAAGCTGCCTGTACAGGCAGCTTCTCTCAGCTAAAAGCTAGATTAATCGCAAGCGCATGCGATGATTACGAGCAGGATGAACAGCACAAGAATTACACCGATTACATCGTCCCCGTTGAAGAAACCTCCCATGAACTTCACCCCTTTCCATCATGTATGCATCTATGGAGCGTCTATTAATCACAAGCACATGCGATAATTACGAGCAAAATGAACAGCACAAGAATTACACCGATCGCATCGTTATCACCGAAAAAGCCCATAGACGTTCCTCCTTCCTTAATCTGGCGTCTGCAGGTTAGGTGGAAGCGGATATTCCCTATCCGTGCTATACTCTATGCGTTTTACAAACATAAGGATTGGACGCCCGCCTATTTATTTCATGGAAGCAGAAAATCAGCAGGCGTCTATCCGCTCAGATTAATCGCAAGCGCATGCGATAATTACGAGCAGAATGAACAATACTAAAATCACGCCGATATTATCTCCCCATCCTCCAGAACAACTCATTACCTTCACCCTTTCCTTGTATTCATGTGAATTGTGATTCTTATCAATCACAGGAGCAAGCAATCACTACTAGTAGAATGAATAGGACAAGAATTACCCCAACGTTATCTCCGCCGTTCCAGCAGCTCATGTCACCTCACTCCTTTCGACAAGGACTTTGAATCACTTGACATGCTACATACTATGTCTTGGACGGGTAGACGGTTTGGACTTCCGCCCAGTTTCAGACAAAAAAAAGAGCCCTCTTCAGGCTCTCTACCATTAATCTTGATGTTGACTTTGAATACGAGCAATTTCAGACAGATTGTCGAAAAAAAGCTGGACAATCCGAGGATCAAAATGCGTGCCACTCCCCTGATGGATAATCTCGTACGCTTTTTCATTCGAAAATGGCTCTTTGTAAGGGCGGCGGCTTGTCAATGCATCAAACACATCCACTACGGCTACAATTCGGCCGCTCAGCGGGATATCTTCACCGGAAATCCCATATGGATAACCGGAACCATCATATTTCTCATGATGGGACAATGCGATTTCGCTTGCCAGCTTAAGCAACGGCGAATCCGATCCGCTTAGGATTTTATGGCCAATTAGTGTATGCTCCTTCATCTTCTCGAACTCTTCTAACGTCAATTTCCCTGGCTTAAGTAAAATATGATCGGGCACACCGATTTTTCCAATATCATGCATCGGACTTGCCTGAACGATTAAATTTATCTTATCTTCGCTCATCCCCATCCCGCGGGCCAGTACACCGCAGTAATAGCTAATGCGCTGAATATGCGCCGCTGTTTCTGGATCTTTGAACTCTGCGGCTGATGAAAGACGTTCAACAATCTCCTTATGGCTGTCTTCCAATTTATTATTCAGCAATTGCAATTCCTGAAGCGCTTTCTCCAATTCGGCTGTCCGGCGCACCACTTCGTTTTCCAACCGCTGTTTCGTGACGGCCATCTGCTTATAATAATGGCGCATACGCAGAAGCGTATGCACTCTGGCATACAACTCATGCTTATCAATAGGCTTATTTAAAAAATCGTCACTGCCTTCTTCTAATGCTTTGATTTTATCTTCTTTGCTATCGAGAGCCGTCACCATGATAACGGGAATGTACCGTTCTTCTAATGCTCTAATCTCACGCAACACTTCATATCCGTTCATGTCCGGCATCATGACGTCGAGCAGAATCAAATCAACATCTTCGCTCTCCAGAATCATCAGGGCATCCGCCCCGGTGCATGCGGAAAATATACGGTACTTCTTCACCAATAAAAGTTGTTCGAGCACATCAAGATTATATTCTTCATCATCGACAACAAGAATGGTAGATTGCTCCAATGTTACGTTCATTTCCGCGGGATTATCGACAAGCGAAAAAAGATTCATGGATTCCGCACCCCCTGTCAAGTTTTCTTTCTACTGTTCATGAAATACATCGCTGAGATGAATGCTAAAGCGGGAACCTTGTCCTTTTTCACTTTCTACGCAAATACTTCCGCCTAAAAGCGAAACGAGACGAGCAGCAATGGAGAGGCCAAGTCCTGTTCCTTTATATTTACGGGCAAGCGAACCATCAATCTGCTTGAACGGCTCAAAAATAGCTGTTTGGTGTTCCTGTAAAATTCCTACACCTGTATCTTCAACCTCGATTATTATATCTCTTGCTCGACGGGATAGACGCACTATTATAGAGCCCCTCTCGGTAAATTTGACAGCATTGGATACAAGATTCATAATGATCTGCTTGAGTTTTTGCTCATCACTTCGAATCCAAATATCCGTCTCTCCTTCTATAGAAAAGACGATCGGTCGCTCTCCACAAAGGGTTTCAGCATTATGCATACAAAATTGCAGCAATGTTCGCATATGGACAGGTTCGATTGTTGCATTCATCTGCCCCGCCTCCATCTTAGATAAGTCAAGAATATCATTAATGACCCCAAGCAAATGCCTGCCGCTCTCATTAATCCTTTTGACATTCGTTATCTGCTTGTCCGGTACGGATCCTCTTAGAACATCTATTACTATATCGGAGTAACCGATGATTGCATTTAGCGGTGTACGTAATTCATGACTCATCGTAGAGAGAATTTGACTTTTTAGTCCGGCAGCTTCCTGAGCCACCTGTCTTTCTTTCTTTAGCTCTTCAATATAATGCGAATTTTGGAGTACCATGGAAAATGCTCGACTGAAGCTCCTCATGATTTCCCCGTCTTCTCTTGTGAATCTGAGTGCGCCGACTTTATCGCGCAGGCAAAAATAGCCTGCCGTCTGTCCGTCGATAAAAATAGGAACTCTCATGGATGAACATTCTTCTGTATATTCCTTTACAGACTCGCCTTCCCTATAATACCCCGCCGGAAATATCCGTTCTTTCCCCTCCCTTTTTGCATGAATAACCAGCGTTACCACTTCTGCACCAATAACCTGTTTTACCGTCGCCACCATATCCTCAAGAAACATGTCGGTCAACTCCAGATTGCCGTACAATTTCTCCAGTAGTAGATGTAAGGAGAGTAACTGAGAATGCTTATGCTGTAGTAGATGGGAATAAAATTGTCGAATCATAAGAATAAGCATAATAAGTGGGACTCCGACCACAATACTGATGATAAAGGCCCGTTCCCAAGCATCGTACAGTGTAATAGCGCTACCAATCGTCTTTGAGATGATATAGACAAACAGTGTCGTTGTAACGAAGATACCGATAATCGCCATCCCAACAGCCATTATAGCTCCCTGGTTCCAACCAGCGTTTCTAAATTGAACTGAGAACCCAAGGCGGTATAAATAATCGTATATCCGCACTAACAAGCCGAAGTAGAATGGAGCATATGCGGTTATCATGACACCCATACAAATCAAGAAAATAAGAACAGTGTCCTCTTGCCTGCCGTTCCCCCAATAGGTAACTAAAAAAGAAAGAAGAAAAAAAGAAAGCATACTGTGCATCATATACTCATGTAAGATGCGGTGGAATGATACGTGGATAAGTCCGCTTTCTTGTTGCTTTTCTACGACGCGCAGCCACTTGTGATATCGCAGCATAAACAGCGAGCAAAAGAAAGCCGGAGAGACAATTATGAATACTTCCAGAGACGGTTTACGCAGCAGATTTTTCAATTGATACAGATGCAAGAGGTCAGCGGACAAAGCGAATATGGCGCTTAGCAGAATAGGAACGAGGAAGCCAGCGCTTATCCAAAGCACCATTTGTTTTTTTCTCATAGTTCTCCCGAGTGAATGCACTTTATTATCACGGTATAATAGTATCATGGAAATACATTTTCTAACTGAATTATAGCACTATTTTCACATGAATTTTCGTAAATATAAGAAAAACCCGGGGGAGCTTTCACTTGTCCTTTTTCCATAAAAAAAAGCGGAAGAGGTCAAGATATCCTCATTCCGCTTTTTCAAGAAATTATGCATTAATGTCGATGAATAAAAACCTTGCGATAATAAGAACGGCAAGCACCCACATAAGCCAATGGATTTTATTTTTGCCGCCTACCAAATTATTGGCAGATGCCAGAACTACATAGAATACGATCCCAAAGGAAATGCCGTTGGCAATAGAGTTCGTAAGCGGCATGAAAATAATGGTAAAGAATGAAGGAATCGCATATACCATGTCATCCCATTCAACGCCACGTACCGCTCCCATCATTAATACACCTACAACGATCAGTGCCGGTGCAGTCGCCGCAGCCGGAACGATTAGCGCAAGCGGAGCCAGGAACAAAGCCAGAATAAATAAAATTCCGGTCGTAACAGAAGTCAATCCTGTACGTCCACCTTGTCCTACCCCAGCCGCACTCTCTACAAACGCCGTAATGGTGCTTGTACCAAGCATCGCCCCAAGGCTAACACCACCCGCATCCACAAGCATCGCTCGTCCGATTTTCTTCTTTGCGTCCGGCTTATCAAGCAATCCTGCTTTGGCTGCGGTTCCCGTCAATGTACCGAACGTATCAAACAACTCTACAAACGTAAAGGTAAACACAATAGTCAGCAAACCGGCATTCAACGCGCCAGCAAAATCAAGCTGCCCGATCGCTAAGCTGCTAAAGTTCGGTACCCATTGGGCATTCTGCAACGATCCCAAATTGGTTACGCCCATCGGAATACCGATTAACGTTGTTATAATAATACCAATTAGAATGGCAGCCTGTACGCGCATAACCATGAGGATACTCGTAATAAGCAACCCGATAATCGTTAGAAGAATCGCTTTATGCTCCACGAAGTTTCCAAGCTGTAAAAGCCAGTCGTTAGCTGTCATCTCCGTAAATGGCTTCGCTCCCTCTTGACCAATATAGAAGCCTGTTAGAAGTCCGCTGGTTTTAAATCCGATAATCGTAATAAATAAACCAATACCAACCGTAATAGCGGCACGTAACGACTCCGGCACCGCATCCAGGAGCATCTGGCGCACTTTCGTAATAGTCAGAATGAAAAAGATAATACCGGAAATAAACACAGAGGCCAGTGCAATCTGCCATGTAATCGCTCCACCCGAACTCATGACCACAGCGGCAAAGTATGCGTTAAGCCCCATACCTGGCGCAAGTGCAATCGGATAATTAACAAACAGGCCCATCATGATCGTGACAAGCCCCGCCCCAAGGGCGGTGGCCACGAACACGGCATTGAAATCCATGCCCGTGGCACCTCCGGCCGTCAGAGTAAGCGGGTTGACAATCAGAATGTACGCCATCGTAATAAATGTTGTTAAACCAGCGATAATTTCCGTGCGTACGTTCGTATTATTTTCTTTCAGTCTGAAGAATTTATCCATCTTCTTCTTTCTCCCTTTTTCCTCTTCTCGCTTCTAAACGATTATTCCCACTCGATAGTAGCCGGCGGCTTGGAAGTAATGTCATATACAACACGGTTAACATGCGGCACTTCATTGACGATGCGAACTGAGATTTTTTCCAATACATCATAAGGAATACGAGCCCAGTCGGCTGTCATGCCATCGATAGACGTTACAGCACGAATACCGATCGTATAATCATACGTACGGCCATCTCCCATTACACCTACGCTGCGCACATCCGGTAGCACAGTGAAATATTGCCAGATATCCTGTTCAAGGCCGGCTTTCTTAATTTCATCACGCAGAACAAAGTCGGATTCACGTACAATTTCTAGCTTCTCTTCTGTAACCTCGCCCAATACGCGAATGCCGAGACCCGGTCCCGGGAATGGTTGACGCCATACAATTTCATGCGGCATACCGAGCTCTTCGCCCACCTTGCGCACTTCGTCTTTGAAAAGTTTATTCAACGGCTCGATTAAATCAAACTTCATATCTTCCGGCAAACCGCCCACATTATGATGGGATTTAATAGTCTGTGCTGTTGCTGTACCACTCTCGATAATATCGGTATACAGCGTACCTTGTGCCAGGAAGTCCATGTCCGTTAGCTTGCCTGCTTCCTCTTCGAATACGTAAATAAATTCATTACCGATAATTTTGCGTTTCTTTTCTGGATCGGAAACACCTTTAAGTTTGCCCAGGAAACGTTCACGTGCATCGATTTTGATGACGTTCATATTGAACTTATCTGCGAATGTTTCCATTACGCCTTCAGCTTCCCCTTTACGTAACAGGCCGTGATCGACAAACATACATGTTAATTGATCGCCGATCGCCTTATGGATGAGTACGGCCACCACTGAAGAGTCTACTCCACCGCTCAAGGCACATAATACTTTCTTATCGCCGACTTTCTCGCGGATTTCGTTTACCATCATATCGATGTAATTCTCCATTGACCAGTTGCCTTCACATCCACACACTTCGAACAGGAAATTCTTCAACATCTCATTGCCTCGTACGGAATGACGCACTTCAGGATGGAATTGCACTCCATAGAAGTGCTTCTCCGGATGGCTAATTGCCGCTACCGGACATGCCTCGTTGCTGGCATCAACCCGGAACCCTTCCGGCACTTCAATTACTTTGTCGGTATGGCTCATCCACACAGTTTCCGTTTTGTCCAAACCTTTAAAGAATGGGGAATCGTTGTGAATCGCGATATCAGAACGTCCGTATTCCCGCACATCGGCGCGTTCCACTTTCCCTTTCAAATTGTGCGACATCATCTGCATGCCATAGCAAATACCAAGGATCGGCAGGCCCATGTCATAAATGCGCGTATCACATTGTGGAGCACCTTCCACATATACGCTGGCCGGTCCGCCCGAGAAGATGATGCCTTTCGGATTCAGTTTCTCCAGTTCTTCTACCGGAGTATTATACGGCATCAATTCACTGAACACACCAAGATCCCGAACGCGGCGTGCAATTAACTGGTTGTATTGTCCCCCAAAGTCGAGAACAACAACTAATTCTTTCGGCTTGTCCATCTTCTTAAAATCCCCCTCTTTGTAACTTGCTGCGCTAAGGAGCATTCAGCATTATTCTCATCTTAGCATGTTTTATTTTTCCCTGTAAAAAATAAAAAACCAGGTGCATCTATATTTTGATACAGAGGCAGAAACCTGGCATAGGTATCTGTCCTCATAGTCGAACCATTTACGGCGGTTCGGTAGAAACTTTCAGGCCGTATCCCCGATATTATATGAGGTCATTTAGATGTAGTAGTTATAACGAGATTAGTTTACCAGAGGCATAGGAAAAGTCAAGCACTAAAATATGAAAGTTCTGGATGTTTTCCATTGTAATGTTCGTGTTTTGGCGAGGAAAATTCCATTTTGCTCCTTATGTTCGTAATAAACCATAAGTATCGTTAAGAAAAATCTGAATACATGCGTATCGCTTATATCTGTATCATGCAAAAAACCCCTCCGATTTATTCGGAGGGGTTTATCCCTATGGACGGGGATTACATCATTCCCATGCCGCCCATTCCGCCCATGTCAGGCATGCCGCCACCTTTTTCCGGTTCCGGCTTGTCGGCTACAACCGCTTCGGTTGTCAGGAACATAGCTGCAACAGATGCAGCGTTTTGCAGCGCAGAGCGAGTTACTTTCGCAGGGTCAACGATACCAGCTTCGATCATGTTTACCCATTGTGCTGTTGCTGCATTGAAGCCTGTGCCTACTTCTTCTTTCTTCAGACGCTCAACGATAACAGAGCCTTCAAGACCAGCGTTAGCCGCGATTTGACGTACCGGCTCTTCCAGCGCGCGCAGGATAAGGCGTACGCCAGTTGCTTCATCATCTTCCGCTTGAATTTCAGCTACTTTGTTGTAGATGGATACAAGTGCCGTACCACCACCTGCAACAATACCTTCTTCAACAGCTGCACGCGTCGCGTTCAACGCATCTTCAATGCGAAGTTTTTTCTCTTTCAATTCAGTTTCAGTAGCGGCACCAACTTTAATAACCGCTACGCCGCCTGCCAGTTTAGCCAGACGCTCTTGCAGTTTTTCTTTATCAAAATCGGACGTTGTCGTCTCGATAGCAGAACGGATTTGGTTTACGCGAGCTTCGATGTTCGCTTTTTCACCAACGCCTTCTACGATTGTCGTATTTTCTTTTGTTACGACAACTTTACCCGCTTGACCCAATTGTTGCAGGGAAGCAGATTTCAGATCCAGACCAAGATCTTCTGTAATAACCTGACCACCAGTCAATGCAGCGATATCTTCGAGCATTGCTTTGCGGCGGTCGCCAAATCCAGGAGCTTTTACCGCTACCGCAGTGAATGTACCGCGAAGTTTATTCACAACAAGCGTAGCCAGTGCTTCGCCTTCTACATCTTCAGCGATGATAACAAGCGGCTTGCCTTGTTGTACAACTTTTTCTAATACAGGAAGGATTTCCTGAATGTTAGAGATTTTCTTATCTGTAATTAAGATGTACGGATTATCAAGCACCGCTTCCATCTTGTCAGTATCCGTAATCATGTACGGAGAAGCATATCCGCGGTCGAATTGCATACCTTCTACAACGTCAAGTTCCGTTGTGAAGCCTTTGGACTCTTCTACTGTGATAACGCCATCTTTGCCTACTTTCTCCATCGCTTCAGCAATCAGTTGGCCGATTTCTTCGTCAGCAGCAGAAATAGCCGCTACTTGTGCGATAGATTCCTTGCTTTCGATCGGCTTAGAGATCGCATGCAATTCTTCTACTGCTGCACGAACCGCTTTTTCGATACCTTTACGCATAACCATCGGGTTTGCACCCGCTGTTACGTTTTTCAAGCCTTCGCGAATCATCGCTTGAGCAAGAACTGTAGCTGTTGTCGTACCGTCACCCGCTACATCATTTGTTTTGGTTGCAACTTCTTTAACCAATTGTGCACCCATGTTCTCGAATGCATCTTCGAGTTCGATTTCTTTTGCAATGGTTACACCATCATTTGTGATTAACGGAGAACCGAATTTCTTTTCAAGTACAACATTGCGACCTTTAGGTCCAAGCGTTACTTTTACTGCATCTGCAAGCGTGTCAACACCGCGGAGCATCGCGCGACGCGCCTCTTCGCTAAAACGAATGTCTTTCGCCATTTTTCGTTCGCCCTCCTAAAATATGTAGTCATTCTATACGTTACCTGAACGGTGAGAAATCGTATATCAAAATGCCGTTCTCAGTGATTACTCAACAATCGCGAGAATATCGCTTTCACGCATGATTAGAAGTTCTTTATCGCTGTACTTCACTTCTGTACCAGCGTATTTAGAGTAAATCACGCGGTTGCCTTCTTGAACTTCAAGCGCAATACGCTCACCGTTCTCAATGCGTCCGTTTCCTACAGCAACTACTTTGCCTTCCTGCGGCTTTTCTTTCGCTGTTTCCGGAAGTACGATTCCGCTAGCAGTTGTTTCTTCTTTTGCGATAGGTTCGATAATCACACGGTCACCCAATGGCTTTAACACTGAAAACAACCTCCCTATTAAATGTCTTGTTAGCACTCAACCTCACTGAGTGCTAACACAATTATTATAATATATATTTTATTTCCTTTTTGCAAGCCCCGGATTGCAAAAAAATTTCCTTTTCCATTCTGACCACTTTCACAGAGAAATATTCCTTGGCAAGTACCACCCCTTCCTTAATAATAGAACGATTACTTACTGTGAGAATTATCAGAACTCAGAATAAGAAATATAGATATCATTTTCTTATTCATAAAAAAAGAGAGCCGGAAGGTTCGGCTCTCTTATCCCTTTTTCTATCTATTCTCTATCGACATGCAGTACAGCGTCTTCCTCTTTCTCGCCATAGAATTCCTGTTCCCATGCAGCGTCTTCCCGCAACTGCTTACGATAAATGAAGCGGGAAATTAAGACGCTAATCTCATATAAAATTACCAAAGGCAAAAACACGCTCAAATGGCTTACAAAATCGGGCGGTGAAATCAGCGACGCCACGATAACAAGCGCAAGATAGGAATATCCGCGCATCTTCTTCATACGCATTGGATTCAAAATGCGCAGGCGCGTCAAAAACATCACAACAATAGGAAGCTCAAACAACAGCGCCAGCGGAATCACAATGTTAAACATAAAACCGAAATACTGCGCCAGACCGAATGTCTCTACTACGCCCAACGTTTTGGAGAATTTTATCATGAACGTAATGATCATCGGAAATACAAGATAATATCCGACAGCAAGTCCAGTTAAAAACAGCAGGAATGCCGGCGCAATAAAAATTCCGGCCGCTTTCCGCTCATGCGGGCGAAGTCCCGGAGAAATAAAGCGCCACAGATGATACAATATAAAAGGCAGCGTAATAATGAGCGCAATGACAAACGAGAACTGCATATACACACGCAGCCCGTCCGCAATGCCAAATACGTGCCACTGAATACCTGCGTCTTTCTTAAAATAACGGACCACCGGCTCCGCATATGCAAATCCGCCGATAAATGCAACGATGAAAATAATCGCTACCCATATCAGACGGCGCCGGAGTTCACCTAAGTGCTCTACAAGTCGCATCTCTTGATTTTGAGTGCTCATGCGCTGTTCAAATCCTCTCTTAGACACACAGCTTTTGCAAATCGGCTACACAATCGTTATCCACTTAAATATTTACGTTCTCGTTTGTTCCTTGAACAATGGACAACGCGGAAGAAATCTGGTCAGCAATCGCCACAAAACACCATTCCATACTCGGAAGACTGCCTGGCAGATTAATAACCAAAGCGTTGCCGCGCGTGCCCACGATCGCCCGCGTTAGCAGCACCTTGCGTGAATGCTGCATGGAACAGCGACGCATCTCTTCTGCCAACCCTGGGACAGAGCGATCAATAACTAGCTCTGTTGCTTCCGGTGTTACATCTTCCGGACTCAATCCTGTACCGCCAATGGTGATTAACAAATCTACCCTCTCACGGTCGATAAGCTCAATCATATTCTCTTTCAGCATCTCTATATTATCAGGCGACACACGATGATACGCAACAGCTACGTTAAGATTATGTTTCAGCAGCGCTTCTAGCTTCGGAAAACAGTCATTCTCCCGCTCCTTGCGATACACCGAGTTGCTTGAAGTGACGACCCCAATTTTCCACATTCAGGTAACCCTCCGTTATTCACTAATAAAATTCAATAAAAGTCTAATTATATTGTACTATAACCTGTCACTGTTGTGTCGATTTTTACACATCAATACAGTGGCAAAATCATGAACACGTAATCACTCTGCTTTCTGTCACAATTTTATCTACCTTTTGATCATGTGCTTCAATAGACAAAAATGGAACAACCTGCATCTCGTAGCAGACAGCAACAAGCGGAGGTACATGTGAAAGTCCGGCAAAAAAGCGATCATAAAAACCGCCCCCATAACCGAGACGCTCTCCCTGCTCAGTAAACGCTACGCCCGGAACGAGAATGACATCGAACGGGTCACCATGCCAGGGATCGCCTTTTGTCTCGTCCGGCTCGCGGATGCCATATGCTCCTTCGATAAGCGCATCCCATCCTGTAAAACGATACGGGAGCATCTTCTTTTCCTTCATATATGTTTTAGGCACGTATACGCTTTTACCTAGCTTATCACACTCAGCAATGAAACGATCCAAACACACTTCCTCTCCGAACGAAAGGAATGTAAACAGACGCTGTGCCGCTTCCACTTCCGGCACAGCAAGCAAACGACGTATCACTTCTTCCGAACGGCGATCTCGTTCATATAAAGCGATATCTGCTCTCTGCTTGAGAATTTGTCGGCGCAGCAGGCGCTTACTTTCTTTTCGTTCCTCGACGTTCATGTTTTTCTCCCTTCATCAGCTTTCTAACCCCCGCGTTTTGAGATACACTAGCAGTGGACGAACTATAGAGGTGAATAATTTATGATCTTACTGCAAGCATTGAATATAAGCAAATCGTTCAGCGCGAGTCCCGTGCTGTCCCATACTAATATGGTACTGCAATCCAGGGAAAGAGTGGGCCTAGTCGGCGTAAACGGGGCCGGAAAATCTACGCTACTCAAAATCATTACAGGTCAAATCCTGCCTGATGAAGGCGAAATTCAGAAAGCAAAGGACACCACACTCGGCTATCTAGCGCAAGATAGCGGCTTGGATACGGATCGTACCATCTGGAATGAGATGATGACCGTATTCATTCATTTCAAAGAACAGGAAGCAGAGCTCCGCCGAATGGAAGAACAAATCGCGGACCCTGCTATCATCGCAAACGAGACGCAACATGAAAAGTTGATGAACGCCTACTCCCATCTCGTCGACCAATTTAAGCAGGAGGGCGGGTATCAATACGAAGCGTTGACGCGTTCTGTTCTGCATGGCATGCGTTTCTTCCCGGAGAATTATGATACGCCAATCGATCAGCTCAGTGGCGGACAGAAAACCCGCCTCGCTCTCGCCAAGCTACTATTGATGGAACCGGATGTACTTATCCTTGATGAGCCAACCAACTATCTTGATATCGAAACGCTCGGCTGGCTGGAGAAATATCTACTGAATTATCCCGGTGCCCTGCTAGTCGTATCACATGACCGCTTCTTTCTCGACTCGCTCGTCAACATTGTGTATGAACTGGAACGGACGCATGTTACGCGCTATGTCGGCAATTACACAGATTATCTTATTCAGAAAGGCGAACGGGTACAGCAGCAAATCAGACAATACGAAAAGCAGCAAGCCGAAATCTCCCGTATCGAAGAATTCGTGCAGCGCAACATCGCCCGTGCATCTACGACAAAGCGCGCACAAAGCCGCCGTAAAATGTTGGAGCGGATGGACGTAATGGATAAACCACTCGGTGACTTGAAGAAAGCACAGTTCTCGTTTGATATTACTAAAGTAAGCGGAAACCAGGTGCTGACACTACAAGATGTAAGCATCGGATATGAAAATGAGCCACTCGCCCAGCATTTGACTTTCGAGATCACCCGCGGAGAACGCGTAGCATTGCTCGGTCCGAACGGTCTCGGCAAATCGACTCTATTAAAAACGATTGTAAACCGATTACATCCCTTATCTGGCACGATTGCTTATGGCAGCAATGTCATGCCCAGCTTCTACGATCAAGAACAGGAGAGCTTGAATCCGACCAAGCAGGTATTGCATGAACTATGGGATGAATATCCGACGATGCAAGAAAAAGATGTACGTACCGTACTCGGTAATTTTCTATTCAGCGGCGATGATGTATTAAAGAAGGTCGGAGAACTAAGCGGTGGGGAACGTGCCCGCGTCTCGCTAGCTAAACTCATGCTACAAAAAGCCAACCTGCTAATTCTTGACGAACCGACCAACCATCTGGACCTGTTCAGCAAAGAAATTCTTGAAGAAGCGTTGGAGGATTATCCAGGTACTATCCTGTTCGTCTCGCATGACCGCTACTTCCTTAATAAAATTGCAACACGCGTGCTTGAACTGACGCCAAACGGCGTAATTTCCTATCTTGGAAACTACGACTATTATATTGAGAAGAAGGAAGAACTTCAGGAATTACAATCCGCAGCCCTGGCACCGGTCATACAGACCGAGGCGGAGGAAAAACAAAACGATACGTCTTCTTCCAATAAAGAGAAGTTTCGTCAGGATAAAGAAGCTAAAAAAGCGGAACGTCAACGACAACGGCGTATTGAAGAATTGGAAGAGCTAATTGGAACGCTGGAAGAATCGATCGCTTCTCTTGAAGAAGAACTATGCAAACCGGAAGTGTTCCAGGATCATGAGAAAGTATTAACATTCAATGAAGAATTGGAAACAAAGAAATCAAAGCTAGAGAACTGTCTGGAGGAATGGACAGAGCTTCAGGAATAGCATCGGAAATAACAATACCAAAAGAGTCCAGCCGTACAGGTCGGACTCTTTTTGATTGGCTTCTTTGTGGATAAAGGACGAGCGAAGGCGCCCACGAGTTTTTCTTATGTGTTATTATCTATCATCCTATACAACAGGGGAACCAATGCATATAGAATTGCCAGAGAAGCAGCAATGATACCAGAATCGTTCAGCAGCAACGCTATCAGCGCACCGAAAGAAATCGTTTTTATTCCGGCCGTAAAATACGGATAGTGCTTTGTAATGTTTCGTACCTGTTCGTTCTTGTAATAGATGAACAGCAAACAGACGAGAAGGCTAACAATAAACAGCTTACTCCATATCGAGGCAAGTATGAGTCGCCAATTCATTATCAGCTTCCGCTCGATAATGCGTCCGATTTCAGGCCAATTTCCTTTCATTAGCTCAGCAAATGCGCGACCAATATGTGATTGTTGTTCATCGGCCATCTGATAGTTCACCATAAAAAGCAAACCAGCCGCCGCTATCCCCGTTACTAATAAAACTATAATATACCGCTTTCGCCAGACCATTCCGGAAAAGGCAGGTATACCATATAAAAGCACAGCCAGAAACACAAAAATCCCCCCCGCCTTACTGCCTCCTTGTGGCCAAGCCATATAAAGGACCATTGCTATACAGATGACGATTAGTAGGGCAGGTATATAGCGACACGCATTTTTCCTCCATAACTCTCCGGCCATAGCGACGCTCAACACCGAACCACCGAGCAGTACGCCCATATATTCATTACCAATGCCATAGTAACGTGCACCAATCACCGGATCATACCCCAGATAAGATCTACGGATAAGCTCTCCACCTGTGAATCCATCTAAGAGCGGTGGAAGCCAACTAACTAGCCCCACCCCAAAAAAGCAAGCGGCAAACGGCAGTCGGCGTAGCATAATCGAAATCCCTATGCCTACGGCGCTTAACAACAATGCAATGACAAAAGGGGACGGTGACCCTGGCAGCAAAGGAAGCAGCAGCAAAAAAAACGGAATCAGAAGTATGAATAGTAAGACATAAGGAAGCCAACGTATCCACTTTCTACGTATCCGTTCGTTTCGCTCTCCGAAGAATAATATCAGAACAGAAAGGATAATAATCGCAATCGTCACACCTACATACGGATACAGCACAGCAGGGCGGGTGGCATAAATGTAGTCTATTGCCTCGGCAGTCTTCCAGAACCACTCGTGCGAGAATGTATGATCTACCGTCAGAGCCTGTCCTTTCATTGCAGGAGGCAGCGATACGCCTAACCAGACAAAGATGGAGGGGGCGATGTCAATATTAGCAGCGAGTCCGGGTTGACGGGTGGTTCCAGAGGTCAATACTCCTCCGTCTCCCCCATTTTCCCACAACACAATAGGTGCCATGCGCTTTTTATCAGCAATATCGCTGTCTGGAAGCGAAGCCGACAGCAAGAGAATGCGCTGGTTATTCTCCCTTTTCAAAGCCAACTCTCCAGCAAATGTTATGATCTCCTCTACTACCCGCTGGCGCAATTCCATATATCTCTTTGTGTCCAGTGAATTTTTATGCCTTGCAAGGCGTTCCAGGTCTCCCAATTCCGCTACGACGAGTCCTTTTCCTTGCGATTTCCAATTTCGGATATGGTATGCCAAAAACGGGTAATCCGTTTTTTTTCCACCTGGAAAAAGCGAAGTGTGAATAAGCGTTTCTTCCCCTATCCATCCTTGTGGAGTGATGCCTTTTCTGTTCATCGTCAGCATCCCTCCCAAACGGCTAGGCTTGCCCTCTACGTCACTATTACCGATAACAGCCCGTTCAACTCCATGCTGCTCTAATGTTTCTCCTAATAAACCAGGAATGGCCCCTGTATTCCTCTGCTCATTATTTTCCATAAGAACTGGAATATACGGCAAAAGAATGGTTCCATTCCGCAAGCCCGACGGCATTTCTCCTGTATGAATGTAATAGAGCGGCACTGCTTCTGCGTGCTTCTCGCTGCTTCTGTACGCGTATCGGCCCCATTCAGTGCCCGCCGCACGGACTCCCGCGCTTATCGTCGTTATATTGTGGATATCTTTTAAAGAAACCGCTGTACGTATATTCAATTCACCAATCGCTGCTTGTTTCAACAAAGGAAATGCATTGCTCTGATATATCATGTGGATATCTTCGCGAGTTAACTGCGGAACCAGCAGGACGATAACAGAAGGGCGGTTTTGTGCAAGAATAGTTGTGGTAAACATCAAAAAAACGGATAAAAAAACACCGCAGAATCCAACAGCAAAAATCGCCTTTTTTCTCAATCCATCGTCCTCCTTTTCCACATACCCACACACTTATTCACACTTTTCAACATCTAAAATACTGATATAATAGGTTATCCACTATTTTATCCACATTATCCACATTGTTGTGGATAACGTTATTCAGCATTTTATTCATCATCATTCTACTGATTTGACAAAATACGACTTTTTCCAACAAAAAAGGCAACCCTTTTTATAGGGTTGCCTTTTTATTGGAGCGGCAAACCGGGAATGCCGTTTAACGACATATCTGCCAACTTGCCTTTCTTATATTCAATATAGCCTGCGCCTGCAATCATTGCGGCATTATCTGTACACAGCGACAGTGGTGGAATAATCAATTCTACACCTTCTCTCTCCGCACGCTCGGTCAATGCCCCGCGAAGTCCCTTATTGGCCGCCACACCCCCGGCTAACAGCAGCTGCTTCACCGGACGCTCTCGAATAAGTCTGAACGACTTATCCACAAGCACTTCCACAACCGAATCCTGAAAGCTGGCAGCAAGCGTTTGCGGCTCAATCGTCTCCCCTCGTTGCGCTGCATTATGCAGTGTATTAAGTACCGCGGACTTCAGACCGCTAAAGCTGAAATCATATGTTCCTTCAAGCCAGGCACGCGGCAGCGGGATAGAAGGTATCCCTTCGTGTGCAAGCCTGTCAATATGAGGACCGCCCGGATATGGAAGTCCAAGCGATCGTGCCACTTTATCGTATGCTTCGCCTACCGCGTCGTCCCTTGTCTGTCCGATAATCTCATATGCCCCATGCTCTTTCATATAAACAAGCTCCGTATGTCCCCCGGATACTACAAGCGCCACAAGCGGGAACTCAAGCTCTTTTACAAATCGGTTAGCATAAATGTGGCCTGCAATATGATGCACACCAATAAGCGGAATACCACGCGCAAATGAAATCGCTTTGGCGGCCGCTACGCCTACAAGAAGTGCCCCCACCAATCCGGGTCCATATGTTACCGCAATTGCATCAATATCATCGAATGTACAATCCGCTTCCTGCAATGCTTGCTCAATAATCACCGTAATATTCTCTACATGATGCCGTGAAGCCACTTCAGGCACGACCCCTCCGAATCGTTTATGACTTTCAATTTGAGAGGAGATTACATTGGAAAGAATAACGGTACCGTTTTCGATAACAGCAGCGGACGTCTCATCACAGCTCGTCTCGATGCCAAGAATACGTATGGGTTTATTTGCAGCGAGCGCTTCTTCACGCCGTTGATAAACCTTCTGTTTCCAATTGTTCGTCATCATATTTCACCCACGTTTTGAAATTCTGTATCCACTTACACTAAAAACATTGTACTACAGTTCTTTGTTCGAATATGTACACACATCTTACAAAAACGTAAGAATAATGAAAGCCAAATCAATGTTTCAATTATACATTACTCACTATAATGTAGCTGAGTAATACTTAATGAAACACTATATAAACGCTTTATTTTTGAATTGAAAGTGGTTGATATAAATGTTAGGAACTTATTTTCTCCCGATTGGCTATGCATTATTGACATTCCCACTTCTCGCATTTTTCTTTACGTTACCATTCCTCATTGTACAGTACCGCAAGTATGGATATGTAAACAAAGTTCGCAGTCTTGTGCTCTACTCGCTTCTGCTATATTTACTAACCGCCCTTTATCTGGTTATCTTGCCCTTGCCTGCGACAACTCACACGTGCATAGGTGCAAGCTCTTCATTTACGCAATGGATGCCGTTTCAGTTCGTTCAAGATATTGTACGAGAAACAAAGGTACGGATTAACCAACCCACCACATACGTTCATCTATTCAAGGAACGCGCATTTCTTCAAGTAGTATTCAACATATTGCTGCTTGTTCCGTTGGGTATGTTCTTACGTTATTATTTCCAGCGCAAGCTATTTCTTGTGGTAGCCGCTGCCTTCGGACTGTCCTTGTTTTTCGAGATCACGCAAGGGACTGGACTATATGGCATCTATGATTGCCCATACCGGTTATTCGATGTAGACGATCTCATGCTTAACACGCTGGGCGGCCTGCTTGGTTACGCGCTCGCACCATTGTTGACGCTCATCCTGCCTCATCCAAAGCATCTTGATGATTATGTGGATTTATCAGCCACACGTGTATCTTATATTCGAAGAATTATCGCCTTGCAAATTGACTGGTTCATTTTGTCTTTTCTCGTTGCTTTGTTTTGGGACCCGGAAAGCCCACTGGGTCTTGCCATACCTATGTTTGCTTACTTTGTTCTGCTTCCGTATGCCACCAACGGACGCACACTCGGTAAATTTATTGTACGCATTCGTCTGCAAGGACAAGGACCCAAACTTAAGCTACAAGAGATTATCATGCGATATGGAGTCTTATACTTTGCCGTCGGCGGATTGCATTACCTATTCATTATCGGCGCTTCTCTTCAATTTCATCCTGTTGTACTCATACCTTTGCTGTTGGTACTATTTATGGTAGACATTGTTTTGGTCGTTCATGTGTTGTTTACTGTATTCCGACGTGATAAAAAGCTGTTTTATGAGACATGGAGTGGAACAAAGAACGTAATCACATAATTTATGATAAATAACCACCCGGCCTGTTTTCAGACTAGGTGGTTATTTACATAAAAAGATTTTTTAATTAACACTTAGGAAGAAGATGACACTTCTATTTTCGGAATTTCCTTTAATGGACGTCCTTCTTTGTAATAAAGTGAAGGTGTTAGTATAACAAAGAAAATATGGACATTTGTATACCCATGCTCTTTTAACATGTCGTAAAGCATAGAGGCAAGTGCATCATGCTTTTTCTGTTCTCTTTGGAACATAAGGATTTCCAGGCTTGGAGGCGTATCCGTTATTTGTTCGACGGTAAGAAGCTCGATTTTCACGATGTCCTTCGGAATGCTGGCTATGTGAGAGAATTCCTTAATAAGTGTCGGAGAGATTGTTTTAAGAAGGGTACTATCGAACCCTTTAAAGCGCAAAAATGGCATATTTCTTTTCCTTTCCGTACATATGTCTGCAATGGATTTGTATATCCTTTACGAATAAATTATATCACTACCTCACTTTTTTGTAGTTTGTATTAACTGCTATCCGCACATTTGTCGAGTATCTCTTTTCTACGTTATATTAATGGCATTCGTATCCCCCTACTTCTCTTCCTTGCTTCCATCCTCATTCTAATCATCTGCATTATGAGGCTGAGTCAAAAGGTTGTTTGGTCTCAAATAGAATCCAATATATAGGTTACTTACCGTTTTCTATACGTTTATACGGTATCGAAGAAGGGTGCCCCATCACTTTTGGGACACCCTCTTTCAGTATCATATTTAAAATTTAAATTTGACAGTTAGCTCCTGTAATTCCTCCGCCATGTTCGATAAAGACGTCGCCAATGATGTAACCTCCTCCATCGACGCAAGCTGCTCTTCGGCAGACGCAGCAATACTTTGCGAGTTTCCAGAGGCTTGCTGTGCAATGCTTGCAACATTCTCCCCGCTTGCTGAAATCTCTTGTACCCCGGCCGATATTTGCTGGGTTACACTGGCTAGTTCCTCAATTTGTTGCGAAATTTGTCCTGTTGAACGCAAGATAGCATCGAATTTCCGTTCTGTTTCATTTACGATTTGTATTCCTGATCCTACTTCTTCTTTTACCTTGTCCATGGTCTGAATGGATTGCTCCATATCTTTCTGGATTTCTTCGATAAGCTTCGAAATTTGATTAGAAGACTTATTGGATTGGTCCGCCAGTTTTCTAACTTCTTCTGCTACAACCGAAAATCCACGGCCATGCTCCCCTGCACGCGCGGCTTCTATCGCCGCATTTAGTGCCAGCAGATTGGTTTGATCGGATATATCTATAATTGTCTTTAACATTCCTTCAATCTCTTTTGTCCGTCCATCCAAAAGCTTAATTACAGCATCTGATTCATTAACGGACTTATTAATCGAATTCATCTGCTTAACCGTCCCTTGTAAAGCGACTCCACCTAATTTGGCCGTCTCTGCCGTATCTGTGGAAGACTCAGAAATAGTCGAGGCGCTCTCGGCAATGCGCTGCATTCCAACTGATATTTCCTCAAGGGAATTTGTTGTTTTCTGTAATGCGACTTGCTGCTCTTCCGCCCCGCTTGCGGATTCTTGTATTGCAATCGTAATTTGTTCCGTTGCTTTGCTTGTTTGTTCCGCACTTGCTGTTAATTCCCGAGAGGAGACAGCAACCTGTTGCGTAGACGCATGTACTTCGCTGATGAGATGTCGCATGCTTTTTATCATATTATTAAAATCCCGGGCCAGCTCGCCGATCTCATCTTTTGATTTAATACTAACCTCTTCAACCGTAAAATCGCCTTCCGCTACATTATTCAACCTCTTACCGATTAACAGAATTGGCTTTGTAAAGCGTGTCGAAAAATAACTTACAACCAGTGTACCTAACAAAACAAAGATGATTGCAATAATAGAAACAAGATATAAAACTTGCTTGGCACCACTATTAAACTCCTTGAAGTAAGCACCTGAACCAACAATCCAGCCCCAGTTTGGCTCTAGTTCAACATAATTAACTTTCATTTCAATCTCGTCTGTATCTGGTGCTATCCATTTATATGTCAGATAACCGCCACCGTTTGTTCCTTTTTCAACAATTTCCCTCCCTAACATAACACCGTCTTTCGTTTTAACATCTGTTAAACTTTGTCCTTCATTAAAAGGATTCATAACAGAAACAGCATCTTTATTTACAGCCCATATGTATCCCGTTTCGCCTACTGTGTATTCTTTTTTTATGGAACGTTTATTTTCGGAATTCTTCTCACCCAATACTTCTTGCCGAATTTTTTCTTGGGCTTCTTCACGTGTTAGATGCCCGGCCTTTACTTGTTCATCCATAAGCTTAATCATGCCTATGACTAACTTAACATTATTTTTCAATTGTGCTTTTCCGGCTTCATCCAACTTACTTTTTGAGTATTCATACGTACTGATACCTATACAGATAGTAGGTACTAATAAAATAAACAAACATAGAATGATTAATTTAGCCCGTAATGATTGTAATGTAAATCTCACCAATGCTCCTCCTTTTATTTGCAACAGAAGACTTAACTACTATTCTTATCGTACTAATAGTACATAATTTTAACCCTTTAAATGTAGTAATTAAATTCTAAATATTTATTTTGTTTATTTTTACTAAAAAATATAAATTTAATATATTTTAGAAAAATATAGAATCAAACTGACTTCCTGAAGAAAATTTATTCCACCATCTACCTTTTTAACGGTTCTCTTATACACCTTGTATAAGAAAATGTCGTTTTTTTTGTAATCTTGTCGAATTGTCCAATTGTTCAACTTTTGAAATAATAATATCATTCAACTAATTATGATAAAAATATTGTTTTTATTAGTAGTGTGAGGTAATTAGGGCATCTCTCCTGAAAAAGTGATGGAGAGTCACCTATATTAATTTTTACAAAAGTGAGGTTGTGTATGGCTGGATTAAATCAGGAACAAAGTCTAAAAAGAGAAATGAAAAGCCGCCACTTGTTTATGATTGCTTTAGGCGGTGTAATTGGTGCAGGGTTTTTCAATGGTTCTGGTTATACAATTAGCCAATCAGGACCACTAGGTGCAGTGTTAGCCTATATGATGGGCGGATTTATTATGTATTTAGTTATGTTGTGTTTAGGGGAATTGACAGTGGCTATGCCAGTATCTGGTTCATTCCAAACGTATGCGACTAAATATATTCATCCATCAACAGGTTTTACAGTTGGTTGGATTTATTGGATAGGTTGGTCTTCAACCGTGGCTTTTGAGATTGTGACGATAGGGATGCAGATGCAAAGATGGTTTCCCGATATTTCCCCATGGCTATGGTCATTACTTACCGGTATCATTTTATTTTCTGTTAACGCTTTCTCTGCACGCAGTTTTGCAGAAACAGAATTTTGGTTTGCTAGCATTAAAGTAGTCACCATTGTCCTGTTTATTCTAATCGGCGCATCTGTTATATTTGGTTTCGTTCCGATTCATGGAGAAACATCTGCTCCTATGTTTACACACTTAACTGAATTTGGATTCTTTCCTAACGGGGCACTGGCTGTGGTTATTGCCATGTTGGCGGTAAACTATTCCTTAGGAGGAACTGAACTCGTGGGGATTGCCTCGGGAGAAAGCGAATCACCGGAAAAAACGATACCAAAGGCAATCAATCAAACAGCGTATCGGATTATCTTATTCTTTGTTTTATCAATTGTCATTCTAGTTTCAATTGTTCCTTGGCAAGAAATTAAGCCAAATGTCAGTCCTTTTGTTACGGCTTTAGATAAGATTGGAATACCTTACGCAGCAGATATTATGAATTTTGTCATCATTACATCACTCTTGTCGGTGGCTAATTCCGGGCTTTATGCTACCACTAGAATGTTGTATTCTCTTTCAAAAGCACAAATGGCTCCAAAATCATTTCAAAAATTAACCGGTAAAGGGGTACCTTTACTTGCTTTAATTGCCAGTATGGGAATTTCTTGCGTTTCTATTCTCGCTTCAAAAATTGCCGCTAATACAGTTTATACATGGATTCTCTCTGTAGCAGGAATGGCATCGATTCTTGCATGGATGAGCATTGCTGCTTCCCAATACTTTTTCCGTAAGCGCTATCTTGCAGAAGGGGGGAAAGTGAGTGACCTGGGTTTTCGTACCCCATTGTACCCTGTAGTACCGATCCTCGCATTTAGCTTTAATTTAATTGTGCTGATTAGTTTGGCGTTTGGTGAGGGCACCAAAATGACCATTTATATAGGGGTTCCGGTAGTCATTGTCCTTCATTTAATCTACCTTTTCTTTATACGCAAGCAAACACATGAACAATATTCAAGCGCAGTAAATGAGTAAGGAAATTGTAAAAAAAGCTTCGCTATTCATACGAGTAGCGAGGCTTTTTTACGTTATACATCCATATTTTTCTTTGACTCAGCCCGGTATGTGCAGCCCTTTTATGTAAAAAACAGCCCCTTATATTAAAATAAGGAGCTGCTTTATCTTTATTTAACTTGATTTAATTTTTCTGGTGTCCAGTCTTTAACTCCATTATCTTCAATAATCCCTAACATAACATCAGTGATGTCAGGATCAGCAATTAATTTATCTTGAACCCGAAATTTAATATCATCAGCGTCAGTTAATGAAAATCCAGGACGTAATTCAATTAGAGATTCAACATGGTAATAGCGCCCTTCTTGTATAATACGAATTTCATTTATATCCGTTACATGCTTATCCGAAAGGATGAGTTTTGCCACTTTTTCTTCTACTTCATGAGGGGCTGCTACACCGATCAAACCAACCATGCTATCAAATCCTACTCGAAAGGCAACAACGAACATGAGCAATCCGATTAAGATGGTTACTACGCCGTCAAGAGCGGCAAAAGATGTTAACGATGTAATAATAATTGTGAGTAAAGCAAAGGTAGCACCTAAGACAACCACAAGATCTTCATAGAAAACCAAGCGAGTAGCTGGTGCTGCACGATTTACGTATTGGAAAGAGGTTTTCAGAATACCTATATACATCTGATTTGATAAATCGACAAATTCTTGTGGTGAGAGGGAAGAAAAGAAGGAAGAGCGATGGGTGGATGGGAGCGGTTGGAAAAAGACACGCTCCCCTTTCTTCTGCCGGATCGAAGGGCGCATCCAACCTCTTCTTTTTTCCGAAATCTCCTCCTTCCAACCACACTCCTCTGTCAAAATATCAAGTGTAATTTATATAGGTTATGTTATTTACCTAAGATTTATTTTTTGTAAGCTTCATAAACGAATTGCTGATTACTATTTGTAGGTTGTTTATTGTAATCAAAGTCGGCGGTCACTACAACTTCAGAAAATCCTATACTTTGTAACACCAATTTAAATTCTTCAACACCATACCAGCGTAATGCAAAACGTTGTAACTCCGATTGAATTAGTTTTCCTTTACGCCATTTTTCATACTTTAAATACGAAACTTTATACTGATTGAATAAATCAGCTTCAACAAGTTTACTTTCCATTGTAATTATATCACCATTAGGAAAAGTAAATGTTGATGTCTCACCATAAGTACCTACATTAAAATTTTTATCAGGTAGAAAAATATCGAGAATTAGTCTACCTCCTATTTCCAAATGCTCATACAATCTCTTTAAAACTTTAATTGATTCATCTCGTTTTTCAATTAATAAAAAAGAGCCAGCAGGAATAATAATTACCTCATATTTATTAGGTAAAGAAAGTTCCTTTAAATCTGATTGAAATAAATTAGGTTTTAACCCATATTCTTCACAGCGTTGACGACAAGAAGCTAACATTTCAGCAGAATAGTCAACCCCGTCTACATTAAGACCAGCTTCTAAAAGAGGAATGATTACACGACCAGAACCAACCATTGCTTCAAGAATACGTCCTTTACAATTTTTAAGCTTTTCTTGATAATACTCTATATCCCCACCGAGTGACTGTCCTATTTTTTTTGTAAAATCATAAACTTCTGTACAAAGCTCTCCATAATTACTAAAAGACATAAATATTTACCCTCCGTGTGTTGTTATTTTACTGAAGGGCAATAAAACTAGATTACCGCTTCAGCACCTTGAATTTAGTTATATATACTTTTGAGCTGACTGTCATAAAAATCACTCACCTTCGAATTATATATGGATGAGTTTAACATAAATAGAAAATTTGATCTATATTGAAAACTTATTGTTCGCACAAGATTTTATATCGAATTTAATATTCTTGTAATCATACCAACCAAGAATTTTCATGTTATAAAATGATTAATAAAACCCATACACAATAAAAAAATGGAGATACTTTTTTATGAGCAAGTTAAATCATAAGGTGTTATTTCTTTTAATGCGTCCAGGTCAGCCAGTGAAAGGATTGCTATAACTACATCTCTAAATCCCAAACGTATCGCCTCCCTTGTTTTCTACCAACGAAAAAAGCGCAACTTAACGGCTCCGCTCCTTTAATTGATATCCTAGTTTACTTCGGCACCAGGAGGCCGCCGCGATTCACTCCTTACCCGCATGCGGTCAACGGGCTTCTTGCCGATAATCAGCCGACAGGAGGTGACTCGTTCCACTTCATTTCATTTGCCTCTGCAATAAGCGTATATCATGGGAGGAGTGACGTATAAAGTCATAAGAAAAGCCGCCTCCAAAAAGAAGCGGCTATCTGATTTATTCGGTTGCCCTTAGTTATCATGTCGCAATCCTAAAGGTGGTCAAAATGTGGGCAATTGGGGTTTTTAACGATAATGAGCAAATAGAAAACCCTTATAATTCAAGGGTTTTCCGCTCTTCACTGTCCTGTTCTAATCTCACCCACATAATAATGGCATCTTCCCCATTGTCCGTATAATAACCTGGCCGTATGCCCTCTTCTACGAACCCAAGCTTTTTATACAGTCCTTTTGCCGTTTCATTGCTGCGGCGCACTTCAAGCGTCATAGCAGCAGCACCGGAACTTGCGGCATGCCCCATTAATCGGTGCATCAATTTTTCACCAAGATATCGTCCACGGTAATCCGGATGAACGGCCACATTGGTAATATGTGCTTCATCCAGCACAAGCCACATCCCGCCATACCCGACAATCCGTCCACCTTTCTCTGCCACAAAATATCTAGCAAATACATTTTGCTTTAACTCATTAATAAACGAATCCCTCGACCAGGGAGTTTGAAATGAAAGTCGCTCCACTTCTTCGATCCCATCAAGGTCTTTCATCTCCATGCGTCGAATGATACACTCATCTGACATCATACTGCCTCCCTACTTCTTTTGGCTGGCAAGCCACTTGGCTTCCGCTTCCGCCAATTGAAGATAGACAGGGGTAAATGTTTGCGTATCTTCAACACGACCTTCTTGGAGAGCTTTCCAGCCCGCTGTAGCGAGGTGGGCGGCACGTGGAACTCGATACGATGCCGGAGCGAACACCGCTTGCTCTCCCAGAATGTTCTGGATGGTATCTTTATGGATAGCAATGTCATCCCCCAGAAACAGTATTGATTCTCGGGCATCTGCCGCTTTCCACTCTTCAAGCGCTTGCTCCAACAGAACGATTCGTTCGGCTTCCGCAAGGCATACTCCTCCTTCCGGTGCATAACGATATACACCGGTATATACTTGCCCGCGGCGCGCATCGAAGAACGGAATAATCCGACCCGGAAAATAAGCGCCATTCCAAGCCAATACTTCCAGGCTGGAAATCCCGATTAACGGAATATTAAGTGACCAGGCTATACTCTTGGCAGTAGCGACACCAATACGCACTCCTGTATACGAGCCCGGGCCCCTGGCTACTACAACCGCCTTCAATTCGGACGGCTCAACTTCCACTTCATCCAATAGTTGGCTAACCATTGGCATAAGTCGAACACTGTGATTTTTTTTCAGGTTAGTGACACATTCGCCGAGCACTTTATCTTCCGTGCACACAGCAATACTCAGACTGAAGTTTGATGTATCAATTGCCAGAATGGTCATTCTTTATCGCCTCACATACTATTTCATATCGTCTGCCGTATGCCGTAAAGATAAGCGTTCGCTCGTCGCCTTCCCCACGGGTAATCGCAATCTCACATCGCTCGGCAGGAAGCTGCTCTGCAATCATCTGCGGCCATTCTACCACCGTCACGCCATCTCCATAAAAATACTCGTCGAAGCCCAAATCCTCCAGTTCATCTTCCATACGATATACATCCATATGATAAAGAGGCAAGCGCCCCATATACTCTTTAATAATCGTAAACGTTGGGCTATTGACTACACCGCTAATGTCCATGCCTCGGGCCAGCCCCTGCGTAAAAGTCGTCTTGCCAGCACCTAAATCACCCGTCAGCGTAAAAACATCTCCGGGTTCTACCAGCCGACCAACACTTTCCGCCAACTCTTGGGTTTCTTGCATGGAACGGGTGTGAAACGTATATGTTTGTGCATCTCTCATCATTATCACTTCCTACGTGAACTTACCGTTCTCCATTAAAATGATTATACCCTTTTTTCGGGAGTGTTGTACTTTTTCCACTTTGCCAATGAATCCTTACCTCAGGAGAACCAGCTTGTACTTCTCCGATCCAGTACAGAGGAAGTTCTTTTTCCGCAAAAGCCTGACTTATACTCTCTTTATATTCTGCAGAAACACAGCCAACCAGTCGATAATCTTCTCCTCCGTAAAACGCCCAATCAAGAGCACAATTCCCGCTCATATCAGCATAACGGAGAACCGGGGCGCTCAGCGGGATTGCTGCTTCCTCCAACACCAGCCTCACATTGCTCGCTTCGGCGATTTCCCAGGCTTCGCTTGCCAATCCGTCACTAATATCGTTCAAAGCGATGCGAATACCGCTCGTTGCCAGCAAACGACCAGCTTTCACATCGGGTTCTGGCAAACGATGCCGATTAGCCAGAGACATCCATTCAACCGGAACGTTGGCAACACCCCATTGTTCTTGCAGCAAAATATCCAGACCGGCCCCTGAATCGCCTACCGTTCCAGTCAAAAAAACGGCGTCGCCAGGCCGGGCATTGCCTCGGAGCAGACCATGATCTTGCTCTACCTCTCCGAGCACAGTAACAGTCAGCGTCAAAGGGCCCGGCACTGCGACCGTGTCTCCTCCAATAAGCGCCATATTATAACGGAGAGCCAATGTCGCCATCCCGTCGTAGATTTCGGCTATTTCCTCTTCGTTCCACGTATGTGGCAATCCTAAAGATACAAGATAAAACAGCGGAATTCCGCCCATCGCTGCTACATCACTAATATTGGATGCCAGTGCTTTATGACCGATATCGCTTGGAAGCATTGTTTGACGCTTAAAATGCACGTCTTCTACCATCGTATCGCAGCAAGCAATCCACTCATAGCCGGTACGTCCAGCAACGATGGCCGCATCATCACCATTACCAACCGTAATCCGTTCTCCAAGTGCTGTAGGCACCTTCTGTCGACCGGTTAAATATGAGATAAGTCCGAACTCATCGCGCCGATTTTCTGTCATGAATATCCTCCACTTCCCGCAGCACCAAAGAACCTCTGCATTTGCCGCAGACGTATTTTTTCGTATTCATGCGCCGTTTACGTAGATAGCGCATACCGCACCCTTTGCATAGTAGCTCATAACGGTATTCCTGTTTTTTACGTGGGGCAAGTGAACGGCAGTATCGGCTACCGCCCACCTGTTTTAGCAACTGTTTAAAATCTGCATCTTTATGTTTATATCCTCGACCGGTTAGGTGAAGGTGGTAGTGGCAGAGCTCATGCTTAATGATCCCTACCAGTTCTTCCATACCGAATGTCTCATAATGTTTGGGATTTAATTCAATATTATGTGTCCGCAATACATAGCGACCGCCTGTTGTCCGCAGACGCGGATTGAAATACGCGCGGTGTGTAAACGGACGGGTAAAATCATCGGAGGAGATTCGTTCGACAAGCTTCTGCAGCTGCGCCTCCGTTAAGCTCTCCATCTCCTCACCTCCATTCTTGCGCCTGTCTCCAACATGCGCTACACTTGTGAACGTACATATGAAAGGGGGAGCTACCTTGCGCTACTGTATTTTATCAACAGAAAAAGAATTGCAATTCGTTGCTATGCCCGATAGTTACATGTATCAGCTCGTTGCGCTGCTGCATCGTCTGCATAAAGAAATCGGCAAGCTGACCGTATCCGAACGCCCTGCTATACCGGAAGTTATCGCAGAGTGCACGGAGCTTGAGCTGCACGCCCAGGGTGCCAACATTATTCAAGGCATCGATTATTTGGCAGATTTAGAAGGACGGTTCGCCTCCCTGCAGGAAGAGAATTATCCGCTCATCGCCTTGTTAACTGAGATTCGCGCACTGCATGCACAGCTTGAATATTTGGTAGAAGAAGGCGAATACGAGTAACATTCATCCCTCCGTCACATATAGTGATAAAAGATAAGTTTATTATAGGCTTGACCATATATCACGTGACGGGAGGGAACAGAATGCCGCAGTGGCTGAAACGCCAGCTAATGAAAGCATTTCAGACGAAAAATCGGCGGCAGATTCTGCTGCTGAACGATTGCTGGTTCTTATATAACGAGAAACAGGGGGGGCAAAGCTAACGCTTTTCAGCCGCCCCTGTTTCCAGTTCTAACATCGTCAATCCGACGCGGCCTTTCTTCATATCAATATCTTTAACCCATACGGTTACAATCTCTCCTACGGAAACGACATCAAGTGGATGCTTGACAAACCGACGGCTCAATTGCGAAATGTGGACCAAACCATCATTCTTGAGGCCAATATCGACAAATGCGCCAAAATCTACTACATTGCGCACAGTTCCTTGCAATTCCATTCCTTGTGTCAAGTCGGCAATATCGAGCACATCTTTTTTCAGCATCGGCTTGTGTAGCTCTTCCCGTGGATCGCGACCCGGACGAAGCAAACTTGCGATGATATCGTGCAGTGTTGGCTCTCCAATATCTAGTCTTTGGGCCATTTCTTTTACATTTACTTCTTTAAGCTTTGCTTTCGCCTGCTCACTTGTGATTTCTTCTGGACGAATCCCCAGTTCTTTCAGAAGTACAGCCACGCTTTTATAGGATTCCGGATGAATAGGCGTATTATCAAGAGGATTCTCCCCTTCGGAAATGCGAAGAAAGCCTATACATTGCTCGTATGTTTTTGCTCCGAGACGGGGCACGTCTTTCAATTGCTTTCGTGATGTATACTTGCCTGCCTCTTCTCTACGTCCAACGATGTTTTTCGCTACCTGTTTCGAGACGCCGGATACGTACTGTAAGAGCGCCGGGGAAGCTGTATTGACGTCTACGCCGACATAGTTCACCGCCGATTCGACGATGAACTCCAGGCTATCCGACAATTTGCTCTGCGATACATCATGCTGGTATTGCCCTACGCCAATGGATTTCGGATCGATTTTAACCAGTTCTGCTAACGGGTCCTGAAGCCGGCGTCCGATCGATACAGCACTACGTTCAGCTACATCTAAATCTGGGAACTCTTCACCGGCCAGCTTCGAAGCTGAGTACACGCTGGCTCCAGCCTCATTGACAATAATATATGAAATATCGCGCTTTACTTCTTTAAGCATATCTACCGTAAACTGTTCCGTTTCCCTTGAGGCGGTTCCATTACCGATAGCAATTACTTGCACTTCGTGCTTTTCGATGAGTCCAATCAGTATTCGCTTGGCTTCTGCTATCTTGTTCTGCGGCGGCGTCGGGTATACGACTGCCACCTCTAACAATTTTCCCGTTTCATCAATCACAGCTGTTTTGCAGCCGGTTCGGTATGCCGGATCCAGGGCAAGTACGACACGATTTCTAAGCGGCGCTTGAAGCAAAAGTTGGCGCAGGTTCTCGGAGAAAATATGGATAGCTTGCTCTTCAGCTTTTTCTGTTAATAATCCACGCACCTCGCGTTCTACAGCTGGTGCAATCAACCGTTTGTAACTATCCTCTATTGTTACTTTAAGCTGCTCGGAAGCAACGCTTTCTCTACGAATCCATTTTCGTTCGAGGTACTGCAGAATAGGCAGGAAATCAAGTTCAATTTTCACACGCAGAATGCCCTCTCGTTCCGCACGGTTTACCGCAAGCACACGGTGCGGTGCAATACGTGAGGCAGGTTCGCTGTATTCATAGTACATCTCATATACTTTTTTCTCGGACGGTTCATCTTCCTTTTTAGCAGTAGACAATGTAGCTCGCTTCATCGTATATTCACGTACCCAGCTGCGTACATTCGGATCATCTGCCATTTGCTCAGCGATAATATCTAAGGCACCCTGTATGGCTTCCTCAACCGATTCCACGCCCTTTTCTCCGTTTATATATTTTGAAGCCTCTGCCTCTAGATTTCCATTGCGGGCAGACAGTATAAATGTAGCAAGCGGTTCTAACCCTTTCTCTTTGGCTACGGTAGCCCGGGTCCGGCGTTTTTGCTTGAATGGCCGATATAAATCCTCCACCTGCTGAAGTTTAACTGCTTCACGAATCTGCTTCTCCAGCTCGTCCGTCAATTTATCCTGCTCGGCAATGAGGCGAATGACCTCTTCTTTCCGTTCCTCCAACTGACGTAAATATTGGACACGCTCCTGAATGGAACGAATCTGGTTCTCATCCAACATTCCGGTCATTTCTTTACGGTAACGAGCGATAAACGGAACCGTGCTACCTTCATCCAGTAGGGAAATTGTGCGTTCTACTTGTCCTGAAGCAATTTGCAACTCTCCTGCAATAACCGAAACCATCTGTTTTACTTCCATGGACCCACATCCTTCCAGGGCTTTTTTTGTCATTCAACGAAAAAAAAGCTACCGTGTTTCACAGCAGCCTCTTAGGAATCAAATACATTCTGAATATCTTAAAAATCAATAAGTCCTAAACTAATCTGGAGAGCGTCATTTACCCGTTCCATCATCTCTTCGTCCAGGTGTGTGATCTTATCCGTTAGCCTTTGTTTGTCGATCGTACGTATCTGTTCAAGAAGAATAACGGAATCACGGTCAAATGCATACGTTTTCGCATCGATCTCCACATGAGTAGGCAACTTGGCTTTTTGTATTTGTGCCGTAATGGCTGCGACGATTACTGTCGGACTGAAGCGGTTCCCTATATCATTCTGTATGACCAATACGGGCCGGACTCCGCCTTGCTCCGATCCGACAACGGGGGATAAATCCGCAAAATATACGTCGCCACGCTTCACGATCACACACTACACCCCGCTCACTAAACGTCCCAACGTCAGATCGGCTTCTTCTTCGGCTTGAAAAGCCTCGCTCGCCATATGCAAATTGATGTTTGCCATCTCCATATACCCGCGCTGCATCATCTCACGGATATGACGCTTTTTACGTTCTTTCAGATACAGTCTCATTGCCTGACGGATAAATTCACTACGATTTGATTTTTCCTTTTCAACCAATCCATCCACTTCCTGTAATAGATGATCTGGCAAGCTAATCATGATACGCTTCGTGTCCATTTTAGACAAGACCATCGCACCTCCAACACCAACGCTATACAACATTTTCACAAGTTGAAAGACCGCGCGAAAGACACATTACCAGTATGGCGTAGCCCATACAAAAATATACTTTACACGGTTCGACAAACGGGAGCATTCGACTCCCTATTTTACTATTCGAGCAATACCGGCAAATTCCTGCCTCTCTTCTCCATTTTTAGAAGAGATTCTGGTCCCTATCTCGATTCTTACTGATTGTACCATGATTCCCTCTGTGTCACAACAGGAGGTATCGCGTTTTATGCGGCTATTCCTGACAAAAGCTTGTCGATATACGGTTGCTAACTGAAACAACCCGGCCATTCTCCATGTATACGCGCGGTACTCGCTTACTAACCATGCAAGTTACCTCGTAATTAATTGTCGCAAGCCACTTCGCCATCTCATCAACAGAAATCTCGTCGTTTCCTTGACTTCCAATAAGCACAGCTTCTTCTCCCACAGCTACATCAGGAATATGCGTAACATCAACCATAAATTGGTCCATGCAAACTCTTCCCGCGATCGGTGCACGCTCTCCCTTAATCAACACATATCCCTTATTCGACAGAAGACGATTATAACCATCTGCATAGCCCACTGGAATGGTTGCTATCACGGCTTCTTGTGGTGCTTCATATGTCGCTCCATAGCTAACTTTTGTTCCTTTTGGCACCCGCTTGACATGGCTTACGCGCGCCTTCCAACTAAAAGCAGGTACAAGAGGAATGTTTGTCGTTTTAGCATAATCAGAAGGATATTGACCGTATAAACTAATTCCCAAACGGATCATATGTCGACTTTTCTCTGGGTAGAACATTGCGGCGGCACTATTGTTTGTATATAGAAGCGGAATCGTGTTACCATATGCCCCCAATTCATCGATCAAACCCTCAAACATGCGATATTGTTCAAGCGTATACGCGGTGTCTTCTTCGTCGGCGGTAGCAAAATGGGTAAACATGCCTTCAATTTCGATCCATGGGCAAGTATGCGCAAAATCAACGAATGCTCTAATTTCTTCCACCGTGCGCATACCGATTCTTCCCATGCCCGTATCGACTTTCATGTGAATTCTTGCAGTCTTTTGTAATTTCTCTGCTTCCCGGCATATTTCTTTTACTATGTCTTGTTGGTATACCGTCATAGCAATGTCGTGGCGAATAGCGACTTTGATGCCGCGTATCGGAAATGAACTAAGCACAAGAATGGGCGCAGTAATACCCTGACTTCGAAGTTCCAGTGCCTCATCCAGCAGTGCTACACCTAACCATTCAGCCCCTTCGTTTAACGCTTTTTGAGCGATTCTGTATGCTCCATGTCCATAACCATCCGCTTTTACTACGGCCATAATCTTCGTTTCTGCGGGAATATGTTTACGAAACGTCCGGATATTCTTTCCGATAGCATCTAAATTAATCTCCGCCCAGACGTCCCGGTAATACTCTTCTGTTCCATCCATTACCTTATCTCCCTCTTTTCTGTATACGTGCAATCTGCTTATCTACTTCTTCAAGGAATTCTTGTGAAGCCATAACATGGTATTTCTTCCCGCTCCGAGTCCGATATGTCGGTTTCCACACGCTGACACGCTGCAATTCGTTTAGCGGCACGCTCTCTTCATTCTTCCCGACACGCAGAACAAGATGCGTACGCGAAAGCTTATATGTCGGGTGCAGAATCGCTTTGTAAATCATCGGTGCAAACCCCACGATAATAATAGCAGCAGCCATTGCGATAATAAATACGGTCATACGTCCCTGCGGCAAGAAGTTTAAGAGGCCAAACATTACAATAATATAAAGCAATGTCTCGATTAACTTGTACATAACCGGGCGCTTTAAGTAGATATCTTTTGCGCTTGCCTCTTCATGGCGCAATATGTTTCCCTGTTGTTTTTTCATGCAAATCTCTTTCCCCCATCATTCATTTTGTAAAATAAGCAACAAATCACCCAAATTGCTAATAATAAATCGCATTCTTACTGGAGCTCATCAAATGCCTGTCTAGTACGATTGAGCCGGACGACATAGGCTCCGAAATCCTTGACTCCTCAAGCATTAAAAGAAATGAATAATACTTCTTCTCGATTACCTTCAGTATCTCCAATACACGGGTATGTTTGTAAGTGAGGCCATATGTCAAGAACCTCTTCATAAAGGTGCATCCTCACTTCCCCATTACATTATGTCCAGTATAGCAGATATCCCGCTAATCTGGGTACATGCCTTATCCCTATTGGTTTTATTGCTACATACAATATGTATAGGGTATATGCCATTTGCTATAGAAGGAGGTGATGAGGGATGGCACAACAACCAAGAAAAAGAAAAACGACAAACGGAAGGCAAGAAGTTGTAAACAAACGATTGAGCGGAATCGAAACATCTCTCTCCGAAATGGAGAGCCAGATGTATGAAGCAAGGGAGACCATGAACAAAATCGAAAACATGCTTACACAATTAAACCAAATAAAGAGCGAACAGCCTTCTAGAAAGAGAAGAACACGAAACCGTCCTAATTCGGAACAACAGCCGCGTCGTCGCGCTCCTCTTTTTCCGATTCTAGGAAAAAAACGTGAGCCTGAACCCAAGTCCCTGCCCTTTGGATTAGGGGGGAACGGTGGAAAAGGATTAGATATGGCCGGAATAGCGGAAATACTTCAAAATCCTGCTGTACAGGGACTAATAAAAAAGGGATTGAATAGTGGGGTGGCTACTAAAACAGCAAAATCAGGAGGAAAAAAGACAGGAAAAGCAGGAAAAAAAGACAGTCTTAATGATATGCTGAATGGCGTAGATTTCACCCAAATAGCCAAGCTGTTACAGAATCCGATGGTTCAATCCATGTTAAAAAATATGTTCTAGAATCAACAGAAAAAGCACTTCTTCCCTGTATATTAGGGAAAAGTGCTTTTTCATACGCATAGTACCGATGGTCGGGGTCGAACCGACACTCCCGAAGGAACACGATTTTGAGTCGTGCGCGTCTGCCAATTCCGCCACATCGGCATAAATGGCGTGCCCGGAGAGACTCGAACTCCCAACCTTCTGATTCGTAGTCAGACACTCTATCCGATTGAGCTACGGGCACATATATTGTTATACAGATGAATAGTAATGGAGCACCCTTACGGGTACAACTGATTTCATCTGAGCAAAGAAGATCATTCATCGTTTTGCAGATGAATAGTAATGGAGCGGACAACGAGACTCGAACTCGCGACCCCGACCTTGGCAAGGTCGTGCTCTACCAACTGAGCTATGTCCGCGCATTTAAAGAAGCGGAAGGTTAGATAAAAAGCGGAAGCTCTTCTCTAACCTTCTACTTCCGGTAATGCGGGTGGAGGGACTTGAACCCCCACGCCGAAGCGCTAGATCCTAAGTCTAGTGCGTCTGCCAATTCCGCCACACCCGCATATTGAAATGGTGAGCCATACTGGACTCCGATGCGCACGATGCGCTAGGTTCTGCGTTAGGCACAGGACGTGCCTGCTTTTAGCAGAACTTCCTTATTACAAGGTGAGAGTCCATACGATGAATATTAACTACATAATGTCAACATTTCATAGTAATGGCTATTTACTAATGGTGAGCCATACTGGACTCGAACCAGTGACACCCTGATTAAAAGTCAGGTGCTCTACCAACTGAGCTAATGGCTCACAATGGCTGGGGTACCTGGATTCGAACCAGGGCATGACGGAGTCAAAGTCCGTTGCCTTACCGCTTGGCTATACCCCAATGTGAGTGGTGGAGGGGGACGGATTCGAACCGCCGAACCCTGAGGGAGCGGATTTACAGTCCGCCGCGTTTAGCCACTTCGCTACCCCTCCATCAATAAAATCAATTTTAAGGTGTAAAATGCTTCTGTATTTAAACAATGTCATTTTATTTTAACAATGATGCACTCTCAATACAAGTGTAACAATCAAGGAAAGTTTCACAAGCATGACCATTATTGCCAAATAATTGTTTGTATAAAACAAGAATGCAGATAAACCGGCGAAAG